>JAJDDX010000026.1 GCA_029260055.1 Phycisphaerae bacterium
TCCCTGTTTCGCCATAATCGAGACCATAAAATCTGACGGCACAATCACATCATACCCAGTGGCCCCACTTTGCACTTTGGCCAAGAGCTCCTCATTGCTACTAAACGTATCGACGACTACCTTAATTCCTGTTTGAGTTTCAAATCCGTCAAGCAATTCCTGATCCACATAATCTGACCAGGTGAAATAATATAACTCCTTGGCCGAAATGTCTTCGGACTGCGCACCGGTTGAAGATTCCTGAGCATTCTGCCCACACCCGACCAGCATCCCGACAAGGATCAGAAGACTGACAGCCACCCGACACCTCGGCACCCAGGTATTATTGAACGAACGAATGATCATCATCGCGTTTTTAATTTTGGGCCCTTGAACAATTTACTCCAATGATAAAAATATGCCCAAGATGAAACAGATAGCATTTGCAGGAGGGAATGTTCAAAAAAGTCACAATATTGATGGGACTAGGGAAGGTGTAGGGGGAGATCTATTAGATGCAGGGTGTCGCCCCCGCCGACGAGATCCTTTTGTTTCGGCAAAAGGACCCAAAACCATTTCCGCCCGTCTGCGGCCCTCCAGAGAATGGTGGAAAAGCTTACCATTCTCTTCCGGGTGCCTCCACCTACACCCCGAATACGATGGCGAGAGAACTCGCGGAGTTTATTCTGAGGCTGTTGTCGAAGGGCTCAAACAGCTCTCGCCGAGAAGTCGATTCGTGGCTCCGGCTCCGTCGCATCCGAAGGCGGGATACCACTAGAAAGAAAACCCTTCAAAGCAAAACTCGGATCAGTCGCAATTTTGGTGGAGGCAGGCGAACCCCTCGTTTGGTTCCCGTGATGGGCTCCCCAACCAATGGCACCCTTCTCCCCTTTCGACCGCATCGCGTGGTCAAGTCTTTCCTGTAGCTGCAGCATCTCATGCTGCCTTTTCCAGACGTCAGTGGCCCATGTTGCGCGGGAAGAGGCACTATGAGATCGTGCAGCTACACAAGAAGAGGAAGCCCACACGAGGCATCGCCTCCACAAAAATTGCGATTGATCCCAAAACTCCAGCTTGTTCGATAGAACAATTCGCTCCAAACCAATGGGCTTCAATCGTTCAAAATTATGTGGTTCTCTTCCGCCTCCTGCGTTGGGCGTGACTGGGCCATCCCCCCGAATCCCGCCTCTCGGCGAGAGCTGTCTGAGTCCTTCGGGAAGGACCCAGGATAAACTCCACGAGTTCTCTCGCCATCTTGACCTGTCCTGAGCTGGTCGAAGGATTCGGGGGAATGGCCCAGGGCCCCCCTTGGGGCATAAGCGCTAAGCTTAAATTCTGCTAATTGCTGACAAATAAAATCAATAATCCATTTGCATTCTTCATTTTCTCGGGTTCTCCCTTAGCATCATCGAGATCTCCCGCCAATCATTGACGCACTGCCATAATCCCATGTGTGGATTCACGGCCTGGGATACCACAGCCCGCATGAAAGAAAATTCTCGCCAGAGACAGCGATTCTTATTCGACTCCCTTTGGAAGCGGGAACCCCCAGGGGAAAAAACGCTCTCCAGCATGGATGACGGCTTCGATTAAAAAAGCCGCAAAGAGTTTGCCATGAATCCACGCTTTGGAACCCACGGGATCTTGCTTAGGAAGATGGCCTAAAGCAATCAGGGATTTGAGTCGCTTAAAGACCAATTCAATCTGCCAACGCTCGCGATAGATTTCCAAAACCGCTGACGGGGTCGTCATGTGTTTGGGCAGGGTAGTGAAGACAAAGATATAGCCCGCGGCCTCCAGGGTGTCCGGTTTTACGTTGTGCCCTTTTTTCCCACTTTCTTTCCGGACTTTTGTTTGTGCGCGTTCGGTCGCCACCTTGTTTTTTTTAATGGCGCAGACTCGCCCGGCGGTCACGAGTTTGTGCCCTTTCAACCGTACTGCCCAATCACCGGCTTGTGTCCCGCGAAGTGTGCGCAAATGCCCCAACAGGTCAAAGGTCCCCCCAGCACGCCGGAACAAGGGGAAATTGCTGGTATGCAGGCGAACAATGACATGGCCCTTTTTGCGAATGACATACTCGACCCCAGGGCGATGGCTGTACCCTCGGTCCCCGATTAACAAATCTCCTGGTTGCACACGGAAGTTTTTAAAGGTCTCTCCAATTTGTGGAGAGGTGACTTTCATTTCATCGCACCGCAAGGAGCCCAGCCCTATCGAATAGTGAATGCGCCAATTCGAGCCGGTGCTGCCTGGTTCGCTAATATGGGTGCCATCCACAATTCTTGGGTTGACCCCCTTGGGCAATACGGCGGTGGGAAGCCGGGGCAGCCAGTCCTTCATCAGCTCGGTGGCTAACCAGCGAAACCACTCACCGGCCTGATTCAAGCGGTGCAGCAAGGCCACATCCGTGACGGTGGCAATGCCCCCGACTCGAATCCGGGCGGCGGTTTCCCGGAGGGAGCACCCATCAATAAGGTGGATGAGCAGGGAGCGAAGCACTGCCTCCGAATTTTGGAAACTCCGCAACTCTCGTTTAAAGGCTCCGAGCTCTTTCCCTTTCTCTCGCCAATCGTCGGGGAGAAAGCGGACCAAGGTCTCCCAATCTTCATCTTCGCCGACCGATACAATCTTTTGTTCATCCATAGTAGCCTCATCGCATGAGTAGTTGAAGCCACCATTATAGATAGACGACTGTTTTTTAACAATAAATAAGCTTAGCGCTTATGCCCCCTTGGGGTCGCGCACGGGCAAGAATGGTTTTGCCTCCGTTTGCCGAAACAAAAGGATCTCGTCGGCGGGGCCGAAACCCTGCATCATACAATTCCTAAAAAGGGACGCTTCCCCTTTTTATGATCTTCTTTCAGAATGGGAGCGACCCCAGCGGGGCGTCGCTCCTCAAAACACCATCGCTGAGCGAGCAGGGGGCGTCTGCCCATAGCTGTGAAGCTAAGCATTGGGGTTCCCCCGATAGAGCTGAGGGTCGAACCCGGTTTCCAGCATTTCGAGCGTGGAGCATCGTGAGGGTTGTCGGTGTTTCACGCAGTGTGGGAGGAGGCGCGGGAGTTCGCAGCACAAGTAATCCCTGGCCCGGGCCCAGGAGATCAGGCATAACTGGGTCAAGGTGAACGCCCGTTCCTGTAGGCGCTTGTAGAACTTCTCCAAGCTAATTTCTTGGTGCGGGGTCGGCCAGGGCGTGGGATGAGCCCGAGCGTGGAGGCGATGGATCCACACGGCGACAATCAATTTCCCGTAGAGTTCGCAGCGCAAGCGATGGCTGTTGGTGGTGGCCGACTGGTGCACGCGCACAATGGATTTGAGTTGCTTAAAGATCAATTCGATCTGCCACCGTATCGTATACAGGGCATGGACCATAGAGAGGGGCAGCTGTGCCTCCGGCACGTTTGTGATAAAGATCGTCCAGTCACAGCTCTGCAATTGGCGATGGCGAAGGGGTCGGCCTTTTCGCCGCGCGTGGCACTTCATGCGCCGCCGTCGCTCCGTGGCCACCTGCTCGCTGACCCGCAGGCAAACTAAGCGACAAGGCGAGGTGCGCCGCAGGCCCTGTCCCAGGGTGACCGACCGGGTATAGACCGATTCCCGACACTGGGGTAAGACCCGTGGGAGATCAATGGGTGCCGCCGTGTCGGCTGCTTGGACGGTGGTATTGGGAAGTAAGCGCGTCACAAAGTAGGCCCCCTTACCCATGATGGCTTGGAAGGTCTCCAGCTTGAAATACCCTTGGTCGATGAGGAGGAGATCCTGCTTCTGGAGCAGAGCGGGAAGCTGCTCTGTGTAGCGATTATCTGGAACCGTGCCGGCCGTCTCATCGAGAAACCGCAAGGCCCCGTGCTTGTAGTCATAGGCCAATTGGATTTTGCAGTTGGCTTTTGAAGCATTTCCCCCTGAGCCCGGTAGGGCCACCCGCAGTGTCTCATGGACATCCCAACTTGAGCTATCCACCACCCAGACGCGGGAAAAGGGCCGTAGCAGCTTCGTGGGGATTATAGGCGGTCGGAGTTTGTGCCGCAGCACCTCCTGCAAGCACCGATGGAGAAACGCCGCCGCAGAGGCGGTAAACCGCTGATGCAAGGCTTCCCGGCTCATGCGCGTCCTGAGGACCGCACTCATTCCTCCCAGCGAAGGATGTTTCATGCCCAGTTGTCCCAGCGTCAGCAGTACCAGAAAATCATAGGGCGTGAGCCTGCCCGCACGTTTCTGAAACCCGGTCTCGCGGGCGAGCTGTGTGAGGCGTTTTTTTTACACCCGGTGAACACCTCGGGGAGGGCCAACCTCACGACGGACTCCGAAAGCCCTGGGTCCGCGCCAGGGCCAGACAGGCTTGAACCCAGTTGGTGGTCAAGGTTTTGAACTGGTGATACCGCTTGATGCGCCGTCGGACCTCGGGCAAATCCTGCTGCTGGATGAACATCGTCGAGCTCTTCCCGGCCACGGTGAAACTCAATTGATAGTACGGCCCATGTTTCTTCGGCTGGTGAGGATCCTTGCACTGACAGCCTGAGGTCCCGCAAACATTCCACTGTTCGCTCAGGCTCCCAGGCAACCCCG
>JAJDDX010000251.1 GCA_029260055.1 Phycisphaerae bacterium
CCCTGATCATGGTACATCGCGACGATTCCGTCGTACCCTTTGCGCACACGCTCCGTGAAAAGGCTGTCAGCCGGGAAGGGGCCTGACACGTCGATACCGGTGTTCCTCGCCATCTGCATGGCCGGCTCGATGACGCGGCCCTCTTCGTCGCCGAATCGACCACTCTCCCCCGCGTGGGGATTCAGGCCGGCTACCGCGATGCGCGGATGCTCGACGCCGAACCAGTCGCATAATGCTCGGTTCAGCAGGTCGATGGGCTGAAAGACCATGCCTATGTTGAACTTGTTGCGAAGCTCGAACAGCGGAATATGGATCGTGGCGAGCGCCACGCAGAGGCCGCCACCGACGAACGCCATGGTGAATCGCGGCGTCTTGAATGCATCGGCGAGCTTCTCGGTGTGTCCGGGGAACTTGCAGCCGGCCATCTTCCAGCTTGTCTTGTGGATCGGGCCGGTCACGATCGCATCGATCACACCGTCGCGCGCGGCTTCAATAGCGGCATCGACGAAGTCAAGCGACGCCGCTCCGCCGTCGCGGCTGGGCCGCGCCGGGGCCCATGTGTAGCCCGCGTAATCATCGAAGTCCGCCACCACCACGCCGGTGTCGATGCGCCCTGCGTGTTCAGACGCCACACGGAACCAAAACGGCTTGATCCCCGTGCGCTGAGCGGCTTCAAACAGAGCCTCGTCCGTGCCGTAGATCAGAAAACGCCCACGCGAGCGCACGTCCGTATCGGCAAGAGCCTTGACGACGACCTCGGGCCCGATGCCACACGGGTCGCCCATGGTCACGCCTATCAGTGGTTTGATCGGATGCCGAATCGCGGAGGCCGCCGGGTCTGTGATGTGAGCCGTCATAGGTAGCCCGCCTCACGCAGCGACTCGGACGTCAACCCGCCGCCGGTCTTCATGCCGGCGAGGTGATGAACGATGGTCCGAGCGATCATGTCGGATTCGATGTTGACTTCGGCGCCGACGGACAGCGCCGACAGCGTCGTACCCTCGAGCGTGGTGGGGATGAGCGCCACGGTAAACGAGCCGCTACGGACGCTCGCGACGGTCAATGAGACGCCGTCAATCGCCACGGAGCCCTTCGGAATGATGTAGGGGCGAAGTCCATGCTGCAGGGCGAGTTCGATGACGCATTCCTTGGCGCTCGATCGCACATGCGCCACGGTGGCTTTACCATCTACGTGCCCCTGCACGAAGTGGCCGTCGAACCGGTCGCCAACCTGCAGGGCACGCTCTAGATTGACGCGGTCGCCGGTCCGCTTGGCGCCGAGCGTCGACGTATCGAGCGTTTCGGTGATGACGTCGAATTCGAGCAATTCACTCGAGGTGGATGTGACGGTCAGACAGACGCCGCTGACGGCTACGCTGGCGCCGAGCCGGCATTCGCTCGCCCACGGACCGACCGCAATGCGCAGGCGCCTTCCGCCAGGCACCGGCCTGGTTTCGGCAATGGTCCCGACGGACTCGACGATTCCGGTGAACATGGTTTTCCGCACATCCTCTGCAAACCGGCACCTCATCGGCAGCGTGATCAGCACCCACATTGAATGCTAGGTCGCCCGTAGGGAGTGTCAAGCAGGAGTTGGCCGGCCCGCGTTACAGGCCCAATAGTGCGTCGATGAGCTCTTCATCCTCGATACCGAGGTCGCGGAATCGCTCGCGCTTTTCATCGGAAGTCAGCGTGGTGTGGTTCGCGATGGCTTCCAGGTCTTCGAGGAAGAACTCCTGACCGTCGGCACCGACGAGACGGTTGGGGAAATCCGTGACGGAGCCCGTCCCACAGCCGATAAGAACGACCGCCGTGAGCAGTAGTAGTGTCACTGTGAGCTTTCGCATGTCAGCACGTCCTGAGGCAAGACGGTATCTCGACACAGCCCGCATGCTAATCGTCGGCGGCGGACCCGGCAACCACCCGCTCCGGCGCTTCCGGCGGCAGGTCCACGCGGCGTCCTGATTGGCCGCGCAGAGCGAGTCGTTCCCGCCGAACGGCTTTCGGCGCGGTCGTCGCGCCCCGTGGCGCCATGACGATCGTCGAAAGGTCCTCGACCTTGGTGCGCCAGGATTCCGAGTCCACGAGCCGGCTGACGGCCTCGCGTCCGTCATCGTGAGACCTCGCGAGCACTTGGTCGCAGGCCTCGGCAAACGTTCGCGCGTCGCGGCCGAACGTGATCGCGTCGGCATACCGTCGCGCCTCGGGCAGCGGCGTGGAGACCACGCGCAGACCGGCCGCGAGGTACTCGTACATCTTGATCGGATTGACGTTCTGCGTCATCTCGTTCTGAGCAAAGAGCATCAAACCGGCGTCGAATGCCGCGCAGTAGGCCGGCAGACTCTCGTAGGGCCTGCGTCCGAGCAGCCTCACGTTGGGCAGCGACTTCAGCACCGAGACGTTGACCTTGGCATCACCGATCAGGACGAAGGTGTAGTCGGGTCGCCGCTTCGCCACGCCGGCGAGCAGATCAACGTCCACCCAGTGGTGAATCAGGCCGAAGAAGCCGAACACCGGCGAATTCATGGACGCGAGATCGCTCGGGCGCGGCAGTTCCTTTCGCCAGGCCTGCGCGAAGTGATCGAAGTCCACGCCGTGCCGCACGAGCGCCGCGTCGGGCCGGCGAGCGCTGCGGCTCTTGAAAAGTTCCTCCGATGTCGTGATCACCTTGTCGGCACGATCCATGAGATCGCCTTCGACCTTTCGAATGTGCTCACCATCGAAGTCGTCGAACTTGCTGTAGTCGTCCACGCAGTAGTAGACGAATCGTTCTTCGTTGAAGCGCCCGACGAGGTACGGCACGTCGGGGGCGAAGGACCAGACTTGGACGGGGTGCCGGCCGGTCGGATCGAAATGCCTGATCGCGCGGCGGATCTGAGCCGTCAACATGCGATCGTTCACCCGACGCGTCACGCGGTTCTTGGCGCCGGGGATGACCAGCGGCGTCACTTGGACAATGGATGAATCGACGTGCCGGATGCCGCGAGTCACGTGCCGCAGGGTCGAGCACGCGGCACGGAAGTCGCGCTTGCCGACGCTCGGCCGGCGCGTCCCGTGGTAGTTGACCCACACGATCCGGTTGCGCTCGGCGAGGATCTTCATGATCTGGTGCTTGCTCGTGGGATCGTAATCCCACGCGCTGCCGAGCGAAACGATGATGCGCCCCTCAATCACACGTAAGCCCCATCCTTGGAATAAGCGTTCGCTCAGACTGCCGCAGCCGCGGGGCCTAGTCGTCGTCGCCGTACTTACGGTAGTAGCGGTAGTACTTGTAGTAGTTATAGGCGTATCCGTATCCGTAACCGTAGCGTCCGGGCGGGGCGTCACGACCGACGAGCAGGCAACCGAGAATCGGAATGTTGTTGACCTGCAGCAACCGGGCGGCGCGCTTGGCTGCGGTCTCTTCCGTCCGATGGAGCCGCACGACCATGATGACGCCGGTACAGAGCTGCCCGATGATCCCCACGTCCGTCACCGTCGTGGCCGGCGGTGTGTCGACGATCGTATAGTGGAACTCGTTCTGCATTCGCTCGAAGATCGGCTTGGCGCTGGCGGCTGTCAGCAGTTCCGCCGCGGATCGGTGGTGGGTACTGCCGGCGGGGATGAACGTCAGATTGGGAATCGGCGTCTCACGCACGACCTGTTCGAATTCAGCCCTTCCACTGAGCACATCGGCAAGGCCGGGTCCTTCGGGCTGGTTGAGCATTTTGGCGAGCGAGCTTCGCCTGAAGTCGCCGTCGATGACTGCTACGCGAAGGTGCCTGATCTCGGCGAGGATGCAGCCCAGGTTCAGCGAGGTGACGCTCTTGCCTTCCTTCGGCACCGCGCTGGTAATCGCGATCGTGCGATGCTCGTAGTGCGGATCCTGGCTCAAGAGCCGCGTGCGTAAAGAGCGATACTGCTCGGTAATCAGCGATGATCGCTCGTGAAACGGCACGAGTGATTCCGACAGGCCCTCGACCACGGAGATCGGCGTCCGTTCGTCCTGCTCGGTCGGCACGTCCACGACCTGTGTCGCAGCCTGTGCGGACGCGAACGGGTCCGGCGTGTGGACGCGGTCCTCTCCCTCAGCCAGCGCGGTCCCCATGGCCGCCCGGCGTTCTTCTTCCGCTCGTTTGAGTGCCTCGGCGATACGACCCATGCACTTCCACTCCCAAAACCCCCGTCGGGGGCGTTACCTCGCTACCTAGCGGAGCCCTCCCAGGCCTCCGATTCCCCGTCCGAAATTGGTTCGGGTACCGTCTTCGCCGCCACCGTACACCTCGTCAGCATCCATGAGCGAAGCCGGCGCGGTGTAGGCCTGGACCAACGGTCCGACCGGATAGAGCAGTTCCCGTATGCGCTGGCCGATCCACGATCCGATCGTCGGTGGAATCACCACGAGATCGTTCGGCTCCAACAGAATGTTCTGGCTCCAGTCACCGGCTTTCAGCATCCTGGACACGTCGACCTTGATGGTTCGCACGGTTGTGCCGTCATGCGACGGCCTGATGACTTTGACCTGGCTTATCCACGATCGAAAATCCACGTTGGCGTTGACGACGGCATCGAGCAACGTGTCGCGGCCGCTGTATTGCCTTGCGACCAGCCCGCCGGCCTGGCCTTTGACGTAGAACTTCTTGCTGGCGTAGGTCAGGCTGACGCGCACCTTCGGATCCATGTAGTACCGGCTCAGCAAGACCTGGAGTTTGGCGGCGATCTCCTTGGCGGTCATGCCGACCACCTTGACCTCGCCCAGGAGGCGCAGGTTGATCTTTCCGTCAGGCTGGATCCGCTGCACTTCGCTATCGATTTCGAGAACATGCGGAGCACTGATGTGTACCACGTCCGGGATTCCGACCCGGTATTCGATGGCGGACACTTCGTGCTCGTGCTCGCGCAGGAAGTGCAGGATGTCCGTGCGCCTGGGCGCACAGCCCGTACACGCCAACGCGAGTAAGGCGATCCCGATGAGCCATCGGGCGTAGGTGGTCATTCCATACCTCCGCAGCCGAACACGTTTCCGGGCCTTAGCGGCTCCGGCTCGCGCGCACCACGCGCGATCAGATACCGACGTCGGTTTATCGGGTCGCACGGGGGCGATCTGAACCTCGGCGGACGTGACGCGGCATCTTATCGGTGGGCTGCGCCCCCGCCGCCGGGCCCGCTGGTTCTCCTGCCTGTGGGTCCGAGAAAGGGGCCTAAACCGTGCTCAAGACGGCCCGCGCAGGGACCGATATCCTCTTGCGGAAGTTATCGGTTCTACCGGACCGGGCGGGCCCCGTCCGCCCAGAGACCATCCATGTATTCGGACTTCTTCGGGCTTCGCGAACTCCCGTTCAACAACACACCCGATCCCCGCTTCTTCTACTCCACGCCGGAGCACGAAGAGGCGCTGGCATCGCTGATCTACGCCGTGCGTGAGCGCAAGGGGTTCGCCCTTTTGACGGGTGAGGTCGGGGCGGGCAAGACGCTGGTATCTCGGATCATGTTGCGCCATTTCGGCAGTCAGATCGCGTTCGCTTCCATCAACCACGCGATTCAGAACGCTTCCGATCTGATGGAGTCGGTCTGTACGGAATTCGAACTGTCATTCAAGCCCGGCTCCTCGAACACGCAGTTGGTGCGCATTCTGCAAGACTTTCTGCTCAACAAGTTCTCCCTGAACACGCCCGTCGTGCTCGTCCTCGACGAGGCGCAGAACCTCCCGATCGATGCGTTTGAACAGCTCCGCATGATAGGCAACCTCGAAGCGGACGACGCCAAGCTCCTGCAGATCATCATCGTGGGTCAACCGGAACTCCAGCAGAGATTTGCCTCGCAAGAGCTCAGGCAGCTTCGTCAACGCGTGTTCCGGAGCTTCCACCTGGCCGCGCTGAGCCGGGACGCGACGGACGCCTACATCCAACACCGTTTGGAAATCGCCGGCCTTTCGAGCGGCGAGATATTCGACGATGACGCTATCGATACGGTCTACCGGATATCCAAAGGCCTACCACGCCTCATCAATACCCTCTGCGACAACGCCCTGCTGAGCGCCTACTCCGCCGATCGCAAGACGATCGACGACCGGTTCATCAGTTCGGTCGCCAAGCAGATGTTGATGGGCGGTGACGTAGATGAGCCAACTTGCCCACCGCCCGGTTCCGACGCCGGCTATCAGGCGCAAGGCTCGGCATTCTCGTCCGGCGGTAGTGATGTGGCACAGCGCGTCATCCGGCTCGAGTCGAAGCTCGAACGAACGCTGGACGAATTGCGCGCTCCTACGGCACACCTGTGGGCTACGTCCACGACGGAGCCTGACGCACAAGCTGACGGAGTCGGCGAACATCACGCGAGGCTCTCGCAGGGTTTGAGTCAGTTCGATCAGCATCTCGCGGCACGCTTAGATGAAGCGTCGCGGCGTTTTGCCGAACTCGAGCAGAGCGTTCGCCATATGCCCGCGCTCGTCGCCCAGGCACGCCGCGTCAGCAGCGGACTGACTCCCCTGGTCACCGAGGTCAAGAGCGTCGTGGCCCGCGCCGAGAGCATGTCGCACGTCATGCAGGATCGAGAGGCGAACGGGAAGCAGCTCTCGGCGAAGGTCAGGGCATTGATCGGCGACGTACGCACGATCCTCGACGAGCTCAAGACGGCGGCGACACGTGCCGGAAAAGACGAACGCCGGGCCAAAGCCGTACTCGAGCGACTGACCCAGCAAACTCAACAGTCTCAGGAGCTTGCCGACGAGATGAACTCCGTGATCGCTCGAGGTGTGCCGCTCGCAAGGAACGCACCCGGCGTCGTCACGGTCGTCAGCGAGGCTACTGCGCAGGCCGACGATTTGCTGCCCGGATCGCCCGAACCCGACTCCGGCACGGAAATGGCAGAAGCGTTCGGCGATACGCGAAAGAGCCTTTCCGACCTGAGAAGCCTCGCTCGGGCTCCGCAGGGCTCCGAGGCGCCACGGGATGACGAAGCGGCGCCCGCG
>JAJDDX010000252.1 GCA_029260055.1 Phycisphaerae bacterium
GCGCGCGCCCCGTTGGGGGGGCCCGCCCCCGCCGCGGGCTGCGCCCACGCCACACCGGTCTGGCTCGCCGGGTGATCGATGTCTTCCGGCGGATTGAGCGCGCGTCCACACGCGCGTGGATTCGAGGTTGCACCAGCGGAAGGGATGGAGTGCGGCGTTCCCGCTCGTGTGGACGAGTTCAATCGGTCGGCGTGACGTCCTTCGCGCTTCAGAGAAAGCAAGCCCGAGCATCTTCCCGGCCGGGGCTGCGCGCGTGGCTAATCGGTGCTGACTGAGTGCTTTTCGAGCAGGTTCTGTTCGACGAGGAATTGGCTAATGGTTTGGGCCGCGAGTTCGTGGCCCTTTTCATTCCAGTGGCCGAAGCCGAGGTGTTGGCCGAAGCCGTGGAGGTATTGGCCTGTCTTCTCGCGGTAGGCGCGGAAGGGGCTGCCGAGAGCCACATGGGCGATGTGGTTGGCGGAGAAGAAGGCGGACAGGCGTCGTTCGGGGTGATCGAGGTCAAGCGGTGGGGCGTGTGCCGCGAAGTGGGCGCGGGCGGCGGAGTCGATCTGTTGGCTGGACGCCTGAATGACGGCAACGAAGGGAATGTCTCGCTCGTCGCATAATCTCTTGATGTCGATGAAGAGTGCTTCCGTCACCGCCCACGCGTCGGACCATTCCTCGGGTGGGTCCTTGTCGTAGATGTTCAGGTCGCGTTTGGAGCCGGTGTAGTACTCGGCCATTTCGCCGGTGGGCGGGTTGTGGCGCTTCCGTTGTGTGAGGCTGCGGAGGGCTTCGACAGCGACGCCGGCGAGTCGGACGTTCGAGGCGATCCAGCTCGCAATGCGCCATGATCTGCTGTCGCCGGCGCGGAGTCGGCTCATCCAGCCTTTCTGATCGCGGAAGGACGTGTCGAGCGTGAGTTGGCCATCGGCAAGGGTGTAGTAAGGTCGTGCGCTCGAGCTGAGGTCGGCGTGGTTGTCGCGGATGTCGTTGGTGAACGTAACGCACAGGACGACGAGGTCGGGGTCGAACGGGAGCGCGAAATGTTCGAGTCGAAGGCGTTCCTGGGCCGTCGAGAAGCCGTTCATGCCGAAATTGAGGACTTCGTATCGACCTCCGGGTTTGAGTAGCGATTCGAGTTGTTCGCTGACGGCGTGTTCGAGGGCGACCTGTCGCGCCTCGACGAAGGAGTCGCCGAGAAGGGCGATACGGAACGTGCCTGGTGGTTTTTCGCGGGTGGTCTCGTGGTCGCGGAAGCCGTGGGAGTTGATGCGGACTACCGCGAATCCTTCGGAGTCGTGGACGAGCGTTCGGTTGGGGATGTGGGTGGAGCCTGTGTGCGGGTCGGACATGGCGATAATGCCGCCCATCTGAATGCCGAGGATTCGCAAGACGATTTCGACGCCTATGAGCATGGACGTGACGACGATGGTCAGGGCGACGAGCCGGAACCGCCAGGAGAATCGACGGGGGGTCGGTTCATCGTGTGTGTCGTCCGGCGGAGATGGTGAGTGGGGTCTGGTCATGCGGCCGATCAGGAGCCGAAAAAGATGACCCGAACGTACCAAACAAACCCGCGCGGAGGGCTCAGCCTCCGCGCACAGGAAGGACGGGCCATAGCCGATGCCTCCCAGTTGTGGGATCTATCAGCGCGATTGTATCCACTTGCACGGCTCGATTCAAGCGAGAGCGGCCTCTGCGGGCGTGAATCGCATCTGTCGTGCCGCTCTCCCGGTGCGTCAGCTTTGACATCTTCATAGATGGACCGCGCCACCCCGTGATCTTCGCTCCGTGGGATGTCGGCTCGATCTTGCCACCCGGCGACAGACGGAGCGATTTTCTTCGCCTGCCATCCGGTGGGCCATGAGCGTCAGTTCATCCGGGAAACTAGTGTGAGCAGGGGGGCACAGGGGTCTGGCGGTATGCAAGAACGCAGAGCGATCTACTTCGGGCCGTCCGACAGCTCTCCGAACAGCGCGACGTAGCGATCTATGATGTTCTCGATGTCGAAATCCGCGCGGATGCGCTCCGCGGCGCTCGAGGCTAACCGGTGCCGCAACCCTTCGTCCTGAACCATCCGTACCAGGGCTTCGGCCAGCGCACCGGGGTCGCGCGTGGGCACGATCAGCGCGTGGGTTTCATGTTCGGCGATCTCCGGGACACCGCCGGCTGCGGTGGATACCACGGGCGTTCCCAAAGCCATCGCCTCCATGACCGCCCGCGGCATGCCTTCGGCCGACGAACTGAGCACGAAAGCGTCACACGCCTTGACCAACGGTCGGACATCGTCCACCGCGCCCAAGAATATCACCCTATTCGTAGGGCCCAGGCGACGCGCTTCAGATTCGACGGCCTGTTGGAGGACGCCGCTGCCGACCAGGACGAACTTGGCGTCGCCAAGAGCGTCGCCGGCACGCCGTATCGCCTCGAGGAGCGTACTGTGATCCTTTTCGGATCGAAAGCTGGCGACCATGACGAACAGGAACCCCTCGGGGAGGCCGACCGATTCCCGTGTGGCCGGCTCCACGCCGGGATGAAACCGCGTCAGGTCGATCCCGTTGGGAATCACGCGCAACCGCGATTCGTTGGTTCCGATTTGTCGCCGACGGTTGTCGGCGACTATCTGCGCATTACACACGAAAACATCCACGAGGTGTTCGGTCCGGGCGTCGAGGAGCGCCTCGAAGCGTCGCCGGTGGACGTCGAGTCCGCGGATGCCCATCACGTGGTGCTTGACGCCGACCGATCGCCGCATGATGCGGAGGCCTACGCTTATGCGCGTTCCATAGGTCATCACGACGTCGAATGGGTTCGCTCTCAGAAAGCGTGCTACCGTGATGAACCAACGGGGACCGATCAATCGCCGACCGCCGCGCAGGGGCGTGAATGGAATCTCCGCCGCTTCGGCTGCGTCGTTGAACGGGCTCTCGTTCCATGTGTTGGCGAGCATGGCGACATGACCACGGGCGATGAGGCCTCGCGTCATGGCGATGGCGAAAGTCTCGGCGCCGCCCACCTCGCCCGCGCCCATGAGTTGAAGGATCCTCATGTGCCCCGACGCCTCACCATGGGGCGAAGTGCCCCGCGAACCAACTTGGCCATTCCGGTCGCCCACCGTGCCCAACGGCTTTTGAGGTAGGATTCGACGGCGAACCTGCAACTCCAGTAGGCCGCCCTCTCGCCGCGCAACGCGCTCGGGTAGTCCCTCGTGATGCTCAGACGGCTCAAGCCCGCGATCCGTCCGCTTCTGATGCCATCCATGATACGCTTAGGGTTCCCGCTTTGCCGTTGCCTCGAGGCGAGCATGAACGCCTTGTACCCGCAGGTCTCGGCCGCCTCGACGCATTCGTCATTGTACCCGCCGCCGGGGAAGCAGAGGAACTCGATCGGTTTGTCGAGCAGGCTCTCGAGGCGCGTCTTCGATTCCGTGAGTTCGTACTCCACTCGCTTGCGCCATTCGGCGACGGTCTCGAACGAGCCCTTATCCGCTACGGCGTTGATCTCAGCCAGGCAGTCGGGGCCATGCCGCGCGAAGAGATCCACTGACCGACCGATGAAATCATCGGAGGGCTTGAACTGTCTCGACGGGATGGCGCGGTCGTACTCGAAGATCGGGTGGCCGCGCTTGACCTTCTGATAGTGCGCCGTGAGGTCGTTCATCCATGACGGTTTGCCCGCTCGGTCAAGGTGCCACGGCAGCCAGAAATAGGATGATCCACGCGCCGGATCGTAGAAGTCGATGACGCGATCGGACACGAACACGGTGTCATGCGTCATCGTATGGCACTGGATGTCAAGCGTCCCGCGCTGATCGAGGTGCCGCAGCTCCGATTCGTTGAGATAGCCCCAGGCGCCCGGCGCATCCGCGCCGGCTCGGACTCCGCCGGAACCGACGAAGTCGAGCGTCGCGAAGACCGTGCCCTTGGCGCCGAACTCCTCGAGCATTTCGGCCACGATCAGCAGGTTGTCGAGATAGCCATCGTCGAATGTCAACAGCGCCAGGCGGCGGTCGGCCAGGTCTCCTGCTTCCGCAATCGCCCACAGCTCGGGCAGCGTGACGCATTCGAACCCCCGTCGCCGGAAGTATGACAAGTGCGCGCGGAACTCATTCGGGGTGAAGCCGAGGAATCCCAAAGGCGAAGCGTCAAGCTGATCGTTGACGCAGTGGTACATGATGATCGGGATGTCAGCGGCCGGCATTCCGTCCTTCCATTTCGTTGATGATGAAGCGGCGTTTGCCGGCCGGCGTGGGTTCGATCGTATCGACCTTGACGACCGTGAGGGTGACCTCCGCGCCCGCGACGGATTGCACCTTCTTTCGGAGATAGGCCTCCGATCCATCCTCGTAGACGTCGGTCACTTTGACACGGAGTTCCAGGTCCGTCGGCGAACGCTGGACAAGCTGAAACTCTTCGATGCCCTCGACGGCGCGGGAAAGCGTCGTCCAGAACTGGCCCGGCAGCGGCGTGCCCGACGGCGTGCGGATGACGTCATGCGTTCGACCGACCATCTCGACGATGTTGAACAGCGAGCGCCCGCAGGCGCAGTCGGCGAACTCGACGCGGCCGGCGTCTCCGACGCGATATCGTATGAAGGGCGTCGCGAGGTTGTCCAGGTCGGTTATGAGCAGCTCGCCGTCCGAATCCGATTCCATGATGAAACGTTCCGGGTGGATGTGCATCGCCCCGCGCTCACGACATTGATGCGCGATCGATGAGAACTCGCGAGATCCATATCGATTGTGAAGCGGTGCATGGAAGAAGTCCTCGATCTCCTCGCGGGCTTCTTCGAAAAGGGTCTCGCCCGAGCAGATCAGGCTCGTCGCGCGATGCGGCACGATGCCCGCTCGGGCGCCCTCCTTGGCCATGGTCAGAAGGTAATTCGGATAACCCTCGATGAGCTGGGGCCTGATTCGATTGATGGAGTGCCAGTGGGCGATGCACCGTTCGGCATCCAGCCCATATCCCTGTAAGAGCGTCGTGCCCATCAGAAGCCGAATCAAATCCTGCCGCCGCCCGGCCCACTTGCTGGTCTGTGGTGACAAGCCCCAGATCAGGACTGTGCGATCGTTGAAATGGTCGACGCCCGCCCATTCGCGTCCACGGCGGAGCGAGGCACGCTGCGCGGGCTGCCGGCTCCGGCTTTGATAGAAGACGAAGTTCTTCCCCGTCGAGCCGCTGGTGCTCTCGCGGCGGCGTGCGTACGGCGAGGAGGCGATGGCGGCGAAGTTCGCCGTGATGTCATCTTTCGATATCGTGGGCAGACGCGACATATCACCCAGACAGTCGAGCGGCTTGTCCTTATCCCCGGCGCCGGTAAGGAGCTTCGCATAGAAAGGGAACGACCGGAAGTGGTCGACGAGACGGTTGAGCTTGGCAAGCTGAAACGCCTCGACCGCCTCGCGCCCGCAAGATTCCAAGGCGATGGCGTCGCGATAATGCCGCGCAACCTCGCGCGACCAAGCGGCCTCGACCAATCGTGCGAGGACGCCTCTCATCGACATGCCTCGATGGCCCGGTTCCGTCGGTTCGCGCGGAGCGCGCTCGCGCGAGGTGGCGAGCCGCGAAACGCTCTACAGCTCATCATAGAATGCCTGAATGGCGTCACAGTATCGATCCTGGCTGAAACAGTCCGATATTCTCCGCCGCGCGGCATCGCGCATGGGCGCAAGATCGGCGTACCTGCCACGTGCATCGGCGATTTTCTCCGCCAGGGCAACCGGATTCACGCCGAGCGGAGGTCGAAACGCCTTCGCGACGGCGTCGTAGACCGTACCGGGAACGACCCGCCTGAGCGAGGCCGGAACCGGTTCGGTGCAGGGCACGAGGAAGCCACTGGCTCCATCCTCGATGATTTCGGACGGGCCGCCCACGCAGCCGGCGATACAGATCATGCCGTCGCCCATCGCCTGTCCGAGCGTCTGGCTGAACGTCTCATTATAGGATGTACACAAGTACACGTGTGCTTGAGAGTGGTAGGTCTGAGGATTCGACTGAAAGCCTTCGAACGACACCGCGGCCTCGAGGCCGAGTTCTCTCGCCTCGGTTTCGAGTTGCCCGCGCATCGGTCCGTCACCCACGACCACGAGACGCACGTCGGTCTGCCCTCGGTCGTGGAGGATGGCGAGGGCGCGAAGCTGCGTACTGAGTGATTTGATCGGCGAGATCCGGCATACCGTAAGCAACACGAAAGGCGAAGGCGGCAACGGCTCACGATCACATGTGCTGTCGGCGATGGGCACCCCGTTATGGATGACACGGCGCGGGCAGTGAATCTCAAGCCGTTGTTCCCACATGCACCGCGTCGCCTCGGAATTGAAGATGAAGCCCGCCGTCCGTCCCAGCAAAGCACGCTCGATGAGCCGCCACCTGAACTCGCTGGCGGCCCGGATGCCGCCGCAGTGAACGAGGATGCGCCGCGCCCGGTTCCCTCCCAGCGCGATTCGCGTCCAAAGCGAAGCCCCCGGGTTATAGGCATGGATGATGTCGGGCTGGATCCTCTCCGCGGTTCGGCGCAGCCTTCGCAGGAACGTCAGATCGAATCGTGAGCGGCGCCCGAGGATGTCGCAGTGGCCGCCGGCCTCGCGCAACGCCGGGAGCAGCGTGCCTTCGAGTCGGCCGCCGCGAAACGCGCAGAGAAAATGTTCGTATCGCGAGCCCTTCGTCGCGTGCTGCGTGAGCGACTCGATGACCTGCGTTTCGACCCCGCCAATTTCGACCGTACTAAGGCAGTGCAACACGCGTTTCACGATGTGCCTCCGTCTGTGGGTTTGCGTCGAGGCAGGAGCACTCGGAGGTCGTCCTTCCCGAAGCCGCCGGTGAACCATAGGAGCAATCCAAGGGCGACCGTCAACGCAAGTGCCGCCGGTGTCCCGGTGCCGTCCACGCGGTACGCTACGACGGCAGCGATCAAAACCAACACTTGGCTGACGTAAAACGCTCGTGGCGGCAATAGGCGGCGATCCGCTTTCAGGCAGCGTACGCTCCAGATGAGCGATAGCGCTCGCGCTGCGTGGCCTACCCCGAGGGCCACGATCACACCGACGACCTCGAAGCGCGAAATCAGGGCGGCGGTCAACGCGAGCTGGACGAGGTTCTGCGCGAACTTGCTGACGAGCACGGCCCGCATCCGCTCGTAGGCCATCAGCGTCATGCCGTTGATCGTGCGGAGACAATCAATGTTCATGGCAACGGCGAGGAGGATCAGCCACCGATGCTCGGCGGCGCAGGACGGGCCGAACACCGCCGCGAGTGGTTTCGAGAAGAGGATGATCGGGATTGACAACGCGGCGTACGCGCCGACGGTCAGCCGGGTTACCTGGCGATAGCCGTCGGCCAACCGATCCTCCTCCCGGACGCCGAGCAGCTTCGAGAATGTCGTCAGGATCAGATGGCCGAGTTCCTGCGCCGCGCGCGGGATGACCTGCGCGATGGTCAACAGCAGAAAGTAGTCCCCGAGCTCCGCGATGCCGAGGTAAGCGGCGATGAACAGGCGGTCGATCGCGCCGTAGCCAAAGACCATGAGCGTGTCCAGGTGAGCTAATCCGGCGAAACGAAGACATCCGGCCGGAAGGAAGCCGCGCACAGAGGGTGTGATTTGTCGGACCAGGACGAATGCGGCGATCACGAGGTTGATGATCGCCGCCGCAGCGACGGCGCCGCCGAACCACACAACCGGAGCCTCTTGCAGCGCTTGCGAGCCCGTGACGTACATCACGCCGGCAATCGCCGTGATGATCATGAGCTGGGACCGCAGCAGGAATGTGGCGAGGGCGAACGCCATCTTCGACATCAATAGTGACGTGGCGAAGCTGGAGAGAAGGATGATCGGCAAGATCAGGCGCACCGCGGAGCGGACGTCGGCATCGATCTCCTTTTGAAGCACGAACTCCGGAAGATCAGGCCAAGCGGTCAGGACCAACATGCCGACGCCCGAGCCGGCCAGCACGAGGTAGAAGTACCCGGATATCAAGCGTGCGCGATCCCGATCATCCGTGAGCTTTGGAAGGAAGGTTGGAAGGACGTTGCGCCCACCGGGGAAGAAGAAACTCTGCACGGCCTGCAACAGCAAGAGGACCATGAAGTAGGTGCCGGCGACGGTGCCGACGGGGTCGATGGAACTGAAGAACCAATTGCGCACATACGGAACGGGGAAGAAGACCGCGGCGATCGTGAGGGACCAAAAGGCGCCGTGACGCGCCCGTAATGTAATCGCTTCCGGTTTCATTACGAGCGGGCAAGTCGCGTGCCTGGTCGCCGCGCTGACGCGACGGTCCCGGCGGGGGCCGTTACCTGTGGTTGAGGCGTCCGCCGCCTGGCCATGACGATCCAGCCAATGAGTATGGGGTACATGACAAAACGCTTACGCGGCTCGAAGTCCTGCATCATGCCGCCTACGACCAGCGCGATCTGCAATACGACGAACAGCTTCCAGTCCAGATTCGAGCGGAATCGAGCGAAAAGACACCACAGCGCCGGAATCAGCATGAGCAGGTACAATGTGTGCGCCGGAGCCAGGACGAGATTGGTGTGCTGCCACGGAAGAGGTGTGACGAACACCTTGAACAAGGCATACACGTTCGTCAGCGCACTGAGCACGATGGCTGTGCCGCCCGCCTCTTCGACGAGACCGAAGCCCGGCAGGGTCGTCATCAGCGTCAAGCCGATGACCAGCAAGCCGGCAAGCGTCACGCGATAACGGAGCCGCATGCCGCGCCCCGTGATGAGATGAATGCAGAACGCACCGATGACCGTGAGGCCCATATAGTAGCGGATCGTCGTCATGCCCCAGATCAGCGCGCCGATGGCTGTCCAACGAACCACGGCCCGCCACATCGGTCGCGGCACCCGCGCGATCGCGGGCGCGATGAACGAACGGTCCGCGAGAGCCATGACCATCATGAAAAGTGACAGGACAACGTCATCTTTCAAATCACGGAAGTTGTAGTAGAAGAACTGATAGAAGATCAGCCCGAGTACACAGTACGCGACAAAGGCACGCCGGTCGTTCGTGTTGATACGCCATGTCGTCGCGAGCATCCCGAGCGCGATGTGGAATAAGAGCAGCTTGCAGAGCCTAAGGAACAGCATCGGCTGGTCGGGGGATGCCTTGAATGCAAGGAAGTTGATG
>JAJDDX010000253.1 GCA_029260055.1 Phycisphaerae bacterium
GAACGCGCCGCAAACAGCGGTGGCCATCTGCGCGCACATGGCATCCCACGCCACCGTGCAACAGGACGCATCGAGTGCGCAGACCGATGAGCAGCAATTGACGTCCTCGCAGCCGGGTGTGCCGTTGTCGCTGAAGCACTCACCGTCAGCGGCATCACAGAGGTCGACGCAGGAGGTCGTCGTTACGGTGATTTGATAAGCACCCTCTGAGCCCGGCATAGCGAGGACGGGGTAGTAGTAGGTGCCGGAGGCGAGGCAGTTCCAGGCCCGCACCGGGTTGCTGTCTCCCGCGGCGGATTCATGGTCAGCGGCGATCAGCGTCTCGCAAGTGCAGTCGGTCGTGAGGAAGGAGGACGCATCGGCGAAGGTCGTCGGCGACCCGTCGTAGTCCATGGTCACGGCCCCGGGCTCCAACAGTTCGAACGCGATCCAGGTGTGCGTGCCGGGAATCATCGGGCAGTCGCTCGAGGCGTGGAGGTTCGTCCCCACGAAAGTAGCCGGAAGCTGCTCGATCGCGGCGTCGATGCACACGTCGTTCGCCGGCGGTGGACCGCAGTCGACGTGCATCGTGCCCCAGCCGGCTGAGGTGCGAAAGCCGCCCACGCGGATCTTGTAGGATTGGCCGTGAAGGACCGAGGTGGTCGCTCTGGAACTCCGTGAGCCCGTGGTGCCCGCGATGTCGTCGTTGCACGCGATCGCGAAGCCGGACGGCGGACAGTAGGCGCCGTCGTAGATCGCTACCTTGGTGTCGAAAAAGCCGCCGTCGAGATCGACGGTGGCCGTGCCGGAGCAAGTCGCGACGTAGTCAAACCACAGGTCCTGGTTAACGTAGTCGTCGCCGAGCGGAAAGTTGCAGCACCACTCGTCCGGCGGATTGCAGTCAGGTTGTTCTGCCGGACCGTCCGTCACGGCGCTCAGCGTATCGAAGTATGCGGAGCCGTCGGTGATCGGCAGACCGAGTTCGCACTCATCGTTGACGGGCGCTGGCGTGCAGGTCCCTGTGTCCATCAGCGGCACGTTCATCTGGAAGGCGAGACGCGCGGGAATCGCGTCGGAGCGGTCGTAGCCGTCGGGTGGGGCGGCATCACTACCGTCGCGCACCGCTCGGCCGCGATCGTCCTGGGTGACGGACCAGTGCCACTCGCATGAACCGGTCGCGGCATTCGTGATCTCGATCCAGTAGCACGTGCCCGCCGTGACGATGAGCGGCGGATGAGGCAGGCGCGTGGCGGAGTACAGGTACTCGTGGGCGGAGTGGTCCGTGAAGCGATCGGTCCGTGCCGGTCCAGTGACTTCGAGCGACCAGTCGCTCTGTGAGAAGGGCCCGGCGATCAGGTCGCCCGGCACGCCGTCATTGTCCGCGTAGTAGCTGACTTCGAACGCATCCACAGCGCTCAAAGAGCAGTCGCCCGCATCGTCGAGGTACACACCCCAGAAGTAAATGTGCGTAAGCTCGCCGTCGACCGCGGGCCTGAAGGACGCGGCCGCGGTCGATACGCCTCGAGTGCTACGGACAGCATCGAACGTGTCAGGTTCCTGACCCTCCGCCTCCGGCAGGAAGGGCGCCGGCTCGATCGGATGGCCGTACGTGATCGTGAAGTACCCGGTTCCGCCGCCGATGGCCGGGCCGCCGAGGGGCGTCGTGCCCAGGCGGATCAGATAGCTCTCGCCCGGCTGCACCAGGAACGTGCTGCGGGTCTGGTAGCCGCAGAAGGGCCAGTAGGTGGATGGTTCCTCAAAGTCCCACCAGTCGCACTCGGCTATCGAGCCTTCAGGCGGCGGACAACCGCAGTCGCGGTAGACGGCCACTTTCGTATCGACCAGCGTCGTGCCACACGTGTCGAACGTGACCGCTCCCGCAAACTCCGAGGTCCAGCAGAACCACACGTCATTGACCATGGCGCAGTAGTCGTCGAATTCCTCGCGCGGGCGGATGTTGTTGAACGGGAAGATGCCCTCGCCCGAGATCACCTCGGCATTGATGCACTCGTCGTTGGGCGGCAGATCGGCTTGAGCCAGAGCGCACCCGCAGCATGCCGAGATCACGACGGAACCGAGGGCAATTGACCGGATGGTGGTCGTATGGCGTGTCATCGCTGCACCTGCCTTCCTGATGCCGTGGTGGTTGGCGCGTCGGCGGTACTTCGGGCGGTGGTCTGGACGCAGTCTTCATAAGATGGCCGGCCGTCGCCGCCGTGGAAGATGTCGGTGGGTATCCGCGGAGCGGGCATCGTGTCCTTCTGCCAACCGTCGCCGCGCACGATGATGCAGCGGTATTGCTCTTGCTCGCCCGACTCCTCGAAGACGATTTCGTTGTAATAGTGATTCGCGTAGCCGTCGGTGTCCTCCGTGTCTTCAATGTAGATGGTTTGCGTTTCGGCGTGCGCGTCGACAAAGGAGCGGTTGTAGGTCCACGGCTTGCCGTGCCATCCGGCGAGTTGCCTACTCGGCCCGGGATCGACACCCGCCCCGATCCAGGTACAGTCATCGATCTCTCGCCGGCTCGCCCATGCCCAGCGACCGATGTTCTCCTCATAGCCGATCGTTCTTGCCGGGTTCGGTAGCCGCGACAAGGGCCGGAGGTACGGCGAATTGCTCCACATCCTGTCGCCTGGGTATCCGGTCATGAAGAGGTTCGCGGCGTAGCTGTTGCCGAAGTGGTCGTAACTCGATCGTCGCGGATTCGCGACCCAGTCGGGGCAGTGCGCACCGCCCGGCGGGCCCGTATCGGAGGGGCAACGGTAGGCGGGCAAGTCGAACTTCGTATCGGTCTCGGCACCGAATCGGTCGTACTCTGGAAACCTGGCGTCGTGGAAGCCCTGCGGGTAGAGCAACTGGTTCATGGGTCTGGTCGGCGGCCCGAATCCCGCCCGCGTGCCGTACTTGCTGCTGATCCAGGCATAAACGCCTTCGGCGGGTCCGTCGGTCCAACCGGGCGTGCCGATTCCACTCTTGCCACCCCATTCATAGGCGCCGATGAACGTCGGCGCGCCGGGACTCTGCTGGAATTGCTGCGGGTGGATCGGAATGACGAAGCCCTGCTGGTCGCCGGCTGCGTATATGCGTCCCGTGGCGGCGATGGCCGCAAGGCGATCGAGGCAGACCGCGCTTCGCGACTTGCTTCTGGCGCTCGACAGCGCCGGCGCCATCATCCCCGCCAGCAGCGTCAGTGCCGTGCCCACGGCAGCCAACTCGATCAGCGAGAATCCTCGTCGAGCGCGCGGGCTCATGCGAGGTGTGGTTCGTTCGTGCCTGTGGCTCATGTCGATGTTCTCCTATCCACATCCAGCCGCTCTTGCGGCTCTGCGGTCCCTACGGTGTCGTCTGTCCGATCGCGTTCTGGAAGACCGCGAAGTCGGCGAGGCTGACGGTCCACCACGGAGAATCGTCGCCCGTGTTGAAGACGTCGGTGCACGTTCCGATGCACATGTGATCGTCCGGGGCAGGCCGGCTCCGGGGGCCGTTGAAACACTCGACGAAGAAGACGTAGTCGGCGAGGTCTACGGCGCCGTCGCCGGTGAAGTCGCCGGGTCCCTGGCCGTCGCATACGTCAAGCACGTCGTTCCGGTTGCAGTCGGGCCAGTGTTGGTCGTACTCGTGATCCGGTAGCTCGTACTCGTCGTCCATCCCGTTGCTGTCACAATCCGATGCACCACCGCAACCGGGCTCGGGCAGGTAGCCGGATCCGGCGCAATGGGTATCCCAGTCGATGATGCAGCAGTAGGCGTCGCAGTTACATACACGCTCGCAGACGGCCTGGTCTTCGCAACCCGGCGTGTCGTTGGGCACGTAGCAGTCTCCGGTGGCCTCGGCACAGGCACTCTGCGGAAACGCGTCGCAGACGGCCGCGGCTGTCCGGGCACACACGCCGTCCCATGCCGCGGCGCAGCAGAAGTCATCGAGAGCGCAAACGGATGCGCAGCAATTGACGTCCTCGCAGCCGGGTGTGCCGTTGTCGGCGTAACAATCGCCGTCGGAGGCTTCACAAGGGTCGACGCACGGGGTCGTCGTTGCATTGATTTGAAAGGCACCTTCTGAGCCCGGCGTTGCGAGGACGGGGTAGTAGTAGGTTCCGGTGGCGAGGCAGTTCCACTTTCGCCCGGGGCTACCGTCGGCGGCCAGGAATTCGCCGTCGGCGGCAATGAGCGTACCGCACGAGCAGTCGGCTGTGAGTACGTATGAAGCCTCGGTGAAAGCCGACGGCGATCCTTCGTAGTCGAGGACGACCGTGCCGGGCTCCAGCAATCGCAGAGCAATCCAGCTATGGGTACCGGGAATCTGCGGGCAATCCTCGGTGGCGAACAGGTTCACGCCCCAGAACGTGTGCGGAAGCGTTCGGATCGCCACGTCTTCGCAGTTGTCAGAAGCTGCCCGAGGGCCGCAGTCCAGGTGCATCGTGCCGGCCCCGGCCTCCTCGCGGAAGCCTCCCACGCGGATCTTGTAGGCCTGGCCCTGAGTGACCTCGACGGCGACTCGCGAGTCGCGCGGGCCGTCAATCCCGGCGCGATCATCGTTGCAGGCGACGGCGTAGTCCGCTGGGGGGCAAGTGGCGCCCTCGTGGATCGCTACCTTGGTGTCGAAGAAGGCCGCGCCGGTATCGACGGTCAGAACGCCGGTACAGGTTGCCACGTAGTCGAACCAGATGTCACCGTTGACGTGTGGGTCGCCGAGCGGAAAGAGGCAGCAGGGCGGCTCTTCGCCGTAGCAGTGCAGTCGTTCTTCAGGACCGTCGGTCGTTGCTCCGAGTGTGTCGAATTCAACTGAGCCGTCGGTGATCAGCGCGGCGCTGTCGCAGTCGTCATTGGCAGGGGGGAAGGGGCACTGGCTCGTATCGGCTAGCGCCACGTTCGTTCGGAAGGCGAGACGCTCGGTCACGAGGTCATCGCGGTCGTATCCGTCAGGCGGGTCCGTGTCGCTTCCGTCGCGCATCGCTTGGCCGCGGTCGTCGGCGGTAACGGACCAGAGCCAGTCACAGGAGCCGTCTGTTGCCGTGTTGGTGATCTCGATCCAATAGCATACGCCGGCCTTGACGTACAGCGGCACGTGGTTGGCTGTGTATTCATATTCGTGGGCCACGCCGGCAACGAAGCGGTGGGTCCGCGCCGGACCGACGACGTCGAGTGAGCCGTCCATCTGTGAGAAAGGTCCGACGATCGGGTTTCCGGGTACGCCGTCGTTGTCCCGGAGGTAGCGGATTTCGAACTCGTCCGACGTGCCGGGCGAGCAATCACTCTGCTCGTCGAGGTACATGCCCCAAAAACAGATATCGGTGATAGCGCCGTCGCTGACGGGCGTGAACCGAGCTGCGCTGGTGGCACGCGCTCGCGCGGAGAGCACGCCGTCGAATGTGTCCGGTGGCTGGCACTGCTCATCCTCGAGTTGACACGGCGGCGCGATAGGCGCGCCGCAGGAGATCGTGAACGCGCCCGTACCGCCTGTGATGTCTGGTCCGCCCCAGGGGCTCGTACCTAGACGGATCATGTAGCTCTGTCCCTGCTGGGCGAGGAAGTGAACTCGGGACTGATAGAAGCAGAGGGGCCACATCGGCCCGGGAGATTTGAAGTCCTCGCATTCGAGCAGCGAGTCCGGCGGCGGTGGGCAGACGCACCCCTCGTAGACGCCGAATCGCGTGTCGACGAGGGTCGTGCCGCAGGTGTCGATCGTGACGAGGCCGTCGCACGGCGACGTCCAGCAGTACCAGACGTCGTTGACGAATTCGCAAGTATCCAGCAGGTGCTCTGCCGGGCGGATGTTGTCGAATGGAAAGACGCCCTCGCCCCCAATCACCTCCGCGTCGACGCACTCATCGTTGGGCGGAAACTCGACCTGAGCGAAGGCCGGCGCGCAGCAAGCCAAGATGGCGACGTAACATGGGAGAAGCGTCCGGATCGTGGTGGTGGCGCGTTTCATCGTGGCACCTGCCTTCCCGCGGGCTCAGTGGAGGGCGCTGTTGCGGCGCTTCGTGCTCCGCTTTCGACGCAGTCTTCGTAGGAGGCGCGTCCGCCGCCATGCGTCAGGCCCGTGGCGATAGGGGCGGCCGGTAGCGTGTCCTTCTGCCATCCGTTGCCGCGGATGATGACGCAGCGCATCTGCTGCTGTTCCGGGCTGTCGAACACGATCTCGTTGAAGTAATGGGTGGCGTAACCGTCGGCGTCCTCGGTGCCGTCGTTGTAGACGGATTGCGTTGCCGCGTGGCCGTCCACGAAGGATCGGTTGTAGGTCCACGCCTTCCCGTGCCAGCCTTCGAGGTGCTTGCTCGGGCCGGGGTCGACGCCGAGGCCGATGAACGAACAGTCATCGATTTCCCTCCGGCACGCCCACGCCCAGCGCCCGATGTTCTCCTCAAAGGCGATAGTCCTCACGGGATTGGGTATCCGTGAGAGTGGCCGAAGGTACGGTGAGTTGCTTTGCACAGCGCCACTCGAAGAGATCATGAAGACATTCGCGGCGAAGCTATTGCCGAACTGGTCGTAGGACGAGCGCTGCGGGTTGGCAAGCCAGTCGGGGCAGTGAGCGCCGCCCGGCGGGCCCGTGTCGGACGGGCAGCGATACGCAGGAAGCTCCAACGACGTGTCGGCGTGCGCACCGTGCCTGTCGAACTCCGGAACAACGTTGTTGCGGAAACCCTGCGGGTAGAACAGGTGGTTCATCGGCCTGGTCGCGGGTCCGCAATCCGCCTTCGTGCCATACTTGCTCGTCAGCCACTCGTATTCACCCTCGGCGGGCCCGGACGCCCATCCGGGCCTGCCGATCCCGCTCTTGCCGCCCCATTCGTAGGCGCCGATGAAGCTCGGCGCGGCGGGGTCCTGCTGGAATTGAAGCGGGTGGATCGGGATGACGAAGCCCTGTTGGTCGCCGGCGGCGTAGACGCGCCCCGTGGCGGCGATCGTCGCGAGGCGGTCGAGGCAAACGGCGCTTCGCGATTTGATTCTGGCCGTCGACAGCGCCGGCACCATCAGCCCCGCTAGCATCGTTAGTGCGGTACCCGCAGCCGCCAACTCGATCAGCGAGAATGCTCGTCGAGGGCGCGACACGCCGCTTCGCCTTCGTGCGTGTGTGTTATTCATGTCTTCGTTCTCCTGCTGTCGTGCAAGCGTCCTCCGCCCGCAGGCACAGGGGGAAGAAGGAACGTACCGGGGCCGGTGAAGCGGTCCGCCGCGCGCGCATGCATCGTCAGACCGCTGTCACCGTCCCGGTCGCGATCCCCTTGGGAGGGTGGGTAGGTAGCCAGCCAAGACCCGAAGAGCGGGCGAGCGGGGTAACCGGCGCCGAGCCGGAATCCCGTGTTGCCACCGGTCACACGGACCGTTGGATCGCGTCCGCTCATCTCCGTACCCTCTCTCGGGGCGGGCGCCGGTGTTCTGTCCGGCGTAAGCCCCGCACCCGTAAGTCCGGCTTCGGGCGGAAAACCTTACACGGCATTCGGGTTTTTCTTGGGGATCTTTAACTCTAATCGTAACAAGGGGTTACGGCGTCTTGCGTGCGCCGCGTGGCACGTTCGGCGTGCGCGTGCCGCGCAGCTTCCCCCCTTGCAAAGGGGGACGGAGGGGGGCTGTCCGATTGCCGAGTGGACTCGACTTGCGGTAGCCGGTAGGGCATATCGAGGAACGAGACATGCCGTCGCCTCGCCAGCCCAACCGAGGTGTGCCACTGGTGGCTTGCCCACCAGTGCCGCCAGCCCAACCGAGGTGTGCCACTGGTGGCTTGCCCACCAGTGCCGCCAGCCCAACCGAGGTGTGCCACTGGTGGCTTGCCCACCAGTGCCGCCAGCCCAACCGCCTATCGCCCGCGCACGTTCCCAAACAACGAGATATGAAGCCGCGGACAAAACCGGTAACCGCGGTCCGCGCAAACCTCCGCGACCCAACGACCGCGCTCGCGCAACGCCTCGTCCGTCACGCCCTGGGGCATGAGCAGCACGTTGGATTTGTCGCAAACGCCGATCCGCTTCAGCAGGCCCTCGACCTCCTCCACGTCACCCGGCGCGTCCACCACGAACTTGAGTTGATAGTCCGGCATCGCCGTGAATCGCCGGATCGTGTCGAGGTTGATCCGCTCACGTTCGTGCGACGCGACCCAACGATCGCCGTCTCGCCCGCTTGGCGTCGAGTTCGCCAGCTTCGGGCTGATGCTCGCCAGATCGCACACCACATCCTTCCACACCGTCGCAGCCGTCTCGATGGTCAGGTGGTACCCACGATCCCGAAGCGCCCGGCACAGTGCCTCGACGCCCGGCGCGATCATCGGCTCCCCGCCGGTCAGCACGACATGCGGCGCACCCAGCGCATCGACGCGACGAACAATCTCGTCGTTGTCGAGCGTCTCGCCTTCCGCATCCCACGAGGCATAGGGCGTATCGCACCACACGCATCGCAGATTGCACCCACTCGTTCGAATGAACGTACTGGGCACGCCCGCCAGCTTCCCCTCGCCCTGAATGCTGTGGAAGATCTCCGTGACCTTCATCGTCCAACCGTCTGAAACATGTTTCATCTCGAATCGGAGCTACAGCCGCTTCGCTTCAAGTGTAGCGTCGCTACGGACAGAACCCGCGCTACATCCAGGCTCGAAGCGTCCCGACCATCCGCTCTGACACCCGATGCCAGGCCCATGATAGGTCATCCCGGCGGCTGTGCCCACGTCGGCGGCCCGGCCTCACGCGCCGGGCAGGCGTGGTGGCTTGCCCACCAGCGGGTAGGGCACGTCGGGGAACGAGACGTGCCGCCGGGCGCCGCGGTACCTCGCCCGCACGTTCCCCGGTCTGTCCACTTCCGGAACCCGTGCTATAATTATCAGACGCCCG
This sequence comes from Phycisphaerae bacterium, assembly GCA_029260055.1. Taxonomy (GTDB): domain Bacteria; phylum Planctomycetota; class Phycisphaerae; order UBA1845; family UBA1845; genus JADFOB01. The sequence continues at coordinate 8,804 of JAJDDX010000253.1, forward strand.
CATGAGCGGCGGCCGGCGGGCAGGCCGCTCCAAGAGGAACCGACCACTCCTGCTGCCGCTCTCTTACCGGCCCTTGCAGGTAGGTAAGCAGGCTTCCCGAGAGGAGCCTAAACCGCCACTGAAAACGCGGGGCGAGTTGCGGTTGCGCGCGTGCGGCGTCGATAGTTCAAGCGAGTACGCCATCACCTGATCCAAGGGACAGCGGCATGATTCAGACAACCATGGGAATCGTCGTAGGCGGCGGCCCGGCCCCCGGCATCAACGGCGTGATCGGCGCCGCAGCCATCGAGGCGATCAACAACGGGCTCAAGGTCATCGGCATCTACGACGGCTTCAAGCACCTCAGCGGCGACCACTTCGATCCGCAAGCCCACACCGTGTCGTTGACCATCAAGGACATGAGCCGCGTCCACTTCGACGGCGGCTCGATCCTTCGAACTGCGCGAGCGAACCTGCTGAACCAAACGAAACTCAAGGTATCCACCCTCGTCGAACCGAATGCCGAGATCGTCCGGCGTGTCTACGATCGCCTGCGCGCACTCGGAATCTCCCACCTGCTTACGATCGGCGGCGACGACACGGCACTCAGCGCGCGCTTCGTCGCCGAACACTCCGGCGGCACGCTCCGCGTGGTCCACGTGCCAAAGACGATCGACAACGACCTGCCCCTGCCCGGCGATATTCCAACCTTCGGGTTCGTCACAGCCAGGCACCACGGCTCGGCCATCGTCGGCAACCTCATGGAGGATTCCCGCACCACCAGGCGGTGGTATATCGTCGTGACCATGGGACGAAATGCCGGATTCCTGGCGCTGGGCATCGGCAAGTCCTCCGGCGCCACCGTCACCGTGCTCCCCGAGGAATTCCACGGTTCGACGACGATCAAGCAGATCGCCGACATCATCGAAGGCTCCATGCTCAAGCGGAAGGTCATGGGCAGGCACGACGGCGTCGCCGTACTCGCCGAGGGAATCGCATACAAACTCGGCGACATCGACGAACTCTCCCGCCTGCTCGATCGAGAGGTGCCCGTCGACGCAGCCGGGCATCCGCGACTCTCCGAAATCCCGCTAGCCGAACTGCTCAAGAGAGAACTCCGCGCGCGGTTTGCCGCGCGAAACGATGAGATCACCATCGTCGGCCACACCCTCGGCTACGAACTGCGATGCGCAAGGCCGACAACGTCGGACATGGGCTACACCCGTGACCTCGGCCACGGCGGTGTCCGGTTGCTGCTCGATTCCACGACCGATCTTCCACCCGGCGTCATGGTCACCCTCCAGGACGGGAACCTGATCCCCGTACCGTTCGAGGACATGGTCGACCCAGCCACCAACCGAACGCGCATCCGACAGGTCGACCTGAGCAGCTATTCGTACACCGTGGCTCGCGCCTACATGATCCGGCTCGAGAAAGAGGACTTCGAGACGCCGACCATGCTCGCGGCCCTGGCGGCTGAGGCCAAGACCACACCGCACGCCTTCCGTGAGCGCTTCGAAGGTATCGTCGGCGGCACATCAAGAGGCGTATACGACGTACAGGTACCGCCGCACGCCGCATCAAAGGGCGTAAGCGACATCCCCGCAAAAACCTTCTGAGCGCCTGGAGTCACCTGCCTCCACACCGGCTCGCGGCCCCTTCCCCCGTTGCCAAGGGGGGACTGAGGGGGGTCTGCCCGTTGATCTCCCCGAGTAGGGCACGGTCGAGGTACGAGACCTGCCGCTCATCTGGATGCCGGAGCAACGAAATGACAGGCTGAAGGCCTGCAAGAAAGTAGCCGTTGGCGTCGGTCGTCAGCGAAGCGAAGGCGGACACTACCGGATCACGCCCACAACAAACACCACGACCCTGAATGGGGCGGCCCGCAACCGCGCAACCCATCAGTGCCGCGACCGTAAGGAAGCGGCCAAGTAGTGTAGCGCCGGGTGCCACTGGTGGCTTGCCCACCAGTGCTCTCGACGTGTCGACCGTTTCGATCGTTTCGATCGTTTCGACATTTGGCGCCGCGCTAACGTGCCGGCCGCCGTCTCGTCTTACCACCGGGCAGGCCGGGTATCGACACCCGAGAAGGCGGGCTCGACACCGCCGGCTGGCCCCGGCGAGCCCGAAGCGCCGATGAATAGCCGTTACGACAAAACCGCTCGGTGGAACCGACCAACATCGACAAACTACCGCTCCGGGACGCTGGCCGTGGTGTATAATTGGAGTAAAGCGCAGCCACCGCAGACCCAGCGTGTCCGAAGGATTGGAGTACACGTCATGCGAAGGATATCGCTTCTCACCAGCCTAGGCCTGCTGCTATCGGCCTCAGCCTGCAGCGTCGAAATGCCCTTCGACCCGGCCACCGTCCTCCAACCCATCGAAAACGCCCTCACCGACGCCGAGCGGGCGTTCGAAGACGCCGTCACCGACCCGCTCAACGCCAAGCCCTTCCCCGTGCTGATCGGCGGCAACGACGAGCAGATCTTCTACTCCACGAACCTAGGCGATGTCCGCATCAACTTCCCCGGCCCCACCAACGACGTAGTCGTCCCCGGGTTCTTCGGCCCCAGCAACCTGTATCGATATCAGAACAAATCACGAGAGATGATTCGGCCGCTTGTGCCGGGAAGCACCTTCCTCGGCCTCGCCACCGACGGCCAACACATCGCCTACATCGCCGTCAAGGAAGAGCCCTCGTCCCCATTTGACGTGCGCGTCGCCGAGATCGCCGGTGTCACCGAACGCATCGTCTTCGACGCCGAATCAAACACGGGTACGCGGGTAGTCCCCACCCGGCTCGCGATGGATCACGGCCGGGTCGCCTTCTTGACCGAAACGGACGGCACAAACGGTGTCACCCTTCGCGTCCACGACGTGGCCGGCAGTGACTCGCCGATCGTCGTCGAGGCGCGTTCGGTGCTTTCCTTCGCCCTGCACGGCAACCGCCTCGCATATATCGAAGAGGACGCCAGCGGGTCACTGCGTGTCATTATGCGCGACCTCGCCACTACCGACGTAACCACACTCGCCGACCACATCCGCGTCACCGACTGCGAACCCGTCGGCATCTTCTTGACGGCGAATCATGCCGTCTGGAGCGAGCCGGCCGGTGATGACCTGTCGCGCGCATTGAGCTACGAAATACCGACGGCCGAGACCAGAGTCTTCGCCGATACCATCGTCGGACGACTCGTCGGTGCCGACGACCGGCACATCGTCACCGAGGAATACGTCGACCGCGGATCGAACAAACCGAATCTCGTCGTCGTGCGCCGGTACGACGGCGACGGTAAGAAGAAGAAACTGGCCGAGTTCCGTGCCGACGGACTAGCGGGGCAGACCACCGTCATCGGACACAGCGCGGTGTGGGTGAACCCAGGACGCAAGATCGTCAGCGCACCGCTGGAGGGCGGCGATCGGAGGGCCTTCTCGGCGTTCTAGTCGGATGGAATCAGCCGCCACCGAGCAGCACGCTCAGGACGGTAGACTCAGCAAGACTGAGTAGGATGGGGGCGAAGCCCGTGGCGCAGCCCACGGCCTGAAAGACGCAGCCGCCCGCAAGGGCCAGCGCTGCTAGGCGTGCCAATCTTCGAGGCTTGTTCATTCCCGCCGCTCCGTGCCAACACTTGGGCGCGCCAGGCGCACGCCCGTCCGCGACGTTAGTCCTTCGGCCGGCTTACGGGCAGAGGTCGAACTGTGTCCCGAGCGGCGGACCGTCGTTGTCGCATCCACCGGGCACCGTACATGTCGGATCGAGACAATAGTCGCCGACAAACGACTGTTGAATCTGGAAGTCGCCCGGTTGGCAATTCGCGAGGATCGTGCCACACGGATCGAAGTAGTTGGTGAGGCCCAGCAGCTTGTTGTTGCAGCCATCGAGCATGCCAAGCTGGAAAACGGCACCCGCAGCCAACACGGCCACCAAGCCCAAACTCCTGCGAGTTTTCGACTTTCGAAGCATCATTACGCGAATTCCCAAAGCGTCAAAAGACGTCTGCCAAACCCCCGACGCGACCATCGCACCGGTCAATCATCCGAAACGCCGACCGGACTACTCTTCATCGGGGCAATCGACGAACAAAGGCGGCAACGCGTTCCCCTCGCTATCGTTGCTGGTGGCACAAGGATCGATCGTTCCGCCGAGGATGCCATTCTGACAGTCAAAGACGAAGCAGAAGTCCCCGGCCGACAACGCCGATTCGCCCAAGAAAGTTATGCACCCGTTCCCCGCCAGCAGAAAACTTCCGCCGGCAAGCAACGCAGCCGTCATCGCGAAGCGCTTGGCCGCAAGTCGCATCCTTCGGTTCCCCTTAATGCTAGAATCACGCCATCGTCGTGGCTACCGACGCCGCGCCGACGCCGGGGCAGCTACCACCGCCGAAGTATAAGCCCGCCCCAGGCGTCCGGCAACCCGCCGCGCGGCGGTGTCGACGCGCATCCGTGACGCACCGCGCGTCCTCAGCTTGCTGCCGATCATGTCGACCGGCCAACGCCCCGGTCAGGGGTCGAATCGTGCAGCGAACGGCCTGCCACCTCCATCCGTGTCGGGCCGCTCCGGAGCGGCAGCCGACATATCGCCCGGTTTTCAAT
>JAJDDX010000254.1 GCA_029260055.1 Phycisphaerae bacterium
GGAGCCGCGATCCATCCGAAGTGTAGCTCAGTGCCATCCAGGGGCTCTTTGCCGAGAGCACCCCGAGCGGATCTCCGGTGAGCGCGTCCCACAAACGCACCGTGTCGTCCCACGCGCTGGAAGCAATGAGCCCCGGCTCGCCGGGATCGGGGCTGAATACCGCGAAGTAGATGTAGCCTTCATGGCCGCGCAGCACGCGGCGCGCGTCGTGCTGCCAGGACCACACCCGCGCCTCGGCTGATGATCCAGCCGCGAGAAGCGCACCGTCCTTTGAGAACGCCAGCGACGACGCGCTCCCCATGAGCACACGCACCTGTTTGGATTCGGCATGATCCCAGATGCGTGTCGTGCCATCCAGGGACGAACTGGCCAGATACACGCCATCCGGCGAGAACGCGAGGGCTACGACCCAGTCCCCGTGCCCGTAGAGGGTACCGCGAACGGCGAGTGTGGACGCGTCCAGGATCAGAATGCGGCGCTGATCCAGGCCCACGGCGAGCAGCGCGCCGTCCGGGCTGAACGCGAACGACTTGCAGAGATCCCCAAACCGGGTCGCCCCGTGGCGCTCACCATCGATCGAGACGACGGTCAGCGTGGATTGGTACGTGGAGTCGTGCGCTGCCAGCGCAACGCGTTTTCCACTGGGGTCGAAAGCGATTTCGGCCTGGTCGATTCTGAAACGAACCGGTGCGGCTATTTCGTTTGTGACCGAACCGGTGACCGTATCTCTGAGCGTAAGGGTGCCCCCGCTGGATTGGACTGCCAGCAGCGATCCGTCCGGACTGAACCATGTGTACCGTAGGTCGCTAGCATCCACCGCCAACTCGCACAGGCGCGCACGGGACGCTACATCCCAAATGAAGAGCTTCTGCTGTGTGGTTGAGAGTGCCGCCAAGTGCGATCCCTGCGGCGAAAGAAAGGGATCGCTCAATTCGTCGTCGTCGCGGAATACGGCGAGCACGTCGCCGGTCTGCAGATCGAATAACTCGATGGCCCCGCCGCGTGCCAGAGCGGTGATCAACCGTCCGTCCGTGTGTCGGGCAACGGTGGCTGCACGCCCGGGAGCCGGGTCGCCGGCGTGGGTCATGACCGGCACGTTGACGCGAGAGGCCAGGTGATGCCATTCCCAACCGCGGTATTCCGGCGGCGCGGCCTCGAGCTGTTGGAGCGTCTGGATTGGGTCGGTGTCGCTCATCGCTTCGGCTGCCGTCAAATGGGCACGGTAGCTGGCGCGCCGCGAGGCGGTTTCGTTGAGCAAAGCACGTTGCTCACCACGGCCGGCGCGAACGGCGAAAGTCAGCGACGTGACGATGCCGGCAAATAGGATGAACATCGCCACGCCCAGCCCGGCGACGAGTCCGCGATTGCGTTTCGCGAACTTGCGGATCTGATAGAACGTGCTCGGGGGATGGGCGGTGATCGGCTCGTGGGCCAGGTGCCGGCGAATGTCCGCGGCGAACTCGGCGGCGGAGTTGTAGCGGCGCTGCGGGTCCTTCTCCATCGCCATGCACACGATCGTGTCGATGTCGCCGTAAAACGCCGCATCGATCGAACCGAGTCGCGTCGGCTCCTCTTCGCGGATCATGCGTGCCGCCTCGGGAATCGGCTTTTGGCGCACGTCGAACGGCAGGCGACCGGCAAGCAATTGGTAGAGGCACACACCCAGCGCATAGATGTCGCTGCGCGTGTCCAGCAGGTGTACGTCGCCGACGATCTGTTCAGGGCTCATGTAGGGTACGGTGCCGATGAGTTTACCGACGTCGGTGTGCATCGTCGTGATCTGGATGTCGGAGTCCGTCGCGCGCGCGACGCCGAAATCGAGCACCTTCGGCTGCCCGCCGGGCTCGACCAGAATGTTCGCGGGCTTGAGATCGCGATGGATCACGCCGTGTTCGTGCGCGTGCTGAACCGCGTCGCACGTCTTGGCCAGCAATTCCAGGCGGGCGCGACGATCCAGATCATGCCGGCGCGCGTACGCGTCCAGCGGCTCGCCGCGTACGAGTTCCATAGCGAAGAAGGGCTGCTCGACGCTTACGCCGGAGTCTGTTCGGACCTCGGCCACGCCGGCTTCGTACACCCTCGCGATGCCGGGGTCGTGCAGGCGGCCGAGGAGGTCTGCCTCGCGCCGAAAACGCTGGACGAGTTGCGTGTGCGTAGCGCCACCGGACAGGATCTTCACCGCGACCTTCCGACGCGGGTGATCCTGCTCGGCCTCGTAGACGATGCCCATCCCCCCCTGCCCGATCTTGCGAACGATCCGGTACTGCCCGATCAACGTCGGCAGTGGGGCTTGATCGGCGGCAGTGTCGAGGAGTCTGTCGAGTTGAACGCGGCCTGAGAGCACGTCGGTCGTCAACTGGCCGTGCGCGTCTTGTGCCAACAACCGAGCCACCTCGGCGCTCAATTCCTCGTCGCCACTGCAGGCCGACTCGACGTACGCGTCGCGCTGCGCCGGGTCACACTCGCAGGCGTCCATGAAGACGGCCTTGACGCGCTGGTATTGCTCGGGGGTCATATCCGCACTTCGCTTCCGCGATCGTCCAACTCCGCGCCGAGCCACGCCCTGGCCATGCGCCATTCGCGCTCAGCGGTCGCCGTGGAGATCTCCATCACGTGTGCGGCCTCCTCGATGGTCATCCCGCCGAAGAAACGCAGTTCGATCAGTTGGCTTTGCCGTTCGTCGAGGGCGGCCAGCCTGGTCAGTGCCTCGTCCAAGCTCAGCAGGTCCGCGTCGATGGGAGAATCGTCGGAAGCCACCTCACTGAGGGTGACGCGTTCGCCGGGCGGGCGGCGCTTGATGGCCCGCTTGCCGCGGGCGTGGTTTGCCAGCACCTGCCGCATCGCCTTGGCGGCTATTGCGAAGAAATGGGCCCGGCTCTGCCACGACGTGTCAGAGGGACCGAGTAGCCGCACGCACGCCTCGTTGACCAGCGCCGTGGGCTGCAGCGTGTGGCCGGACCCCTGGTCGCGCATTTGCCTAGAAGCCAGCGACCGCAGTTCGTCGTAGACCAGTGGCAGGAGCTGCTCGACGGCGGTTCTGTGGCCTTCGACAACACGTCCCAGAATATCTGTGATCTCGTGCTCAGACAGCGGCCCGCCCTCTCGTAAGTCGCTTACCTAAAGCAGTTTAGCACAGTGGAGCTGCGTCGGGGAGCCTTTTCTTGGCACGACGGGGCAAAAAAAACCGGCATTTCGTGATGGGCCCCGACCACGAACCGTGTGTGGACCCATAGACGGCCGGAACGTCTTGGCGGCGACATAGTGGTCGGCGTCGGGCACGGCATGCCACGGGTACGGCAACCCGGGAGCCTCGAACACTGGAGTAACTTCATGACTCGGTACATCATTAGCACATTGGCCGTTCTGGCCCTGGCAACCGCCACGCAGGCGGAAACGATTTACGTCAGCCCCGGCGGGTCGATCCAGGATGCCATCACCATTGCCTCAGCCGGCGACGAGATCGTCGTCCACCCCGGCACGTACGTCGAGCGGATCAACCTGGGGGGCAAGGCGATCACGCTCCGCAGCAACGACGGGCCGGAGCTCACCACCATCGACGGGGCCGCCGGCGGCAGCGTCATAACCTGCAACACCAGCGAAGGCGCCGACACGGTGATCGAGGGTTTCACGATCACCAACGGCAACGCCCCTGACGGCGGCGGGATGTACAACAGCGGCAGCAGTCCGACGGTGATCAACTGCACGTTCAGCGGAAACACGGCCGGCTACGCCGGCGGTGGGATCTACAACCTCACCGGCGCTAACCCGACGCTGACCAACTGCCTCTTCAGCGGCAACTCGGCCGGCAACCGTGGCGGCGGGATGTACAACGGGTACCCGGGCAATCCAATCGTGACCAACTGCACGTTCACCGGAAACTCGGCAGGTAGTTATGCCGGCGCCGTATTCAGCGACGGCGAGCCGACGATAACCAACTGCATCCTCTGGGGCAACGCGGCTTCACTCGCCGGCCGCCAAATCTACGGCAATGGCACGGTTTCCTACAGTGCCATCGAGGACGGCTGGTCCGGCGCGGGCAACATCAACGCCGAC
>JAJDDX010000255.1 GCA_029260055.1 Phycisphaerae bacterium
GCCGACGTGGCCGATCGCGTCTCATAACGTCAATTCCAGGAGCACCAGTCATGAAGATTCTTGTTGTCCTAGTGTTGGTGGCGGGTGTCGTCGTGGGCGCACTGTACTTCGGCGGCACGTCCACCCAGGGCTTCGATCCCACCCAGCAGGGAAAGGACGCACGTGCCGCGATCAAGATAGGGGCGCAGTGGACGGAAGTCATCGAGGCCGCCGGCGAACCGCAGTTCTGGCGTGGCGGGCCCAGCGGTTTCGATTTTGTCTATAACGATCGCTACGAGGAGGGCACGCGCGAGGAAATAGCTACGAAGCTCGAGCAGAAGAAGCTCGGATACGGGTTCAGTTTCCTCTATAGGTATACGGATGCCGTCACGTTCGCCGTCAATTTCGACGGATACGGCGAAGCGATCAACATCCAGGATAAGGAAGGCAAGAGCGACTTGATGGGGGGCTGAGACCAGAGCCGATCCCAAAGCTCTTTCCGAACCGCGACCGTCAGGGAGCGACGGGTGGCATCGGCGAGCGGCAGCTTGCCCGTGCGGAAGGCAAGACCCACGGGCGCGTGCCCTTCCCGCACGCCATGTTCACAGGACTCGTGACACACAGCCCTGGAGGCTGGCCCCAAATGCTTTCCGAGCCGCGACCGCAACGGAGCGACGACCAAGAACCGCTCGCTCACGCGCGCGGCTTCGGGATAACCCCTAAGGCCCTGCGCCGGCGCGGTGTAAGCGAGATGTCCCCGATAGCCTCAGCATCGATACCAACGTAAAGCGGAGACACGACCATGACACGCAAGTTACTCGCGAAATTGTCGATGACGTGTGGCTGCGCCCTGGCGCTGGCAACCGGGTGCAGAACGCCCGGCCCGACCGGTGACATTCCCATCGGCACGTGGGAAGGAGAGGGTGTCTACGTCTACGGAGGATGGGATTCGGACGAAGCCAAGGCCCAAGGCCAATTGTCCACGCTCATGCGCGCCGGCTACCCGACGACGCTGACCATCGAGCCGGGTACGCTCGACGGCCGCGAGATCGTCGTGCTCGAGATCGACTCGAGGCGCGGAGCGCTGCCCGGCCTGGGTGAGCGGACGCACGCCCGCGTCGCACTGCTCGAAGTGAACCGGTTTTCAGAAGCCACCGTCTTCTATCGCCTCGTCGATTTGCTGATCAACGAACCCGCGGACAAGCCGTTCGAGTTTGACGACGATGCACCGCCGGCTTCGGCAATCTGCACCGTTGATAACGGCGATACCCTCCTGCAAATCCAGTACGGCGATAACTTCACCGACACGTTCCGCTTCTACGACAACGAGGTGAAAAAAGCCGGCATGTTCTTCGGCGCGGATGGCGGCATCATTCAGTGGTGGGAAGAGCTCGAACACCCACGACGGTAGAACGCACGACGACCATCCACCAGCCCGAATGCAAACGTCCCGTCGCCCCCAATGGGTGAAAAAAGCCTCCCTGACCGCCAAACCGTGAACTGAGAAATACGGTTGCGCGCCTCCGCCGGGGTGTCACGGTCATGCGTACGCGTTTGAGGCTGTCCGGGAATTCAGGACGTATGTGCCGCTCTGACGTTACGAGTCGACGAGGCCGGCGTCAGGCAGAAAGACGTTGCCGTGTGCCGCGATGCCGCCTCAGCCCCGAAGGGGCGGAATAAGGCATGCCATATTCCGCCCTTTCAGCGCTCACGCTGTCGTCCGTCGCCTGAGTCCCCGGGCGTCGACTGCCGGGGCGACCACTCGCGCCTGGCGACAATTCGCTCCGAAAGCCCGCGCGATCAGCCGCCGATAACCCATACGATCAGCGCGCATCATGCGCACTCGCCCGATTCGGTGGAGTTGTAGTACATGAGGAATCCGTCACTGAAAAGGTCCATGCTGACCTGGCGAGCGCGATGGTCGATCCCCTCACTGCTCGCCCGCGCCGACGAACGCACCGTGACCTCCGTGGTCGCCGCGACCAACGGCGTGCTCGCCATTTTGGTCATCACCGGGCTCGCCTGGTGGATCGACTTGCCTCTGCTGTTCCCAGCGCTCGGACCGAGTGCCTTCATTCTCTTCAGCAGTCCCTTCTCGCGGGCGGCCGCTCCGCGTTCCGTCATTGTCGGGCACTTCACAGCCATCGCCGCGGGCTACGCCACGTGGCACCTCGTTCAACTTCTCAGCGGAGTAGCCGTAACACTCGGGCCGACGGATTGGCCTGCATTGGCGAGCGCCTCGCTCGCGCTCGCAACCACCTGTGTACTGCTCATCCGCCTGTCATGCCCTCACGCGCCGGCCTGCGCCACCGCGTTGATCACCGCCCTCGGCGCCGCCAACGGCTGGCCCGAGATGTTGGGCATGGCTGCCGGCGTCTTGATATTGACCGCCCAAGCCGTCCTGGTCTGCCGGGTGGCCGGCATGAACACGCCGCTCTGGTTCCCGCGAGAGACGCTGGCCAAACGTGACATGAAGGAACTCTCCCCATCCGGCGTCCCGATCGATCTGCACGCCACCACCGACGAACAAGACCTGCTCGCCGGAACGCATGAGACCGACCACGACGCCCACGCCGATCTTCCCCTCACGCCCCGCTGAATCCGCGCGCTGCGCTGGCTTCCCTTTTCGACGTGAAAGCTCTCGCGTACGATGCCGGCGTGCGCAACGGCGTTCGTCAGATGCGGCAACACCATCGATGAGGGACCACTCGATGACCACACCAGATTACACCCGAAGAGACTTCCTCACGAGCGTCGGCGCGGGAGCAGCCGCCCTGGCAATGCCGCAAATCGCGTCCGCCGCCTCGCTAGCCGGTGCCGGCCGTCCGCCCAATGTCGTCGTCATCTTCACCGACGATCAGGGCTACTCCGATGTCGGCGTCTACGGCGGACGCGGATTCGAAACGCCGCACGTCGATCGCATGGCGAGCCAGGGCGTCCGCTTCACCGACTTCTACGTAGCACAGCCAGTCTGCTCGGCCTCGCGAGCCGCGCTGCTCACCGGCTGCTACCCCAACCGCATCGG
>JAJDDX010000256.1 GCA_029260055.1 Phycisphaerae bacterium
TCCCGAATCGACCCAACTAAGCGCGCCGCCCGCAAGAGCGCCCAAGGTCGGCCAAACCAACCCGGCCAGGATCTTGGCGAAGCCCAGCCCCATAATGATCGTGACCAGCGGCATGACGAGAACCGAGTTGACCGCACCCCAGACGTGGATGGTCCCGAAGTGCCACGCGACGATCGGCAGTGCCGCCAGCCAGGCTCCGCACGAGATCGTAAACGCGCTCGATGCGCTGCGTTGCACCCACCGCTGAGGCCTGCGCATCGCGCGAGTCGGTGCGGACGTCTCATCGATTTCAGATTCGAGTAGGTCGAGTTCTTCGCACGACTCGTCACGCCTGAAAACCGCCCGACGTAGCCAAGGCCGAACCGCCGTCACGGCGCCGGTCAGCGCCGGCGACAGATAGCTCACGCCGAGCACAGCCGCGTAGGAAAGCTGAAAGCCCACACCGAACAACATGCGCGGCTCAATCACGAGAAGCACCACGCACGAGAGCGAGACCCAGTTCAACCGCGCGCGGCTTCGGTGCAGCAGCACTGACAGGCAGTAGGTCAACGCGATCACACCGGCCCGCAAGATTGACGGACGCGGCTCAGCGATCGCCATGTACAGAACGACGGCGATCAGCATCGCCCAGGCGCAGGCTCGCGGCCCACCAAAGCACATCCGGCACACAAGCCGGGCCAACATCATGACGATGACGACGTGGACGCCGCTGACGGCCAGAAAGTGAATACACCCGGCGCGGACGAATATGTCGTTGAGGTATCGGTCGAGTCGCGTCCGCTGCCCGAGGATCATGGCCTCCAACAGGGTCGCCTCCGCCTGGTTGCCGGCCGCCAGGTCATCCGTCAGAAGGCCGCGCACCCGCCGTTTCAACCACGACAGGCCGCGATTCGCGTTCGGCAACGTGCCCTCGTCGAGGCGGTGTATGACGCGTGCACTCTTGCAACGAAGCCCCGCGGCGATGTCCTGGCGCTCGTAGTGGGAGGCCCAATCGTAGGCCCCGGGGTTGCGCGGCGGACGAAACAGGCGGAGCCAGCCGAGCACCTCGATCCGCTCATGTTCCCGCAGATCGAGCACGACGTCGCCGGTCACGACACGGATCATCCCCGTGGCTGCTTCAGGGCCGTTTGGCCCGTCCATGGATTCGACTCGAAGTAGGAATGCCGTCCGATCCGACCCGAACATCCAGGGGCTAAACGCCGTCTCTGGTTGGCTCAGGATGCGCGGTTCGGAGACGATCGTGCCGACGACGCGGACGATCTTCTCATCATAGGTGGCCTGCCGCGCGATGTGCGTCGCGGGAACGGTGCGTGCGCGGGCGGCGTGCAGCGTACCGCCCACAGCGACAGCCGCTCCGACAACTATCCACATGCCGGCGAGACTTCGTGACGCGCGCCACGCTGCGAGCAGAAGCGCCGAAAGGAAGAGGCAGACATATGCCCATAGAGGAATCGGGTGATGGGCGTCGAGCACGACCCCAAGGAGCATCCCCACCGCAACGGGAAAGAAGGGCGCCGTGGCCAGAACGACGCTCGAAAGCTCGCGGAGCTTTACCAACGCGAGCGATCGCAGGGATTGCCCGTTGGTATCGTCGAAGTTGCCGGGGCGCTGCGGTTCCCGCATAATCACTCCCGCGAGAAGCTGAAGGGTATCCGACTGTCGGAGGACGCAATGTCGACTGGCTTTGTCATCTGGTTCGTGTCTGCGGGCATCGTCGGTCTCGTCTGGTTCCTCCGTGTCTTCGTGATCCGGCGCGCCATACGGACCCGCGAGCTCCTTAGCTCCGCCTCCTACGACGCAAACTCCCGTCTCCTGGATCCGGTGCCCCGCGTGTCCGTGATCGTGGCTGCCAAGGACGAGGAGAACAACATTGAATCATGTGTGACGACATTACTCGACCAGGATTACCCTGACTTCGAGGTAATTGCCGTCGACGACCGGAGCGTGGATCGCACCCCCGAAATCCTCGCCCGCCTGAAGGCCGAGGCCCCCGACCGGCTCAAGGTGGTCACCGTCAAAGAGCTGCGCGAAGGCTGGTTCGGCAAGTGCAACGCCATGCGAGAGGGGGCGGCCCTCAGTACGGGGGATTGGCTTCTCTTTACCGACGCCGACTGCCGGCAAACCTCCCGGAGCACGATCTCGGTGGCGATCCGCCACGCCATCGAGCATCGCACCGACTTCCTCTCCGTCACACCGGTCTTGGAGACACACGCGGCCTGGGAACGCATCCTTCAGCCCGTCTGTGCCGCCGTCCTGATCATCTGGTTCCTGCCCAGCCGGGTGAACAACCCGACCAAGAAGGCGGCCTACGCCAACGGAGCCTTCATGCTCCTGCGGCGGGCTTGCTACCAGGGGATAGGTGGGCACGACAGCGTCCGGCGGGTCATCAACGAAGATATCCACATGGCCCGGCTGGCCAAGGCGTCGGGTTTCATGCTCCGTGTCGCCGAGAACGAGGACCTCTACAAGACGCGCATGTACGCCAGACCCATTGAAGCGTGGCACGGCTGGACTCGGATATTCTACGGCGCGCTCGGCTCGTTCCCGCGCGTCACCGGAGCCATCGCACTGCTCAGTTTCTTCTCCCTGCAACCCTGGATATCGCTCGTGGTCGCGCTGGTGGGCAGGGCGACGGTCGCCCCGACGGAAGCGGGGCCGTGGAACATCGCGATTGCGGTCTGGGCCGGTGCGATCGTCATGAAACAGATCGTGATGTGGCGGATGTACGGTATCCTTCGCAGCAGCGGGCTCTGGTCGCTTACCTACATTCTCGGCTGCGTGGCCACCTTCGTCCTGCTGCTCAACGCGATGCGCGGTACGCTCGGCGCCGGTCAGACCACGTGGCGCGGCATGCAGTATCAGCGCAAGGACGAGGTCAATCCCGATTTGCCGGCCGTGGCTTGTGAACCCGCCCCGGCCGGCGTCCCAAAGGAGCCCGCGGCCCATGTCTGAACCCGCCGGTTCATCGACGCAGATGCCGAAGCTGCCATTGCCCGACATCGATCCGTCGGACTGGGCCGATCTCGATGACTGGAAGATCAAGGCATTCGCGGCGCTGGTCATCTTCGCGGTCCTATTGTGGTTGTATCGAAAGGTCCGTCGTGCGATGCGTCGCCGCGGCCCGGCCACTCTGCATCCGAAGCTTCAACGCTACGGGGGACGAAATACGGCTCTGTCCTCGCAGCGACGCGCGGAGGCGGAGAAGATTCTAACGACCTCCAGTACCACGACGATCGCAGGCTACGAGATCGTCAAGCAGTTGGAGGCCGTCTACGTGGACGGGTTTCGTCTTGCGGAGGACGCGCTGGAGGGGCTCAAGGCGACGGCTTCCATGAAGGGCGCCAACGCCCTGACGAGCGTTCAGTGCGAGCGGGGACCGGGCGGCAAGTACTCGGCGTCCGGCGATGCCGTCGTCGTGAAGTCGAGCGGCTCAGAGCCCGACACGCAGCCGACCGACCCGCCGGACGTAGAAGGACCTGTCGACGATGCCGAGAACCCTCAGATCGGCGGTGATTGCTGGCCGGTGGAGAAGGGCGCCGACGAATCCACCGGCCCTGATGAGCCGAGCGAGTCGGCGTAGCGCCTGCGCCGGGGATAAACCCCGACGCTACATTGGTGATGGGGGATCCGACATGACAGCAGCCACAACGGTCCTATGCCTCTTCGCGACGATGGTCGCACAAGCTCCCGGAGACGCGCCCACAATGCCGAAGCCGCCGAGCGGTGCCGCCGTCCAACCCGTCGATGTGCCGGAACCGCTGGCGATCGAGCCGCTAAGCGGCGCACTCGCGGCGGCCGTCGACGAGCTGATCCCGAAACTTGGCTCGGTCGCCTATCAGGCGCGTGAGGAAGCCACTCGTCGGCTCATCGAAATCGGCGCCCCGGCCTTCCCAAAGCTGCGTGATACCTACCGGAAAACCGGAGACCTGGAGGTCCGCCTGCGGATCGAGCGTGTGGTCCACCGGTCCTACTTTGACCATCACATCTTCGCCAAGAAGGGATTCCTCGGCGTCAGCCTAGGCCTGTATGAGGCGGCCGTCCCTGCCGTTCTTCCGATTCCTCCCGATACCTTGCCGGTCGAGCTAACCAACGTAATCGACGACACCGCCGCCTCCCGGGCCGGCCTCCAAATCGGCGATGTGATCATCGCGGTCGACGGCGATCCCATCTCAGCCGAACCGCAAGACATTTCGACGGCTCGCGCGAGACGGACCTTTCCGCGGGTCCTCGCCTTCAGTCGACGAATCGCCGCCCACAAGCCCGGCGAGCCGATCGGTTTGCGTTTCTTCCGTAACGGGCAGCTTATGGAACTGGCGGTTATCCTGGGACGGGTCCCCGAGGACATCGCCCAGCGTGGGAACGTGACAGCCATCAACGAGGCGCTGCCGCGCGTGCGTCGCAACTTCGATGCCTGGTGGCATGCGCACTTCCACCGCGACGAGTAGTCCCACAGGCCCAGACTCCGCGGTTAGTCGGGTGGCACGGCCAAGCGGCCATGCCTGGTTCCCACTACGCTCCGTCATCTAACGCTTCGGGTTGCTGCGGTGTTGCGCCTTCTTCTGGGCGTCTTCCGCCATCGCCTGGAGCTTCTGGAAGAAGGAGAGCTTGCCGCGCTTCTTCGGGTCCGCGGGAGCCTTCTTCTGGTGGAGCGTCCCGGCCTCCTCATGGTCCTTGATATGCTTGCGGATGCGCATCTGTTCGATCGTGCCGAAGAACGAACTAGCCATGATGTAGAGATTGAGCCCACTCGGCATCTTGTAGAAGAAAAGCAGCATCATGATGCTCATCATCGGCATCATCTTCTGCATCATTTCCTGTTGCTGCTGTTGCTGGGCTGATGCGTTGGGCTTGACCTTGGGCTTGGGCTGAAGCTTCTGCTGCGTGTACATCGTGATCGCGACGAGGATCGGCAGCAGGTTGAAATGGGGCAGCGACCAGCCCGCCAGCGGCACGACGATCGGCGCCGCGAAGGTGTACAGCGCGTCCGGTGCCGTCAGATCGTCGATCCAGGTGATGCCCCAAAAGAGCGGCTCGTGCCGCATCAGGATGTTGTTGTTCAGGCTGATGTACAGGGCGATCCAGATCGGCATCTGGATGAACATCGGGATGCAAGTGAACACCTGCGTGGCCGGGTTGACGCCCTGTTCTTGATATATCTTCATCGTCTCCTGCTGGAGACGCGCCTTGTCGTTGGCGTACTTCTTCTTCATCTCCTCGAGCCGCGGGGCCAGCTCACCCATCCGCTGCTGCATCTTGACCATATTGACCTGCCCCTTTTTCGTAATCGGGTGCAGGATGGTCCGAACGACAAGGACGAGGCCGATGATCGCGATGCCGAAATCGCTGACGAGCGTGTGAACGCTGTTGAGCAGCCACACCATCAACTCGACGAGCCACGAGAAGGTACACATCCCGTAGCCCTGCGCGACCTGATAGTAGTAGTTGCGGGCGCTGTACTCGGGGATGACGCGGAACTGATGGCTGCTCTTCTCCCCGATGTAAACGTCGACCGGGAAAGCCACCGACGTCGTCGGTGCGACCTCCGTGCGAGGCGTGACGAGCATCACGTTGACGTCATCGTTCGTGAGCGAGTCGCGGTCCAGATCGACGCCGGAAGCGGACGACACGCCGCCGGTCTTGGCTTCAGCCCGAGACGCAAGCGGCGCAAGCGTACAACTGAAGTACTTGTTGCCCGTCGCCGCCCACGCGACGACCTGGCTCGTGTCCGAAGCGCCCGCGATGACGTAGTCCTCTGGGAGTGCGCCGGCGACCTTCGCGTACGCGACGCGATTGCCCGCTACCGTTTCGTGCGCGTCTTGCAGCCCCCAGTCCACCACGCGATCGTCCATGCGGGTGTCCATCGCCGGGATGCCCAGCCCGCCGCCGTATGTCGACACCACCTTGTAGGCACGCTCGGTCGTCAGGTTCTCGATGGTCAGGTCCGCTCGCAGATCGTGTCGACCGGATTCGATCGTCTGACGCGGGAGCATGAAGCGTCGCGTCAAACGAAGCGCGGGCTGGCCGTTGTCCGAGATTTCGACGAAGAACTCGACGGCCTGGCCCTCAGTCGTTTCGGTCCAGCCGCGCGTATCGCCGCCCTCCGACCATGTCTTGAGCCGCCATTTGGCACCGGCAAGGCTAAGGTCCTGCCCGTCGATGTTGATCTTCTCGATCGGGAGCGATCGAAATGTAGGGCCGCCCTCGCGCTCAACGGGGTGCAAGAGCGTGTACCGCTCCGGCTTGCGCAATAGCGCGGCGTGGTCGGTCATCGTGGCGGACTCGACGCTCGCCCCGATGTTCGAGAGCGTCAGACGCATCCGAAACGGGTCCGGCGTCGGTGGCTCCGTCGGCAGCGCCGATCCGATCGTGACGGTCGTCTCCGCATCGGCTTGGTCCGCCGAGAATCGGTCGACCGCGGCCTGTCCGGTCCCGGGTGGGCCGGCGCCGGGGGACGTACTGCCCTGGGCCGTCGAAGTGGTGCCGGGTTGGACAGCCCCCGGGTGTTCGCCGGGAGCCGTCGCCGCGCCAGGCTGAGCCGTCGGTGCCTTGGGCGTCGGCAACAACTGCGGTCCGATGATCATGACGGTCAGGAACACCGTCACCGCCAGAAGCATGTTCCGCAGGGTATCGTTTTTGGAGTCGTTCTTACTCATGGGAATCGTGTCGGAGGGCGTACGCGGCTGACCGTCGTTGGGAAACCTGAGGCGTCACGCCGATGCTCTGGTCGCCGCGCGTCTGCGCGGCGACGTGGTTCGCTATCGACCTTCGAACAACCGCGACCCCAAGAAGTCATCCAACTCGGGCGTATCGTAGATCTTCTTCGCCGCTCTTTCGATCTCGTATTCGAGCCGGACAAACTCGATCGTCGTACAGTATTCGCCCTCGTCCACGTCGGGCGGTTCGTATCCTTCCGGGGCTTCATCTGGGCCGTACACCACGATGTAGCAGAGCCGGGGGTCTCGGTCACGCGGCTGGCCGATGCTGCCGACGTTGATGATCGCCTTTTCGTCGGACGTGATCGTATAGACGTTGACGTCCGGAAGCTCTTCCGGAGAGTCGAAGCACGGGTCGTCGAGGAACACACCGGGCACATGCGTATGCCCGACCAAGCAGGC
>JAJDDX010000257.1 GCA_029260055.1 Phycisphaerae bacterium
CTACTTGCCGAGTGCTTGGCTGCGCCGCCACGCAGCCACCGCACCCGCCTTGATGTGGTCGAAAACCTTGTTTTCGGTCATTGATTCGAGGGCGGCCTCCGTCGTGCCGCCGGGGGACATCACTTTCTTGCGGAGTGTGGCCGGCGGCTCACCGGACTCGAGCATCATGCGGGCCGCGCCGAAGCACGCCTGTTTCGCCAGCAAATCGGCCTGCTGCCGCGTGAGTCCGGCATCCTCGCCGGCTGCGGTCAACGCCTCGACGAAGTAGTAGAAGTACGCCGGGCCGGAACCCGAAATCGCCGTCACCGCGTCCATCTGTGCCTCATCTTCGAACACGAGAGATCGCCCACCCGCGTCGAAGATGCGCTGCGCGCGAAGAAGGTCGACCTCCTTGGCATACTTGCCCCTGCACACACCCGCCATGCCGGCGCCGACGTGAACGGGCAGGTTCGGCATGGCACGCACCACGCGCGGGCTGACATCCGGGAACTTCGCCTCGATCGACGCGCACGACACACCGGCCATGATCGACACGATCAGGTGGTCCTCACGCACGAGGTCGGCAAAAGCACTGCACGCCGCGTCGAACTGCTGCGGCTTGACCGCCAGGATCAGGATGTAGCTGTTCTCGACAAGCTCGCGGTTGTCGGCTGTCACCGCGATGTTGAACCGGTCGGCGAACACACCTCGGCGCTCGGGGGACGGATCGCCGGCGATCATGCGATCGTCGAACAAGACACTGTTGCGCAGAATACCGTGGACGATTCCCTCGGCCGCGTTGCCCGCGCCAATGACACCGATTTCGTATTGTGTGTTCATTTTCGACCCGTATCCGATGGTACACTGACCTGGCCGCGCGGCTTGCGGTACTCCGCGTCCGCCGCCGCTGCGACCCGTTCAACAGGCGACGATCGCAAACCTCGTTAGAGTATCGACATGCTGGACATCGCCGCTGAGGAAAACGCGGTACTCTTGCCCGTGAAAGTGGTTCCCGGGGCGTCCAGGACTCGCTATCTCGGGCAGTGGGACGGCCGCGCCAAGTTTGCCGTCTCAGCCCCGCCGGAGCGAGGCAAGGCCAACAAGGCCCTGACGGCGCATATCGCCAAACTGCTCGGCGTTCGAAAGACCGATGTGGCTGTGGTCAGCGGCCCGACCTCGGCTGTAAAAACGATCAGGATCGAGCGGGTCACGGTTGAACAAGCCCAAAAGGCCCTGCAACCCGCTCGATCCTGATCGGTCGCAAACCGAATCGCGATAACCGAAGGCCGCCGTCAGCCGCCCCGGGATTCATACATCACTTGCCGACCGAGAAGTAACCGGCGATCTGCTCATGCACGTCGACCGTGTTCAGCACCACGAGCGAGCGCTTGCCGTAACCGATGATCCGGCCCGGACCCGGCACGCGCCCCGTCGCAGCCTGCTGCCACGAATCGGGCGAGATCGTCTCACGAATCAACGTAGCGAGGTCCTCGAGGATCTCTTCGGGATCCTGATCGCCCTCTTCGCTCAATTCTTCCTGGTTCTGCCCGCCCGCGTTCGCGAAGATCGGCTGGCCACCGCCGCCGCCACCACCGGTCGTCTGACGCCGCTGGAGGTCGACCTGCGGAGCGCTCTCGGAGAAGTCGGGCACGCGGAACAGAATGTCCGTCACGTCGTAGATCCGCAGTTCGAGCTTCTGATCGAAGTCGGCTTTTGTCGAAATCCGAAGCGTGTTACCTTCGCCGCGGAACGCCACGTTGCCAGCATCAGAGAGCTGCCCGAAAACCTCGCGAACGACTTCGCCGATGGTCGTGTCCACCAGTTCGAGCGTCACGAGCTTGTCGCGATCGACGTCCTCCATGCTCAGAGGATTCCAGCGCGGAACGATGTTGACTTTGCCGTCCGCCTCGTCGCGCATCCAGTCGAGTATCTCTTCGAAGGTCCTCTCTTCCCAATTGACGCCCTCGACGCGTTTCTGAAGCAACGCCAGTACCGGCGACCCGCCCGACGCCGAACCCGGTGTCGCGAGGGGCTTCGGCCCGGCAGTGGACGCGGTCGAGGCTGTCCAGGACTGTGCCATCGCGGAGCCTGCGCAGATCAACGTCGTGGCGAACACCCCGCCTAACAAGCGACTGGTCATCGATATTTCTCCGTATCTCGACGGCCGCACCGACCGTCGTGTGTCTCGTGCGGAAGGTTCTCGTTCAAACCGTTGCGAGCGTCAAGTGGCTTGACCCGCGACATCCTTACATCCCATAAGTATAGCCCCGCTTCACAGCGCAGGCTACCACCGACCTTGTGACCGGTCGAAGAAACGCACTTCGGGCCGCAAGGACCGCGCGGCGGAAAGTTCAGTCGCAATTCAATTCGCGCAGCCGGCACGCGTCGGGCGTCGCCTGGTCACCGCTATGGGATATCGGCTTTCCGCGCGGCTTCTGCCACGTTCAGAAGCAGGGTCTCCGGCAGTTCGTCACCACCGCATCCGACGTACGTGGCGTCACCATCACGCCACGCCACCACACGCGTTCCCTCTTTGCAGGCTTGGAAGTAGGACCGATCACCGACACGTCGACGGCGAGCGGCATCCTCATCCGGGATCGGTGCCACCGTGAACAGCGAGAACATGGTGTCGAAATCGGCACACTCGTAAAGAATGTGCGCGCCGGTTCGATTCCGAATGCCGCACTGATCCGCCCCGACAAACGTGAAGCCGAATTCGGTCAAATCGGGAGCGAGCACGCGCATTCCGAGCCGCCGGCTCAAGCGCGATGCGACCTCTTGAAGCGAAGTGCCCAGGGTCGGATCGTGGTGAGGCCGATCCGTGTGGGCCGTACAACGCATGTGCTGCTCGCGCACGTCCCTGACCGTTTCCGCCCGAAGCGTGATTCGACCCTCGTGAGCCGACATCAACGGCACTAGTTGCCACACCGTCACGCTGAACAAGACAGCCGCCGCCATGGCCAGCGGCACGAGATGTCCGGCCCGGCGCCGAGCCGTCGGACGAAGCACAATCGCATCTTCCGCTTCGTCGTCATCCACGTAGATCTCCACGTCCGCCTCGTTGCGCGGCGACGCGGCTTCGGCCGACAGCGCGGCAAGTATGCGATCGCGCAGACGAGCCGGCGCGGGCTCTTCGGGAGTGATCCGTTTGAGTGCGGCCTTGAGCTGCTGGATGTCGGCCACGCGCCCCGCGCAGGTCTGACACATGTTCAGATGTTCCAGCGCTTCGAGGTTGTGCTCGACATCGAGTTCACCATCGGCGAAGGCGGAAACGAATTTCTGAAACTGCTGGCAATTCATGAATCGAACCTCTCCACGTTGAGCTTGCGTTGCAGGGCGTAGTCGCGAAGGCGACGCCCGAGCAATTGTCGGGCGCGGTATAGACGGCTCATCACGGTGCCGAGCGCGCAATCGCACGCCGCGGCGATCTCCTTGTAACTCAATCCCTCAACCGCCCAGAGCAGCAGCGCCGTCCGGTATTCCGGTTGGAGCTGGTCGACCGCCGCTTTGAGTTCCTCATCGACATGATCCCAGTTGATCGTGTCCGCTTTGGCCGGTTCGATCTGGGCGTCAGAAAGCTCATCCTCGAAATGATCGAAGTCGACGTCGTCGAGCAACGTCGGCTGTCGCCGCTGCTTGTTCTTGTGCGTGTAGAACACATTGTGCAGAATCCGCAGAAGCCACGGCTTGGCGCCGTACTCACGTAACTCGAAGCCGCCGAAACCACGAAAAGCGCGAACATAGGTCTCTTGCACCAGGTCTTCAGCCTCGCTGATTTGCCCGGACAGCGAGCGCGCCACACGGTAGACCGTGTCCAAGTGCGGCATGGCCACCGCTTCAAAACGCTGCTTCAGATCCTGTTCCATCTTCTTCCCGGACGACGTATCGCCGCCGGCTGCGCTAGCCGAGCGGTGCCCTGTACAACAGCCCAAACCGACCCTGACGGCAGTCTATTCCATGGAAACGAGGCCGAAAAGGATGCCCGCTCCCGCGACAACCGGCTCGCCCCCGAAGCACGGCACACGCTGCGCCACAAAATATCGGGCTACTTGAAATTCGCGCCCTTTTCGTGGTACAAAGCGGACTCTGCGGAACGACTTCTCGGCGCGTGCGCCGGACCGATCAACGCAGGGAGGGGAGTTCGACATCATGCATCCGCCCGCCCTCTATCTTCTCTGTATCGCCGGTGTTGTGCATAGCGCCGCTCCGTCCGATCTCGGCACTTCACTGCCCGTGCCCGGTTCACACGCCGACGCAGCCGGGTCGGCAGCAGCCCACGCAGCCTCGTCCGGAGCCGCCGACCGCGCCGCTGCCGGTACGAGTTGCCCGGGCGCGGGAGACTGTTGCGCTGCAGGCGGCAACGGCAGCCCCGGCTGCGAGGACCCGATCTGCTGCGGAACGGTGTGTGCGCTCGACCCTTTCTGCTGCTCGATCTGGT
>JAJDDX010000258.1 GCA_029260055.1 Phycisphaerae bacterium
CATCACCCGAATGCTCTTCTGCGGCGTAGGCAGGCTTTTCAGTGAGGCCGACGGCGCGGAGTCTGAGATTGATGAGTTCGATCGGGGTCTGCTGCTCCTCGAGGGAGTAGCCGTAGAGGCGGTTGTGTTCTTTGTGGAAGGCCGCCCGTATGGCGCCCATCTCGCCGGCCTTGACCGCTTTCAGCGGGACCGGGAGGGAGACCTCGTGATACTGCTTCACGTAGCGGCAGTCGAAGCTCAAATGGAATTCCTGTTTGGCGGCGGGGATGCCCTCGCCTTTGAGCAAGGATTGTCCCTCGTTGACCATGCCGTCGACGGCGGCGGCAAGGCCCTTCCGGTCGATGCCTTCCAAGGGGGAGACGAAGGAGCGCACGAAGTCGTGCTTGAGATCGCTCATCAGCATGCCCGCGGCGCAGAAGATCGAGGAGTCGCGCGGCACGAGGAACATCGGGATCTCGAGTTCGGCGCAGATCATGGCCGCGTGCAGGGGCCCGGCGCCGCCGGCCACGACGATCGGGAACTCGCGCGGGTCGTAGCCGCGCTTGATCGTGATCTCGCGCACGCCCTGAGCCATGTTGGTGTTGATCACACGGTACATGCCGGCCGCCGCCTGCTGAACCGACATACCCAGCGGCTTGGCGATGTGCTCGTCGATCGCGCGATGGGCGGCGTCATGATCCAGTTGGATCTTACCGCCGGCGAAAAACCCCGCATCGAGATAGCCGAGCACCAGGTCCGCATCAGTACAAGCCGGCAGCTTGCCGCCCTTGCTATAGCACGCCGGGCCGGGGTCGGCCCCCGCGCTTTGCGGGCCCATGCGCAACAGACCGCCCTCGTCGATCCAGCCGATGCTCCCACCGCCCGCGCCGATCGTGACGATATCCAGCATGGGTAGCGCAATGCGATACCGGTTGATTTCGCCTTCGGTCACGACGACCGATGCGCCGTCCTGCACCAGCGCCGCATCGAAACTGGTCCCACCCATATCGACGGTAAGGCAACTATCCGTCCCGTGCGGTCGAACGTAGCCGAGCCCCGCCACCGGTCCGGCAGCCGGCCCGGAAAGCAGCGTCCGCGCCGGGCTCGACACCGTCACCTCCGGCGACATCACGCCGCCGTTGGACTGCATGATCAGTAGCACACCGCCGAACTCGATCTCCCGCAGCCGCGCGATGAGGCGATCCATGTACGAGCTGACTTTGGGCCCGACGAACGAGTTCAACACCGTCGAACTGACGCGGTCGTAGAAGCGAATGGACGGCAAGAAATCCGCCGAGACGGTCAAGTAGGTGTCCGGAAGTTGCTTGCGTACTACCTCCGCCGCCCGTCTTTCGTGCTCCCCATCGGCAAACGAATTCATGAAGCAGATCGCCACCGCCTCGACCCGCTCCTCCTTGAAGAGCCGCACCGCGCGGCGCACATCGTCCAGGTCGAGCGGTTGCAGTGCATCGCCGCGGTAGTTGAGCCGCCCGCGCACCGGCGCTCGCAGATAGCGCGGCACCAGCGGCGGTACGTTCGTGTAGCGGTTGTTGTATTGCTCTTCGCGGATGCCGCGCCGCATCTCGAGCGCGTCGCGCGTGCCGTGCGTCGTGAGCAGGCCCGTCTTGGCGCCGACGCCCGTCAGTACCGCGTTGGTCGCCACGGTGGTACCGTGAACGATCGTCTCTATGGAATGCGCCAGGCCGGTCAGTGTGGTATCGAGCGCCGCCGCGATCTCAGTCAGGCCGTTGACTAGACCGATCGAAGGATCGGAGGGCGTCGAAAGCACTTTGAAGACTTGCGGTTCGTGCCCCGCGCGCGTCACCAGGAAGTCCGTGAACGTGCCGCCCACATCAATGCCGACCTTCAGCGTCACGCTGCGCCTCCGCAGTTGGCCCGCTCCGCCGTCATCGCCACGCCCGCACGGAAGGCCCTACTATTCGTATCGTGCAGTTTGGGCGGCATACGCCTCACAGCCGCTTCCCAGAACGTATCAGCCGAACAGGGCAACGAACCGGTCCCCAGCAGACAGCCGAGCATCACCATGTTGAGCGCCTTGGCCGACCCAGCCTCGATAGCGCACGCAGTCGCGTCCAAGGTCAGCACGTTCGAAGTCGCCGCGTGCATCGCCGCGATGAGCCCGTCCACGTCGGGATAGCTCGCGTCCGCCTCCTTGCGAGCGGCCCGCTGAGCCACCACGTAGGGTATGATCGGAGCCGTATTCATGTAGACCCACGTATGTTCCGAGACGACCGGGAGCGCCCGCACGGTCTCCACCGGCTCGAGCCCGACCACGAAATCGGCTTGCCCGGCTGCGATCACCGGGCAGGTGCCGCCGTCGATGATGATCGACGATTGCACCGCCCCACCGCGTTGCGCCATACCGTGAAGCTGCCCGCTGACGACCTCATGGCCCAGGTCGACGAAACAGTCGCACAGAAGCCGAGCGGCTGTGAGCACGCCTTGACCGCCCGTGCCCGCTACGAGTACCCGCGTACCGGCGCCGCTGACTTGATCGGGTGCCGTCATCTAATCCCCCTCTACCTGCATCGGGCTGATCGCGTCGTGCTTACACACATCAGCGCAAAGCTCGCATCCGTCGCACAACTCGCGGTCGATCGTGTACTTGCCGTCGATGACCAGAATGCCCGGACAACCCAACATCCGAACACAGGCTGTGCATGAGTTGCAGAGCTCCTGGTCGACCGTAAACGGCGACCGCTTCCGCTCTTTCGTCACACGACGATCGTGAACCACACACGGGGAATGGCAGATCACCACGCTCACGCCCGAGGCAGCCTTCGCTTGCTCGAGCGCGGCCAGCGTCGCCTCGTCGTCGAACGGATCGACGGAATAGAGGTTCTGCACGCCGAGACCCCGGACGGCATCTTCAATCGAAAAACGCTCGGATCGCTCCACACCCGACAGCGAGCCGCCGCCGGCCATGTTGTCCGACGTAAGGCTCGGCTGAAAACCCGTCATGGCCGTGATGTAGTTGTCGAGGATGACGACCGTGATCGCGTCGTCAGCCTGAACCGCGTTCGCCAGCGCCGGCAAGCCGCTGTGGTAGAACGTCGAGTCGCCGATGTAGGCCACGGTCCGCTCACCCGTCACACGGGCGATGCCCGACGCCTGGGAAATCGACGAGCCCATGCACAGCAGCATGTCGCACGCTCCGAGCGGCTCGCCATAGCCAAGCGTGTAGCAGCCGATATCGTTGCAGTAGACGGTCTTCTTTCCGAAGACCTTCTTGACCATGTGGAAGCTGGTGCGATGCGGACAGCCCGGGCAGAGCACCGGCGGCCGGGGCGGAAGCTCCGGCACGTTCGCACGCCGACCGTTGCGCTGATCCAACTTCAGATACTTGCGAACCGCGCCGTCGACCATGTCCGGCGAGTACTCGAACTCGACGGGAAAGTGGTCCGTGTGCTTGCCGAGTATCGGGATCGTTCGGCCGGCCCGAAACGCCGAGAGCGTGACCCACTCCTCGACGAACGGCGTGAGCTCCTCGACCACAAGCACCGAGTCGACCGACGCCAGGAAGTCCTTCAGCAGCTCTTCGGGAATCGGATAGGCACCGACCTGCTGCAGCGTAACCTCGTCTTCGATACCGAGTTGCTGAATTACGTGAGCGGTATAGCTGTAGGCCACGCCGCTGGCGATGATCCCTCTCCGACCGCTGCCCGTGCGGGGGAAGAAGCCGGAGGTGGCCAGCAACGCCTCCGCCTTCTTGTATCGCTCCGTGAGTTCCACGCGCATGCGCCGCGCGTTTTGCGGAATCGGTACGTACCGCGGCGGGTCCTTCTTGAATCCAACCTCGTTCCGCTCAGCCGGCAGCGAATCGAACTGGACCATCCCGCTGCTGTGACACACGCGCGTCGTCGGGCGGAGGATGACCGGAAGACCGGTCGTCTCCGAAAATCCGAACGCGTACTTCGTCATCCGGCGTGCGTCTTCCGGCGTGGCCGGGTCGAATATGGGATAGTAGAGGAACTTGGTGAAATGCCGCTGGTCCTGCTCGTTCGGACTGGTGATCGCCGATGGGTCGCCGGCTGAGACGATGACCATGCCGCCGCCCACCCCGACATACGGCATCGTCGAGATCGGGTCATTCGCGGAACTAAGGCCCAGGTGCTTCATGCCGCACATGGATCGGGCGCCAGCCAGGCTGGCTGCGAACGCCACCTCCACCGCGATCTTCTCGTTCACCGAGTACTCGAAGTGGATGTCAGCCGCCTTGGCGATCTGGGCGAAGGTGTCGCCGATCTCCGACGACGGCGTTCCCGGATAGCAGGAGTAGAACTGAACGCCCGCCTCGAGACCGCCCCGCACGATCGCGTGGTTGCCGAGGATGGAGAGACGCGTCGACGCGTCGTCCCGCAGAATCTCATGCCCCGAGGCGTTGCTCATGCGCTTCCCTTCCAGGCGATCGCTCCCGCGCGTTGAATCTCGCCGCCGCCGGCGAAGGCTGCAAGCACGCAGCCGCTTTCGACACGGAAAGCTCCGACAAGCTTAAACGGCGCAGGCCAAACCGGCAAGTGAAAAGCCGTTGAGACACTGAATGATGTGCGCACGGTACGGTTTCAAGCGCAACGCGCAACGTTTTCGCACACAAACGAACCGGCTCGCGCCGCCCCTATCGGATGGGTGCCACGGGTGGCTTGCCCACCCGTGCTCTCGCGGAATCGGTCACCGTACGAACATATGTGTCGACCCACCGCGCCGCCGGGTGCCCCGTCCTTCGGGTACGCCCGAAGGGTGGGGAACAAACGTCGGTGCATGACCCACCACCAATCAGAACCGCGACCGTAAGGGAGCGGTCCGACGTCCGACCTCCTGCGACTCCAAGCCCGAGAAGAACCGCAGTGTCTCTTGCGGTAGCGGCATCACCCACAATCCCATATGCTGCACGCATTGGGGCGAGCAACCGCAAGGCCAATCTCTGTGCGAGATTCGACAAGTGCCCGACCGAAACCACATCACAGCGTTCTCGACCGGCACCAGCCTCCCGAGGCAACTCCTCATCTCGGCCGGCATCGGCATCGGCTTCGCCCTTCTCATGGTTCTGGCTTTCGGCATGGAGTTAGCTCTCCTGGACAACGCCTTCAATGCGGCGTGCGCCGGCATGCCTTTCTTTTTTGCGTCCTTGCTCGTCTTCCCCATGATTGCCGGCGGACTGTCCGGGTATGTAGTCGGAAGGGCAGTCGGCGCCTCGTGGTCCCTTCCGAAGGCGGTCGTCGCCACACCCGTGTCCTACGGGATGCTCGCCGTCTTCCTCATGCGTGAATCGCTCGGTGACTGGGGCGCTCCATGCTTCATCGTGGCGATCGTCGGATCTTCGTTCCTGATGACCTTGCTGGGCGTGTACCGCGGTGGCCGGGTCTGGAAGGTGAACAGGGTCGGCGTCTGCAGGGCGTGCGGCTACGCCCTGACGGGAAACGTCTCCGGCAGATGCCCCGAGTGCGGCACCAAGATTCCGCCGACGTAATCACTCGGTGGAGCTTGGGCGCGGCGTGCGTTTCGTGCGATGATCCAGCGTAGTTGAACACCGGATACGTTCGTCGGCGCCGGCATCCGCAGGAGAAGTAAGATGCGACTCGCACTCATCCAGCAACACGCCACTTTTGACAAAGCCGCCAACGTCCAGCGAGGGCTCGCAGCCGTGCGCGAGGCGGCTACGCAGGGCGCTGACTGCGTCTGCTTCGCCGAACTGGCTTTCGAGTGGTTCTATCCGCAACACCAGGCTACCGGCGACGTGGCGAGCCTGGCTGAGCCCGTGCCCGGTCCGACGACCGACGCCTTCTGCGCGATGGCACGCGAACTCGGAATCGTCATCGTCATCAACCTCTTCGAGAAAGACGGCGACAAGCTGTATGACACATCGCCGGTCATCGACGCCGACGGCACGCTGCTGGGCCGCACGCGCATGATCCACATTACCGACCTGCCCTGCTTCTTTGAACGCGGCTACTACGCACCCGGCGACACCGGCGCCCCGGTCTACGACACGGCGGCCGGGCGCATCGGCGTGGCGATCTGCTACGACCGCCACATTCCCGAATACACGCGGGCGCTGGCACTGCAAGGCGCCCAACTCGCGCTCGTGCCCCAAGCCGGCGCGGTCGGCGAATGGCCCGAAGGCCTCTACGAAGGTGAGATGCGCGTCACCGCCTTCCACAACGGCTACTACGTCGGCCTGTGCAACCGAGTCGGCGAGGAGGACTGCCTTACATTCGCCGGTGAGTCCTTCGTATGCCATCCCGACGGCACGATGATGGCACGTGGGGCTAAGGGACGCGACGACATCGTCTATGCCGATCTCGACCTCAGCGCGGTCGAGCAAAGCCCCGCACGGCGTCTGTTCATCCCCGACCGTCGCCCGGAACTCTACGCCGACTGGCTTTGCTAAGTGTGCGATGGGTGCCCCATCCTTCGGGTACGCCCGAAGGGTGGGGGACGGACCATATCGCGCGGCCCTTTCGCAACGGAAACGCCAACGGGTAGTCCATCCTTCCCCCACCCTTGCTTCGCAAGGATGGGGCACCCGCTCTGCTGAGCCCCGCCGCGCGGCCAACTCAGCTCGTCACTCCAACTCCGAAAAAAAACGTGTTACCCGCTTGACTATCCCCATTCATGGCGTACACTTCACACTCTGTTACGTTATTGGCTCCTTTGAGTGAGGTTTGGTTTGGCCTCTTTGTTTGGACAACTTGGTTTCGACAGTCGCCCCGGCGGCGATGACTGCGGCGCAATGAAAGCCGTCGCAGTCATGACCCCACCGGCGATATGTCAGACGACGACCGATGCCGAATCGGTGACGAATCGTCGCATCACGGGACCTCCCGGATAGCCCGAGCATTTGCTTGCCCGAGCCCCGAAGGCCGTGACACGCGGCCTTCGGGGCTTTTTTTGTGCCCATTCGGTTACGAAGCGTCGAGCACCGGCTGACACCGGGACTGCGCAAACATCCCGAACAGTCGTAACGGGGACTCCGCGCGCCGACCGCGCGAAAGTGGGAGTCACCCGTCGGAACTCAGAACAAGGGAACCATGTAGCGCCACCCCTTTTGGGGTGGCGCCCGGGGCATGCGTTCGTCGCCCCCCAGGGGCGACGCTACAGCGACTCACGAATGCCGAAAACGCTGCCGTGATCAAGGCGATGCGATGAGGAATGCGTACACGGGAGCACGACGACTGGTAGTGGGATCAGGGTCCGCTGTGCGGGCAAGAGAATGAGTAGGGTCCGCTGTGCGGACCAAGTGTTCGAGTGGGGTCCGTACGGCGGACCCTACAGCCCACCTCGGCGCTGCAACTGAATCTTTGAAAGACACCCGCGGAACGAGTCCGCGGGAAAGAGCAAGAACAGGGACAAGACAATGAACATACTTTCGGAATGGATGGAAAGGGACCTCACAGCCGCGATCAAGGCAGGAGACCTGCCGGCGGCGTTCGAGGTGGACGAGCAAGTACACGAATTGGCGGGGATGCTGGACGCCGGCCGGTTTCCGATTTTGACCGGTGAGTCCGGTACCGGAAAGACCGCCATCGTGTACGAGCTCATCAGGCGGTCGGCCGCGGGTGACGGATGTGCATGCCTCGCCGGGAGGCGAGTCTTGCAGATCTCGATCCAGCGGCGGGCAGCCGCGTTGGAGGACGCGTACGAGGTCAGTGCCGAGTTGCAGAAGCTCGCCGACGTGCTGGCAAAGGCCGCGGGGAAGTTCGCGCTATTCATTCGCGACATCCACTTGGGCTATCAGTACGACCTCGAGGCGCAGCTCAGCGCGCTGGCCTATACCTTCGAGGGACCCGTGATCGGTGAGGGGCGAACCGCGCCCGTGGAGGCGATGCTCGAACATGACGACAGCCTCCAGCAGCACTACTCGATCGTGAATGTCGAGGAGCCGAGCCTGGAAAGGGCAAGGCAAATCCTCAACGCCTGGGCACTGACGCGGCAAGACCGCAATGGACAAGCGCTTACGGCAACTGCGATCGAGCAGGCGCTGACGCTGACGCACCGGTTCCTCGCGCGGAGCCGTTTGCCGCGTAAGGCGATCGACCTGTTGACACAGACAGCCTCCAGGGCCGACCTGGAAGCGACGGTCTCCAGTGCGAACGTGATCGAGTGCTTCTGCGCGACGCACCGCGTACCGCGTGCGCTGCTCGACCCGACTGTGCCGCTTGACCTTGTCGCGCTGCAGCGGCGCTTCGAGGGGCATGTGCTCGGGCAGAAGGAGGCGGTGCGCGCCGCGGTCGACGTGATCGGGACCGTCAAGGCGGGCCTGTCGGACGAGAGGCGGCCTTTCGGCGCGTTCCTCTTCGTCGGGCCGACCGGTGTGGGTAGGACCCACGTCGCTCAGCTTCTGGCGGAGTGCCTGTTCGGTCACAAGGAGCGGTTGGTCCGCCTGAACATGGCGGACATGCAAGGTGATTACGACGCCTTTACGCTGTTCGGGTACCCGAACGGCGACAACGCCGCGGAAAAGCGCGGCATGTTGACGCTCCGGTTGATGGGGAAGTCCTTTGCCGTCGTGCTGCTGGACGAGTTCGAGAAGGCTCATCCGACGGTTCACGATCGGTTCCTCCAGTTGATGGACGAGGGAGCCTTCATCAACGGCGCGGGCGAGACGGTCTCGTGCCGCTCGTTGATCTTGATCGCCACCTCCAACGCGGGGGCTGATGCCCACCGCGGAGAGGCGATGGGTTTCGCGTCGGGTCATCCCGAGCGCAGGGAAAGCGGGGCACGGACGGCGTTGGGTAAGCAGTTCCGAACGGAGTTGCTCAACCGCTTCGACCGGATCGTGCACTTCATGCCGCTGCGGCGTCGGGATATCCGAACGATCGCGGTCAGGGAGCTCGAGCGGCTCGTGCAGCGCAGCGGGTTCAAGCACCGCAGGCTCACGCTGGTCGTGGACGGCAAGGTGATCGACTGGATCACCCGGCGAGGCTACGACCCCCAGTTCGGGGCCAGGGAGCTGCGGCGCACGATCGAGCGGAACGTCACGACCGCCGTGGCCGACGTGATCGTCCGCGAGAACCCCGAGCCAGGTTCGCGCGTGAAGCTGACGGTGCGGGACGGCTGGATCGTCGCGAGTGTGGCACCCGCTGCGAGCACAGGACAGCGGACGGCGAGTGTGTCATCGCCCGACGCGGGCGCCGCGCCGATCGACACGCGCCCGGCCGCCCTTAGCGGAAGGAACGGG
Source organism: Phycisphaerae bacterium (assembly GCA_029260055.1). GTDB lineage: Bacteria > Planctomycetota > Phycisphaerae > UBA1845 > UBA1845 > JADFOB01. The sequence continues at coordinate 9,179 of JAJDDX010000258.1, forward strand.
CGACAGCGCGTCAGTCCGTTCGGGCAGCGCGACGGCGTTCGGCGCAGCTAAAAGGACGTGATCGCACGGTGGGACAGCTAAGGTCCCGCCGTCATACGACCACGTGGGATTCGTGTTTATTTGCGGGGTGTCCGGTCACATCGTGGTCGGGCACCCCGTCTTCTTCCCGGAACATCCGTGTGGCAGATACGCTTCGTCCAATCGGTGGGTGGCATGGGCAAACTTGTTTGCCCGTGTGCCCCGGCACACCGAGTTTCCCCCTTGCCAAGCCCACCGACTGCGCTCGGCGGGGCCCCGCGACGGGGCGGGCCCGAACGAAGAACCTCCCCAAAGCCCTCCTATGTAAAGAGGGGAGCCACACCCGGAGCTGCCAGTCGTCAGCGATCAGACTTGTAGGTCGGGCTTCGCCCGACGAGGATAACGGCGTGCCGAGCACGCCCTACAGAGGCCGCCGTTTCGCTCGGCAGTGCCACACGGGTGCCACTGGTAGCTTGCCCACCAGTGCCGCGGTCATTGCCACCACGACGGCGCGACCTATCGACCCGAAGTGGAAACGACTAGGATCAACGTTATGGATATGATCACGATCGACGGATCACACGGCGAAGGCGGCGGGCAGATCATCCGATCCTCGCTCGCTCTGTCCCTCGTAACCGGCAAGCCGTTTCGCATCGAGAATGTCCGCGCGGGCCGAAGGAAGCCCGGCCTCAGGCGACAGCACGTCACCGCAGCCAGAGCAGCCGCCACGGTCGGCTGCGCCCAAGTCGACGGCGCCGAACTCGGCTCATCCGCCCTATCGTTTACGCCGACTGCCGTCTCGCCGGGCGACTATGAGTTCTCCGTAGGCACTGCCGGCAGTACGACGCTGGTCTTGCAGACCGTGCTGCCCGCCCTGCTCACCGCAAGCGGGCCGTCCACCGTCGCCGTCGAGGGCGGCACGCACAACCCCTTGGCCCCACCGTTCGACTTCATAGAGAAGTGCTACCTGCCGCTGATCAACCGTATGGGCCCCACGGTCACAGCCGCACTCGTTCGACCGGGCTTCTTCCCCGCCGGTGGTGGCCGCATCGAAGTGGCGATCGAACCGACCGATCGACTCGAAGGCATCGAACTCATCGAGCGCGGCGAGATCATCGCACGCCGCGCCACCGCCCTGCTCTCGAACCTGCCCCGACACATCGGCGAGCGCGAACTTCGCGAGATCGACCGCAAGCTCCACCTGCCTGCCAAGTCGCTCAGAATCGACGAGGTCGCCTCACCCGGTCCGGGCAACGTCGTGCTGATCGAAATCGAATCCCCGCACGTCACCGAAGTGGTCACGGCGTACGGCAAGGTGGGCGTGTCGGCGGAGGACGTGGCACGCAAAGCTGTCCGCGAGGCAAAGGCCTACATCGACACGGATGTACCCGTCGGCGAGCACCTCGCTGATCAACTGCTCTTACCGCTGGCACTCGCCGGCCGGGGAGCGTTCCAAACAACGGTGCCATCCAGCCACACGAAGACCCACATCGACGTCATCGCCAAGTTCCTCGATGTGAAGGTCGACACACGGCAGATCAACGACAGGGTGTGGCAAGTCGAAATCGGCCCGCAACCCTGATATGCTCGCACGTACCGGGCATCCCCGGAAAAGTCGGAGGCAGGTATGCGACTGAATCGCGAACTGACCGTCAAACAGCGCCTGCTGATCGTCGGCGTCGCGAGCCTGGCCACAGGCTTGCTCGTCGCATGGTTCAACGATCTGCCGATTCTGCTTGGGCTCGCCGGCGGCTTCGGCATGTGCCTCGTGCTCGTCGCACCCATGGCACTCCGTGCGTGTTCGGACAAGGATGAAGGACTGACCCGACGGTACTTCCGCTTGGATGACGAGCCGCCGTACATCGTTGCGAGAAGTAACTGGCGCGGCGAGTTCGGCCTATCGCGCGAAGTGATCGGATTCTACGCTGACCGCCTCGTCACGACGCGAGTCAAAACGAAGTCCGACATCCCACCGGAGATCTTCGACCCCGACGGCGGCGACGCTCTCGCGCAAATGCCTTGCTACGGCTCGCCGCGCATATGGTGGTATCGCGACATCGAGAACGTCCGCATTACGGAGACTCTCGGTACGCACCTCAGGTTCCGTGTCGAGACCGGCTTCGGCCGGTTTCGATTCATGTTGCCCGAGCCCGAGGCGGAGGACCTCGCGGAGGCGTTACAAACGCTCCTGGGTGACCGGGTTTGTTATGGGGAATCCGCACCCTGAGCGTCGCGCCAGGCGCTTATGGGCCCTAGTCCGTCCCTCCACGATCGTCGAGGCTGTCCCCATTCCTTTTCCAGCAAGCGGGTGAAGCTCGCGCCGTCCAGGCGATCGAGGCCGGAGCTTTCGACCAACCCCATCGAGAAGCTGAGCCTGTGCCGCCGATCGACTTCCTCGACAAATTCGTCGGTATAGAAACCGGGGATCAACGGAGAGAAGACCTCGTCTTTAAGCGGGCCAAGGTAGAGATAGGCGTCGTAGCCGTCACGATAGTCGCTAATCACAGGCCAATCCGCAAGGGCGTCAAAAGGCTGCTCGCCAAACGGCCCGATGCCCAGAGGAAACGCCATCGGCTTGTGGCCGAGCGCGGCGAAGGCCGTGTCAAACAGCCCCAGGCAAAGGCGGCCATCAACCCGACCCATGTTTGTCCCCACGTACATATGGGGGAAGAAGGCGTACACATGGTCGCGACCCAGTTCTTTCATCAGGAAATGGCCGGCACTGTGCATGGGGGCCCCTTCGAAATGCTCGAGGTTCAGCATGGTATGGCCGGCGCCGACGATAAAGAGCGCGTGCCGCTCGTCTTCCGCGTGCCGGCGAAGGTCGCGCTCAATGTTGTCGGCCATCTGGCGGTCACGGGAGGGAACTTCGTACTTCCGCCAATCTTCCCGTTTCCGGATGTCCCTCCATGGCCTCGGCATGTCGGCCAGGACGATTCTGAGCCGGTTCTTCACGGGCAGGTTCTGGTTGACTCTCCAGACGGTCACGAAGAAGTCGAGCATGGGTTTGCCGGGGCTACCCATCCACTGCATGTCGCGGAGCATCTCGACGACCGGCTTGGTGTCCAGCTTGTCGGCGGCGAGGAACTCGTCGATCAATGCCTGGTCGTTGGCCGGCAATTCCATGTATATGACGCCGACCGTCTTGGCGAAGGCAGGGTCCGTCACAAGCGAGGAATTGAAAGACCAATACCTCGGCCGATGGTGGACCTCGCCCATGATCACAAGCCTGTGCCGAGCGAGCGCAGCCATAACAAACGACTTGGGCTCCTCCCCGCTGGCTTTCAGGAACTCGACGAAGGTCCTCAGGTGGGCATCGGGGTCCTTGACCTTCGGTCGAACAGGTTTGTCGACCCAAGGGGCGCACAGAGCGGCAAAGGTCGATCGCGCCTCGTCCATCGTGCCGAGGGTGCGTTGCCCGCAGTTCAGCCAGCGGCCGCTGGCCAACTCGACGCTGCGCAGGTCATACGCTATCTCGCCGGACGGTCGTGCGATCTTCGCGATCACCGCACCGTGCGTGCCACGAAAGGTGCGCACCTCAAGGACCACAGCACTCATCCACATCCGCGCGTTCTTGTAGTGGACCTCGCGTGTAGCGGCATCGGCAGGCGGCAGCCGATCCGCCAGACTTTGCACGCTGATCCGCCGCCATGCCGCCTCCTCACCATGCGCCATGACGCGGTTGATGAGCGCGTAAGCAGCCTCGGGCGTGGAGAAGTCCTCCGCATCGGGAAAGTCCGTGACTCGCTTGTTGACCTCATAGACCTTGAGCAGGTCGGAATCCCCGCCGGGCTGGCCGGCTCCCAGGCTGGGTGCCTGCACGCTCAGAGACATGACGACCGTGATGGACATCCAGCACGCCAAGATCCTCATATCGACCCCTTTGCTTTGGCGGCTCGTTGCGAGGATCCACTCCTCGATGGCATGAGCCACATCGTGCGCCTCGAAGTGTTCAACGGAATCGCTCGCGATCGCAAATGGCGAAGTGAGCCACAGTTGCGACACAGGCGAAACCGTCCAACGCCAGTTCCTGATTATAGGGCCGCCTGCAGCCGCCTATCCTGACCCTGACTTCATTTGCTGGTTTTTCCGTCCCGCATGAGCCAACCGGCGAGCGGAGCGCCGCAGGGGAACTGACCGGAGCAATGCCTACCGCCGCGCCCTACACCCGCGAGGCTTCGCCCGGCGTGAAGCCTGATGGACTTGGTAGTTTGCGCAAACAGGCAACGGCTCGCAACAACTGCCAACTCGCCGTAAACGCCGCCCAACAGGTGCCGAACCGGCAATCCGCAGGCAAGATTTGCGCGGCTGCAGGCAGCAGCCAGGCCCCGCCCGCTGGTGACTTCACAACCCGCCCCGTGTAGAATCACAGGGCCGATAAGGCTGGCGTTGCCAGCCCTGAGACAGTGGAAATGAGTCGCCCGCTCGTGCGTTGACGGGCCGTCGTCTCGCGTCGTGATCCGGCCGGCGACTGCCGGGTGTCGGCATGCTCGCCAGGCAGGTCGAACCCGTCGACCGACCGCAATCGGTGGCAGCCCCGGCGTGTTTCCAGGACCGCCGCAAGGTTCGTGCCGATAAAAGACGCGGTGCGGTGAGCGGAAGGGACGCGCACGCAGGTGCATGAGATCCACGCAATGATCGAGAAGGTCTGCAATCTTTGGATAGAGTCGGCTGACTACCGGTGCGTCCCGACCACGGGCGCCGTCACCAACGGCGAGGCCATCATGGACTCCGGTATCGCCCTCGAGGCGGCTCAGAAGTACCCGAGCCTTCCCGCCGACCTCGGGCGATTGCTCACGTCACGAGGCAACCACGTACACGAGGTCCGCCCCGGCGTCGTCTCCTTCCCCGTCAAACAGTATGCCTGGCAGGGCGTGACGACCCCCATCGTCGCGCGGAGCGTACAGGAACTCATTACACTGGTCGGCGATGCCAAAACGCTCCTGGTCCGCCCCGAGCTCGGCGAAAGCGATCCGTCCTGGGACGAGGTCGCAGCCGCCCTCGCCCCGCTGCCGGACAACGTCATCGTCATCCAACACCAGTAGGGTCCGCTGTGCGGACCACGAGTAGCACCTGTAGGGTCCGCTGTGAGTTTGGGAATTAATCTCGCGAGGCGTTCCAGCACCTGTAGGGTCCGCTGTGCGGACCACGTGACCGGCACGTCGCCGTCACGCGTCATAGAAAAGCCGGCCCCGCGATGGAGCATCGTGCCCCACGAGGCCGGCCTGTTCTAACGCACCGGCAGTTCCTTCCGAAGGTCTAGTTGCCGTCCGAACCTCCCGAGGCCTTGGCCGCCAGGTTGCCGGCGATGCTCTTGCTCACCTGCCGCATGTCGACGCCGAGAATCGTCTCGATCATCGCCAGTGACTCTGACATAGCCTTGGCTCGACCCATCGCCGCCCCGGCGATCGCGTCGCCTTTGCCGCCGTCGATGACCGTCACGTCGCCCAGTGCAATATTGTTGACACTCTTAGCGACCTCCTGCACGACGCTCGGCATCAGCTCGACGAGCATGACCTGCAGCGCCTCGGGGTGCTTCTGGATCGCCTGACCGATACATTCGATCGCGGACGCGCGGGCCTTACCCTCTTCCATGACCGAAGCCGCGTCACCCTCGGCCTTCGCTTTGAGGATGTCTCGCTCGGCGTTGGCGGCCGCCACCTGCGTGGCCTGAAGCCGCGCCTCCTCCGACTTGGCCGCAGCCTCCTGCTGCTCCGCCTCCTTCAGCGCCGCCTCACGCGAGAGTTCCGCCACGCGGATACGCAGCGCATTGTCCGCCTCGGCGATCTCCTTCTCCGCGCCGAGCCGAGCCTGCTCAGCCGTCTGGAACGACATCGCCTCAGCCGTCTTCGCCTCGGCGTCGCGCTGGGCCTTGGCCGTACGAGCATCGGCGTTGGCCTCGGCCTCCTTGACCGCAGCCTCCGCCGCCTGCTCGGCCTCGCTCTTACGTGCGGCGGATAGCACCTCAGCCGTCGCCTTTCGCGCGATCGACTCGAGATACTGCTGTTCGTCGTGGACGTTCTGGATGTTGACGCTGTCGATCAGCAAGCCCAGCTTACGGAAGTCGTCCGTCACCTCTTCCATGACGGTCTGCACGAACTTATCGCGGTCTTCGACGATCTCCTCGGGCGTCATCTTGCCGATGACCGCGCGCAAACCGCCTTCGAGTGTCTCGCGCGACACGCGCTTCAACTCTTCGGACGGCTGATCCAGGAATCGTTCGATCGCGTTGGACCGCTCGTTCGGATCAGAAGAGACCTTCACGTTGGCCACACCCGTCACGATAATCGGCACCATCGTGCCGCCACCCGCCTGCGCCTTGACTTCGAGCGCCACCTGCATGTTCCGCAGACTGATGCGCGCGACCCTCTCGAAAATCGGGATCACGATCGCACGACCACCGATCAGCGTACGATAGCCCTGCCCGTCCCGCTGCCGCTTACCGGCGATGATCAGCATCTCGCTCGGATTGCCGACCACAATGAACTTCATGACCAGCACGAGCAACGCTATCGTGAGAAACAGCAGAACGACGCCGATACCGACTCCGGTCTCCATCGCGCCACCAAGTAGTTGCATATTCGTGTTCACGCTTGACCTCCTTCGTCCGTGTCATGTAGGAACTCGAACTCCTTGCGCGAGACGACCTCGCCCAGGCCGGCCGTGTAACCGACCACCGCGACGATCTCACCCGCGCCGAACTCACCGCCGTCGCGCTTGGCGATAGCCGGGATGAATCGCTCGGCACGCTTCGCCTTCACCGCGATCTCACCCGTCTTGCCGGGCCGGATCGCGACGGTGACGCGCGCGAGCTTGTTGACGTAGTCAGTCGGCTGCAGGGCACTGTTCCCCGAACTGCGCCGAATCGAGCGCAGCAGTTGATGAACGCCCTGCCCCACGAGCAGCCCACCGCCCGCAGCCAACCCTAGAACCAGCACACTCGACATGCCGTCGGACAGGTAGGTGAAGATCACACCCACCGCACCGAAGACCGCCATGAAGTAGACGACGAACTGGATCGAGAACCAACTCGTCAGCGACGCGCCCGCATGGTCAACGTGGTGGTGGCCACCGATATCGCCCGGCGCGTCCACGTGACCGGGCACATCTACATCGGCACCAACGTCCATTCCGACGTCGGTGTCGAGTGACACGTCGGCATCCGCATGGATGTCGATGCCGACGTCCGCATCCACACCGAAGTCAGCATCAAAATGGGCATCGACGTCGCCGTGTCCGTGGCTGCCGAGCAGCGTCGAAATCAGGATCAAGCCCATTCCGACGATCAGGCAAATCCAATAGAGCGAAACCAGGCCCGAGGCGCCGTCCGCCAAAGCTAGCATCGTAATCTCGAACATCTGCCTACCTCATGCCTTCATAAGACGCGAACCGAAAGTGCCGGCGGGAAAGGCATCCCGACCACCTATAATCTACAGCGCGCCGCAATCCGTGCCTATTTGAATTCGCGGACCTTTTCATAACGCCGAAAGCCACGAGAAAGCCACCTCCGCCCCCATCACGCCCGCAAATGTCCGAACCTGTAAGGCGGTAAACCACAGCTATTCGGACCCGTCACGACCGAATCCGGGCGAAAACCAGACCCGACTTGCGGTTGGCTCCTCACTGCTACTAGAATCGTCAGTGCCTACCGGGCGGAAAAGGGGATTCCGGAATGAGAGAAAAAACGAAGCTCGCTACCCTGTTGGTCCTGACGGTACTGGGCACGACCGGGCTGTTCTTCTCGCCCGCCGCTGCGTCTGAGCAGCCCGCGCCGGCGGCCGTTGCCCCACAGCCGACCGAGCCCGTCGTCGTCCGTATCCACGTGCGCGATACCGAACACTTGAACGCCGTCGCCGGCGAACTCGACATCTGGGAGACCCACCCGAACGAGTTGTACGTCGTCGCGCGTGTGACCCCGGAACAACACCAGTGGCTCGAAGGCCTCGGCTATCGACTGGAAATCGACGGCGACAAGACCGCGGACATCCGAGCCGCCGCCATCGGCCCGCTCGATCCGCGATTCCACTACTTCGATGACTACCTGACCAACGCCAACGGCCTCTACATCAAGGACACGCTGCAAAGCATCAACGTAGCCCACCCCGACCTCACCGAGTTGATCGACATCGGCGATGCATGGCTGGCCAACCAGCAGGACGAACATCACCGCGATATTTGGGTCATGCGCATCACGAACGAGGACGCAGCCTACGGACCGATCGAAAGCAAGCCCGCCTTCTTCCTGTTCGGCACCATCCACGCCCGTGAGGTCGTCATACCCGAACTGGCGACGCGCTACATCAAATACCTGACCGAGGGATTCGGCGGCGCCGGCGGCTACGGCGTCGACCCCGATGTCACGTGGCTGGTCAACCACAACGTCGTCCACGTGCTCGTCATGCAGAACCCGGACGGCCACTGGGTCAACGAACAGGACACCAGCGCCTTCCGCCGCAAGAACAGTAACGACAGCAACCTCTGCGCTAACCCGGCTAACGCGGGCGTCGACCTGAACCGCAACAGCAGCTTCCTGTGGGGATGTTGCGGAGGCTCGAGCGTTGACCCGTGCAGCCCGACCTATCGTGGCCCCGCGCCCGCCTCTGAGCCCGAGACCCAGGCCTTCCAGGCCTACTTCGCCTCGGTCATGCAGGACCAGAACGGACCGAACGGTGATGACGAAATCCCGCCGGCTGCTCCGGATGATACGACCGGCATCTTCATCAGCCTCCACGCCTACCAGGATGAAATCTACTGGCCGTGGGGCTTCGACGACTTCGACCCGTCGCCCAATCACGCTCAACTCGAAACCATCGGGCACAAGTTCGCTTACTACAACAACTACACCCCCGCCGGGACCATCTTTTACGATGTGGACGGCGCCACCGACGACTGGACCTACGGCAAGTTCGGCATCGCGTCCTACACCTTCGAGGTCGGCCCGACCACCGGCACTTGCCGAGGCTTCTTCCCGCCCTTCGGCTGCATCGACGCCGTCGACGGCATGCCGCGCAACTTCTGGGCGGAGAACCTCCCGGTCCTTCTCTACGCGCACAAGATCGCAGCCACGCCCTATATGACCGCCTATGGCCCGGATGCAGACAACGTCGTCGCGCTTCCCGCGTTCGCAACGCCCGGTTTGGTCGTACAACTCAGCGCTCGCGTCGCGGACCACCGATACGTCGGCGACCCGCTGCGCCCCATGGCGGCAGCCGAGTACTTCATCGACGCACCCGGTACGGACGGCACCGGCACCGCGATGATGCCATCCGACGGCACCTTCGATACGACCAGTGAGCAGGTGCTCACCTCGATCAACACGACGGGCCTGAGCAGCGGCCGTCACTACGTCCTGGTCCACGGCCAAAACGACGCCGGCGACTGGGGACCCTTCACAGCCGCCTTCCTCACCATCGCGGTTCCCGGCGACTTCGACTTTGACGGCACTGTGAACCTCGCCGACCACGCAGTCTTCGCCGCCTGCCTCTCCGGCCCCGACGTAACCACTCCCCCACCCGGCTGTTCACCTGCACAGTTCGACGTAGCCGACCTGGACAACGACGACGACGTAGACACCAACGACTTCGCCGCCTTCCAGTCTTTGATTGGGCAGTAGGCCGCGCCCTTGCGAGACACCACGGCCCCCGAGTCCGGGTGGCATGGGCAAACTCGTTTGCCCGTGTTGACCCACAGCACCCCCATGTTGCGCCCCTACCGCGACCGAGCACCTCTCCCGGCCCGGGTGCCACGGACAAGCAGCAGCTTGTCCGTGCGCGAACCACTGGCCTGGGACTGCCCGGATCGACCAGTCTACACGTCGCATGGCCGGAGTTGCACCCATGCAAGCGTAAGTTGCAGGGCAGCGAGTCCTTGGTGTACAATTGTGCGTGCCAGGAACACTTCGAATTCGGACGGAAGCGCACACAGGCTGAGCTGCAAGGAGGCAGCGGCAAACATGGCAAGCACAAACCGCCAGCACCGTAAACAACAGAAGAAACTGAAGAGGCAGCGGAAACTGAAGGCCGAGGGGCAGAAACTGGCAAGAGAACGTTCAGCCTTCCGGGAGGGTTTAGATTCGTACGTCACTGAATACGAACGGCTCAAACGTACACCGATCGTCGAGTCGCTAATCGGCATCTACGAACTCGACGACGCAACTTACGGCCTTACGCCCGCTGAGCAACTGGAGCACATCGGACTGACTGACCACTCCATCGTCTCTTACAATTCAGACGACAACGGGGAGCCTGATCAACATGATGCGGATCCGAAGGCGGCGGGCTCGACCTCAGCCGTTCGCCTGCCTTCCGGCGCCATTCGCCCAATTATCTTCCTGAGAAACCGCGTCGTGGTAGACGATGATGGCGAGCAGACCGAAGAAGAGACGGAACAGAATGTAGCCTTCGGAATTCGGCTCGTTTTGCTGTTGCATGAACTTGGGCATGCTGAAGACATCGCATTAGGCGTCAACTTCGACCACGATCGTCGGACGCTTCAGTTGGTGGACGCGGAGGCCTATGCCCACCGATTCGTCTGCCGCGAAACCAAGAAACGCAACTACCGATTGGCCCTGGCACACTATCTTGACGACATCGAAGGAAAGCTCGAATCGGGAGTTGAGTACGTGCGCCTGGCGGCACAGAAACTCCACGAGGAGATAGACGTACCCCAACTGAAGGAATTCGCCGAGAAGGCGTGGAGTACCCACAAGGGAAGAGAGTATTACCTCGCGATGGAACGGCTGAGGAAATCAGCTACGTAAGACACGCTCGTCGTTGGTGGGATAGGCTCGCTCGCGAACAAGCAAGTCAACATTATGAAAAAGCGCGAAGCAAGAGAGAGAGTCGAACGACAGCTAAAGGCCTTCCAACGGCTGTCTGGAGGCGGGATAGATACAGCTGAATTCAAGAAATGGAGACGTGATACAGTCCTGGCGATTGAACATGTTTTTGGCAAGGAAACGCGGCATGTGGGCGACTTCACGGGCATCCAATGGACGCCCAGTTCAGCCGTATTTGATCCCGGCCCCGCGTATGCGAAAGTGTACTCGGCTGGAGTGCAAAGCGTAAATGCGGTCCTCAGGTCGATGATTGATGAGATCGACGAGTACTGGGACGACCGAGCCGGCCAGCCGAGCGCCGACGCCGCGTCAGCCGTGGTGGCCCTGTGCGACCGATTCCATCTCGTCGCCCGCCAACTGAGATCTCGACACGATAGCCGAGCTACCCTCGAGGTTGAAGATGAGTACGACGTTCAGGATCTCCTGCATGCTCTGCTGAAAACCAGCTTCGATGATGTCAGGGCGGAAGAGTGGACGCCGAGTTATGCCGGGAAATCGGCAAGGGTCGATTTCCTCTTGAAGGAATCCAAGCTTGTCATCGAAACTAAGAAGACCAGCAAATCCCTTGGAGTGAAAGGCATAGGCGACCAACTGCTCGTAGACATCATGCGCTACAAGAGCCATCCTGACTGTGGTCGGCTGATTTGTTTCGTCTATGATCCAGAAGGGCGCATTGGCAACCCCAAGAGTATCGAAACTGACTTGACAGGAACGCACGATGATCTGGATGTGTTGGTCATCGTCGCACCGAAGGGTATGTAAGGCACGTTACCGAATCGCGCCACTTCGCCAGACTAGCCGGCGGCGCCCGGCCTTGAGTTAGGCCCCAGAAACGGCGATTCCTCGCCCAGCTTTTCCTTGCCCCCGCCCGCCCGAACCTGCTACCATACATACTTCATCCCATCTCTTGAGGGAGAGAAGCCATGTCGAACTGCAAGCTGCTTTCAATCGCAATTGCCTGTGTGCTGATCACCACGACCGCTCGCGCCGGTGGCACCACATACGTCGACGCTGACGCCACCGGAGCCGCGCAAGACGGCTCGAGCTGGTGTGACGCCTACCTCACGCTGCAAGACGCGCTCGCCTCAGCCGGCGCGGGCGACAACATCCGGATCGCCAATGGCATCTACCAACCCGACCAGGGCGGAACCGCCACGCCGGGCAGCCGATTCGAAAGCTTCGTGCTTATCGAAGGCGTCGCCATCAAGGGCGGCTACGCCGGTTGCGGGGCACCCGACCCTAACGAGCGAGACCTCATCGCCCACGAGACCGTCCTTTCCGGCGACTTAACCGGTAACGACGGTCCCGACTTCGCAAACTACGCCGAGAACAGTTACCACGTCGTCACCGCGACCGCCGTCACCCCGGCCGCGAAAATCGACGGCGTGACCATCAGTTCCGGCAACGCCGACGACAACGCCATCCCCCACGACGCCGGCGGCGGCATGCGGAACAACCAGGCAAGTCCGGGCGTGATCGAATGCACCTTCAGCGCCAACTCAGCCGTCTGGGGCGGCGGCATGGAGAACTTCGTCAATTCCAATCCGATGGTCTATGGCTGTAAGTTCGAGGCCAACCGGGCGACGTTCCGCGGCGGCGGGCTGCACAACAACGCCTCGAGCCCGACGGTCCTGCAAAGCGACTTCATCGACAACACGGCCTACAACTCCGGCGGCGGCATGCGTAGCTTCAACTTCAGTGCCCCGTTCGTGTCACTCTGCCGGTTCATCGGCAACACGGCTGAGTTCGGCGCCGGCGTGGTCTGCGACGAGACTTTCGGCGTCGTCGCCAACACCGTCTTCACCGGCAACACGGCAGAGGGCACCAGCGGGGCCTTTCACAACTGGCTGTCCAGCCCGGTCATCACCAACTGCACCTTCAGCTACAACACCGGCAGCGCCGGCGGCGGCATCTTCAGCACCCACGACAGCTTCCCCGAGATCACCAACTGCATCCTCTGGCAAAACAGCGACGCGAGCGGCATGAACGAATCCGCTCAGATCTTCTCGCAGGCCGGCTCCGTGCCCGTCGTCAACCACTCCTGCGTGCAGGGCTGGACGGGCACGCTCGGCGGAACCGGCAACTTCGGCGACGACCCGTTGCTGCTCGACGCGGACGGCCCCGACGATGCACCCGGCACAGAGGACGACAACCTGCGCCTGATCCCCGGATCACCCTGCATTGACGCCGGCGACAGCACAGCCGCCGTCGGCTCGGTCGACCTCGATAACAACCCGCGCATCATCGACGGCGACGGTGACGACGTAGCCGTCATCGACATCGGCGCCTACGAAGCCCCACCGATCCCCGAGGCCATCCCAACCGTGTCCACCTGGGGGCTTTTCATCACAACGCTACTAGGCTTCGTCGCCTTCACGATCGCGACACACGGACGAAGGCGCCTGAGCGCAACCACCGCCTAAGCCCAACGCAACACTTCGCGCCAAGTGCCACCATGCCTGCACCTGTGCCACGCAGTGACCTCGTTACCGGACGTTGCCCGCCGCCCTATATCCATATGTAACGCCTCAACATCCCGCCCCCACTTCCCGATGAACGGGGGCTCGACGTAACGTGCCGGGTAAAGTACTGCTTGCGTCGGCAGCGACATGTATCGTCAACGGGCAAAAAAACTTACAGCGATGCCATTTTCGTTTGTCAAACCCGGCTCGGATGTCTATCTTTATAGGAGCAACTTCGTGGCGTCGGGGTTGGGAAGCGGGTCGCCCACTGCCGTGGCCGGAGGACCACGCGCGAAGCGCAGACGGAACCGTCACTCGGTTCCCGGCCGGGGGCAACTCGCACCGCGTCGGAACATTCGGTTGGGAGGAATGTTCTATCGACGCGCTCGCAACCTTACGGGCTGGCTTCTGCTGTGCCCGTAGTCCCGAACAGCTACGTGTTGTGGTGCATCTCCAGTCGGAAGCTGGTGCCTACCACACAGAAGCGGAAGTTTGTCGCTTGGTTCGACTGCGCCCAGCGTGTCCGATAACGGGCACGGGACTGGGGGCTTCGAGTCTGTTGTGGTGTTTCTTAAATGACAATGTCTTGGGTTTTGCTTTGGGCACGCACTCGGATCTTAAGACCGCACGGGCGGTCCGGATGCGGAGCACGCCTTGGCCTCCTTGGGAGGGATCTGCAATGAGGGCTTCGGAAGGCACAAGTATCATGAATGCTAGCATCGTACCGGTGAGATGTAGCCGCTCTCCACGCTGGACGGCGGCCGCTTTTGTGGGGCTGGCGCTGGTTTGCGCGCTGTCGGTTCAGCCGACGTTCGCACAGACCGACCCATGCGAAGTGGTTGACGATGGATCGGGCACGGTAAGCCTGCCCCCCGAGGGCTGCGCTTATCTGAGCGGCGCTGAAGTCCACGAGATCATCGACGGGTTGCCGATTGGCACGACCATCGAGCTCGCGCCAATCCACCTCGACTTCATCTGCCGAAAAGGCGGCGGCGGGCCCCACTGCGGCCAGCCAGGCGGCGGCCTCGGCGGCGAGTTTGAGGTCTTCGATTCGACCCTCGATATTCAACTCACCGGCACCGGCGACCTCGCCGGGTTCAGCAAAGCGCTGACGATCCCCGTCTTCTGCCAGACGGATACCGGCCCACGCAACCCGGGAGACGCGGTCCAGGACTTTCCGTCCGAGATGGTGCAACTCCAGGGCAGCCTCTTCGGCGACCCGGACTTCGATTCGCTGACGATCGTCGGCGGGTCGGCCAACGGCCTGCCAAGCCCGGGCAACACGACGCTCACACGCTTGGGCCCGCCCGGAAGCGACTTCCAGGTCGACAGCTTCTTCGACATTAGCTATCGGATCGACTTCGTAGGCGCACCGGGCGGCGCGCTCGACGGCATGGCGGGAAGCACGACGGCGAGCATCCGGATGGAAGCAGCGGCTCCTCCGCCGCCGCCGGACCCGTGTGAAGTCGTCGATGACGGCACGGGCACGGTCAGCCTTCCCCCCGAGGGCTGCGAATACCTGAGCCCCGCCGAAGTCCATATGATCATCGACGGTCTGCCGGCCGGCACGACCATCGAGCTTGCCCCCATCCACCTCGACTTCATCTGCCGTCAGGGTGGCGGCGGCGCACACTGCGGCCAGCCGGGCGGCCCGCTCGGCGGCGAGACCGAGACCTTCGACTCGACCATCGGCTTGCAGCTCACCGGCACCGGCGACCTCGCCGGGTTCAGCCGCACGCTGCAGGTTCCGCTCTTCTGCCAGGCCGCAACCGGCCCGCGCGTCCCCGGTGACGCGGTACAGGACTTCGATAACGAAATGGTCCAGCTTCAGGGGAGCCTCTTCGGTGACCCGGACTTCGATACGCTGACTATTGTCGGCGGTTCAGCCAACGGCCTACCCAGCCCCGGGCATACGACGCTCACGCGATTGGGCCCGCCTGGAAGTGACTTCCAGGTCGACAGTTTCTTCGACATCACCTATCGAATCGATTTCCAGGGCGCCCCGGGTGGCGCGCTGAGCGGCATGGGCGGCAGCACCACCGGCACCATTCACATGGAAGCCCAGGCCGGAACGCCACCGGCTCCGTCTGACCCGTGCGACGCCTGCGGCCCCGGCCCGCACTGGGCCGACACCTGCCCCGGCGGCGACGACATCATCGATTCAACCGCCGAAGTCGAGATCGACACGGACCTGGACGGCATCGCGGACGAGACGCTCATCCTGTCGGGTCCGGTTGTCGTTCGGCGAAGCGCCGGCACTCCGACCGGCACATTCCAAACGGAAATGATCTCCATGTCGCTGAGCGGCAGCAGCGGTGCCACACTTGTAGCAGGTGCCGGGCAGGGCGCCGGCGGCACGCTTCCGCCTTCGACCGGACAGGTCCAGGAACAAGCGACCGACCCGGCGGTGGCCGACAGCTTCTTCGAC
>JAJDDX010000259.1 GCA_029260055.1 Phycisphaerae bacterium
TCGTATTCATAGAAGTTGTGGTGCATGATGGCCATGCCGTTGGTGGCTGTGAGCATGCGGTTTCGCAGGCCGATCAGGCCGCGGGCCGGCACGGCGAACTCCACGAGGGTGGTCTCACCGCGAGACTCCATGTTCTTGCAGATGCCACGGCGCGATCCGAGCAGCTCCATCACCGTACCGATGTGGGCGGACGGTACGTCGATGACGCACAGCTCGATCGGCTCGGTCTTCTTCCCGTTGAGTTCTCGGTAGATCACCTTTGGCTTGCCGACGGCGAGTTCGTACCCTTCCCGCCGCATGTTCTCGATGAGGACGGAGAGGTGCAGCATCCCGCGGCCCGATACGTGGAACTCTTCGGGCGTGTGGCCCGGCTCGACACGGAGGGCGACGTTGCTCTGAAGTTCCTTCTCGATTCGGTCGCGCAGGTGGCGGCTGGTCAGGTACTTGCCCGACTGTCCGGCAAACGGCGAGTCGTTCACTCGGAAGGTCATGTGGAGCGTCGGTTCGTCGATGTTGATGATCGGAAGCGGCTTGGGGTTGTCGGCGTCAGCGATGGTGTTGCCGATATCGATCCCGTCGAGTCCGACCACCGCGCAGATGTCTCCGGCGTCGACCTGCTCGGCCTTCACGCGGCCGAGCCCGTCGAAGACGAACAGCTCGCTGATCTTCTCCTTGGCTTGCGTGCCGTCGCGGTGCATGACCATTACATCTTGTCCGACTCGGATGCTGCCCGCGAACACACGCCCGATGCCGATGCGGCCCACATAGTCGCTGTAGTCCAGCGTCGTGACGAGCAATTGAAGCGGAGCGGACGCGTCCACGTTCGGCGGTGGTACGTGGTCCACGATGACGTCGAACAGTGCGAAGATGTTATCCGGGTGGTCGTCCGGGCTGAGGCTGGCCCACCCCTGGGTCGCCGAGGCGTAGACGGTGGGGAAGTCGAGTGCGTCGTCGTCCGCCCCGAGTTCCATGAATAGCTCGAGCACCTCGTCGAGCACGTCGGCGGGCCTGGCATCCGGGCGGTCGACCTTGTTGATCACGACTACCGGGTGTAGGTGGTTCTCGAAGGCCTTGCGCAGCACGAATCGGGTCTGCGGCATCGGCCCCTCGAAGGCGTCGACCAAGAGAAGGCACCCGTCAGCCATCTTGAGCACGCGTTCGACCTCGCCACCGAAGTCGGCGTGGCCCGGCGTGTCGATCAGGTTGATCTTGGTGTCATGGTAATTGACCGCGATGTTCTTGGACGTGATCGTGATGCCGCGTTCTTTTTCGAGGTCGTTCGAGTCGAGGATCCGCTCGCCCTTGAGCTGGGCCTCTCGAAACTGGCCGCACTGGTGCAGCATGCGGTCGACCAAGGTGGTCTTCCCGTGGTCTACGTGCGCGATGATGGCTACGTTGCGAATCTTTGAGGGTGTCACGGCTATTCTTCTTAATGTCCAGTGGGCAGTCTGACGTCCGGCACGTCGCGGATTGCTGCGAACTCGCGGGGCGTAGTTGTAGCGGGTCATACGCTGCAGTCAACGTCCGGGAAGAAAAGGTTGGAGGTAGGTCTCGGGGCAGCTTCGGCGGGCCGGCGAGATCGCCGTTGACGCGTTTGAACGCCGTCACTCGGAGATCGGGGCGTGCGGACGATCGGGTGGCGCGGTTCCGCTTCCCGCCAGGGCAAGATCAATGCTCTCGTGGGCGCCGGCTTCAGGGCGGAACGTCACCGTGTGGCCGTCCGCGCTGACGAAGAGCCAGGTTCGATCGCGATCAGACGCCGACCAGTCGGATTCGGCCCGGCTGCGGTCGGCGAAATGGAACTTGCCGAATCGGTCGATGCGATCCCAGCCGTCCCAGGTGGCGTCGCCATCGCGTGGCGTGTCTTGATACTCGGCCGGAGTCATGCCGGAGAACGCCGCTATGTAGAGGAAGCCGAAGAACCCCGGCGCGTCGACGTACACCCGCTGGTACTCGTGGTGGCGCGGTGCGAGGTACGAGCCGACGCGCACGAGCTGAACCTGATAGACGGCGCTGTCGTACCACGTCGGATGTCGCCACGTCGGTTCGGCCAGGTAGCGATGGATAGTGTTGATTCCGGTCGCTGAGATGGCGACTGCCAAGCAGGCGGTCGCGACAAGCGCCGGCCGGTCGAAAGTCACGGGGCGATCGGTCGCCTTGTTCCGGGCGCACAGGCCATGCCAGATTTGCCGAGCGGTTGTAGCGAGCCACGCGGCTCCGACGGCACAGATCACCGGGTAGAGGGACCAGACCCCTGCGGCTCTGAGGATTCCGAGGTTTCGCTTACTCGCGATGGCCGGGGCGATTGCGATGAGCACGGCCGCCAGGAGCAAGAAGTAACCTGCATGCCTTCGGATGATCGCTCGCCACGCCGTGACCAGAAGGCCCATGTAGAGGAACGGCAGGGCGACGATGCTCAGTCGGGCAACGGATAGCTCAGCGTACTCGCCGTTGGAAAACAGCAGTCCTCGCGGATCGAGATGAGCCGCATAGCCCTCGACGAGGCGGATGGACCATTTCTGCATGCCCGATTGCCAGTTGTGTCCGACGACTTTGGCTCGCGCGAAGAAGTGCTCCGGCTGATCGAGCATGGCGTAGAACTGCGGGAACACGGCAATTGCAGCCGGCAGAGCGAAGACGGTGACGGCGACGATCGCCCGCTTGGGACTCCGCTGCCGCCAGGCGATCTGAAGCGTGATCAACACCACGGCGATAAGCCCGAGCAGTGGGGCGGTGAGGCGCATGGTGCCGTAGACATTCGCCGACAGGCCCATGGCGAGGCCGGCGGCAGCCAACCACCAGAGCTGTCCACGGCTCCGGTCCGCATCAACGCGGTGGTCGAGGGCTCGAAGCAGAAGGTAGACGATAAGGATGGCGAAGAGCGGGGCCAGCGCGGTGCCTTCATGGCCTTGTCGTGCGTATTGAATCAGGATCGGGGAAAACGTCGCGAAGAACATCGCGATCAGCGCCGTCGTCTGCCCGAGCAATCTGCGTGTCACGAGGAACACGAGATAGACGGCGATCACACCGGCTATCGCGGCCGGCAATCGCCCGGCCCAGATGGAGAAGCCCAAAACCGACGTGGTCGCTGCCGTGAGGTAGGCGTAGAGAGCGGGACGGTAGTCGCCCGGGCCCATCCCGCGGACGAGGATCGGGAACTGCGTGCCCGCACGGTCCGCGCCGGTCGTCGCGATGCTGTACCCGTCGTAGGTGTTGGACAGCTCGTCGACGTGGCACACGGTCGGATAGGACTCAAGCGCCGCGAAGCGCGTCACGGCGGCTGCCACCAGCACAGCGACCACACATGTGCCATAGGCCAACGCCGAGCGCCGGCTTCGGGGATAGGTGTCGTCAAGCGAAAGCGGATCCGTCATCACGTCGACTGACCTCTGGTAATGCGTAGTGTTCCGTCAACGCTGACCTGACGGGTGGCACGGGCAAACTCGTTTGCCCGTGCAAGTCGGCTGTCGAAGGCCACGGGCAAGCTGCCGCTTGCCCATGCCACCCATCATCGGTCGTTTGGCAGAGCGCTACTCCAAATCGCGGTGCGCCGGGGCGTTCCGCCCGCACTATCCAGGCGCACACAAGTTGATTATCGGAACCGCCAGCCGGGCGTTGCAGTAGAATCCCGGCGAGCGGGTTGGAAGCACTGCGCGTGGCCGATCGGCGTTGCGTTACGGCTGGTTTCTTGACGGTCATTGGGGGGCACGTTATCACCGCTGCGAACCCGGGTCCGCCAGTTCAGGCGTTTGCAGCTCGTTCGCGTGGAGGCTCATGGGCGATCAGCCGTTGTTACGAGTGCGTGGCGTTCACAAGACGTTCACCCCGCGGGGCTTCCTGGGTCGGCGAGGACCAGCCGGTATCCAGGCCTTGCGAGGGGTCGATCTGGATGTGGCTCGCGGACAAGTCACGGCACTTCTGGGGCCGAACGGGGCCGGCAAGACCACCCTTATCAGCATCATCTGTGATCTTGTTCGCGCGGATGCCGGAAGCGTGTCTGTGGCGGATTGCGCGATTCCCGATCGGGCGCGTCAGGCACAGCGCCTCGTCGGCGTGGCCACCACGAACGAACGAAGTTTCTTCTGGCGCCTGACGGGGCGGCAGAATCTCGAGTTCTTCGCCGCCCTCCATGGGTTGGCGAGACCGGTGGCGGCTCGGCGGTCTACGGAACTGCTCACACGGTTCGGGCTGGAATCACACGCCGACCGCCTGTTCCGCACCTACTCGGCCGGCATGAAGAAGCGCTTGGCGTTGGCCCGAGCCATGTTGCACGAGCCGCCGGTGCTGCTGTTGGATGAACCGACGACCAGCCTGGATGCGGCCGGCACCGAGGATCTTCACGACCTTCTGCGGCGTGAGATCGTCCCATCCGGCGCGTGCGTCGTGTGGGCGACGCATCGTGTCGAGGAGGTCCGCGCGCTGTGCGATCAGGTGATCGTCCTGGTCGACGGCGAAGTGCGATTCGACGGCGCGACGGACCGCTTCATGCGGCGTCATGGGTCACGGGTGGGGTACGAAATCGAGGTGGGTGCGCCGAGCGAAGCGGTTGGCCCCGTCGGGGCGTATTTGCGTTCGATCGGAGCGGTGTTGCACGACCCCTTGGGGGCGGGGGCAGACGTGGGCACGCGCGTCGGGCTGCCCGAGGTGCGGGATGAGCCGCAGCTATCCGAGGTGCTGGGCAAGTGCCTCGGACTCGGGGCGACGATTCGGCGTGTCGAACCGATGCAAGTCTCGCTCAGGCAAGTGTTCGCGAACCTACGCGAGGAAGGTCGGCCCGATGCATCGGGTCACGGTTCGGTGGAGGGTGGCCATGCGTAGGCTCGCCTCCCTCATCATGGCGTTCGTCCGGCGGGATGCCCGCATCGCCACGAGCTACAAGCTGCATTTCGCCCTCCAGTTGTTCGGTGGCTTGTTCACGGTCGTGATGTTCTACTTCATCGCGAAGATGACGGATCCCAATGCCTCCGGCGGACCGCTGTCACAGTTCGGGACGGATTACTTCTCGTTTGTCCTCGTGGGGATCGTGGCGACGGGATTCCTTCAGACCGGCGTGGGTCTGGCAGACCGCCTCCGGGTGGCGATGGGCGAAGGCTCGCTCGAGATGATGTTCGCCTGTCCGGTGCGACCCATCTGGATCCTCATTCTGCCGGCGATCTGGGAGCTACTGTTTCAGATGGGCCAGGCCGTCGTGATGATCGCGCTCGGCGTGGTTCTGTTCGGGGCCGACCTGAGTCATGCCAACTGGCCCGCGGGCCTGGTGCTGCTGCTTGCTACGGTGGCGGCCTACAGCGTTTTCGGGATTCTATCGACCGGGATCATCCTGGTGATCAAGCGAGGCGACCCGATCCGCTGGCTCGTGACGGAGCTTGCCGCCCTTGTCGCGGGTGCTTACTTTCCCGTGGCGCTGCTTCCCGATTGGCTCGAGCGCATCGCAGCCGTGCTACCGATGACTTACGCCTATCACGGGATTCGGATGACGGTATTGAAGGGGGCCGGCCTTTCCGACGTATCGGTTGATCTGGCGGTGCTGGTAGGTTTCGCGGCCATCGGCCTGCCGCTTGCGGCGTACTGTTGTCATCTGGCGATCGGAAAAGCGAAACGCGACGGGCTTCTGGGTTCGTTCTAGCCGGGCTCACGCGGCGGGATGGGCGGCGCGGTCCGCTGGCGGTCGGCTGGCAAAGTGTATAATGCGCCCGCGAGCCCCCGGGACGCTCGGTTTTCAGGATCAATCAACAGGAGCCGTCGATCGCGCATGAGTGAACAACCGGCAATCACGTGCTTGTCCGTCGTGGTGGCGACCAAGGAACAGGTCTCGTCCGAACTCGGCGAAGAAGCGGTCATACTCGGGCTGAAGAAGAACACGTACTTCGGACTCGACGGGGTCGGGGCCACGGTCTGGGCCTTGATCCGTGAGCCCGTGTGCGTGGCCGACGTACGAGACGCGATCGTTCGTGAGTACGACGTGGCCGCGGACGAGGCCGAGCGCGATCTGCTCACACTTCTGGCGGAACTGGCTGGGCACGGTTTAGTCGAGATTCGCGATGAACCGTCTGCGTAGGTTCATGCGGCTATCTCCGCGCGACCGCACGCTTCTTCTGACCACTTTTATGCTTCTTTCGGCTATGCGACTGGCACTCTGGACCGTGCCCTTCCACACGCTTCGCCGGATACTTCGACGGTTCACGCGAGGTAAAGCCGCGGTGGCGAACGCGGACGAAGGTGTCGTCGATGCGGTTGGCTGGGCGGTGGAGACGGCCGCGCGATATGTGCCGAAGGCCAACTGCCTCCCGCAGGCACTTACGGCACAGGTTCTGTTGTTGCGATGCGGGCAGCCGGCCGCTTTCCGTCTGGGCGTAGGTCGAGATGAGCACGGCAGGTTCGAGGCGCACGCATGGGTCGAGTGCGGCGGACGCGTCGTCGTGGGCGGCACGGACGTTCACGCTCGCTACGCCGGGCTTCCTGATATGGAGTGGGACCAGCGATGAGCGGAATGGCGGGTGTCTTCTATTTGGACGGACGCAAGCCCGACCGAGCGACCATCAAAGCGATGGTCACGAGTCTTGCCCATCGTGGCCCTGACGGCTCCGACACCTGGCTGGATGATCAGGTGGCACTGGGCCACTGCCATCTTGTGACGACACCGGAATCGGTGGGCGAGCGGCTTCCGGCGGCCGGCGGTGGCGAGCGTTTCGTGTTGACAGCGGATGCACGAATCGATAACCGCGACGAGTTGATCGCCGCCTTGCGACTGCAGCGTTCGACCGGTGACGTGATCACTGACAGCGCGTTGATCCTCGAAGCCTACGCGAAGTGGGGCGAGAAGTGCCCTGAGCGGCTTGTCGGAGACTTCGTATTCGCCATCTGGGATCGAGTCACGCGCAGGCTCTTCTGTGCGCGCGACCACATAGGGATCAAGCCGTTCTATTATTTCCATGAGCCGGGGAGCTTGTTCGCGTTCGCATCCGAACCGAAGGCCCTCTTCACGCTCGCCGATGTGCCGCGCCGGCTGAACGAGACGCGCATCGGCGACTACCTGGGCGACATCTTCAACGACTCGAAGATTACGTACTTCCACGACGTGCTGCGCCTGCCGCCGGCGCACTACATGCAGATCGACGACAATGGCGCTACTTCGCGACGCTACTGGCGTCTCGATCCCGATCGAGAGCTTCAGTTGAACTCGGATGAGGACTACGCGTGTACGTTTCGCGAATTGTTCCTTGAAACGATGCGGTGCCGGCTCCGTTCGGCGGTACTCAGCGGTTCGACCTTGAGTGGCGGACTCGATTCCTCGGTGATTGCGTGCGCCGCGGTCGGGTTGTTTCGTCGCACCGGCGACGTCCCATGGAATGCCTTTTCGGCCGTCTACGACGATTTGACGCCTCGATCGGATGAGCGACCTTACATTGACGCCGTCGTTCAGCGCGGTGCTATCCAGCCGCATTTCCTCGAAGGGGACGGCGTCGGTCCGCTGTCTCAGTTCGACGAGATGTCGCGGTATCTCGACGAGCCGTCGGATAACCCCTTCTCCTCGATCGGGTGGGTACTGCGCGGCATGGCGCGTGACCGCGGCGTCAAGGTAATGCTCGACGGTAACGGTGGTGACGTGACGGTGTCCTATTCGTTTCGCTACCTGGCGGATGTGGCGCGGACAGGGCAATGGGCCAGCCTGGCACGTGAGGTCTTCGGGCTTGCGCGGCACTACTATTACGGTCCCAACGCCGCGCTTCGCGTTTTCGCTCGGTGGGTGGCACAGCCGCTGGCTCCGGAGCCCCTTGTTCGGGCCTGGCACAGATTCCGCGGCGCCGATGCGCTGGGGCACACGATCGAACTGCCGCTGAACCCGGACTTCGCGAATCGCATCGGGTTCGCAGAGCGGCTCGAGGCCCAGCGCGAGCGCTACCGGGCGGCGCAATCGGCCAAGCGGGACCACATCCTCAGTTTCGAGGAGGGCATGGTTCCCTCGGCGATGGAATTCGCTGACATTGCCAACGCGGCATTCGGGATTGAAGGCCGCTATCCATTCTTCGACAAGCGGCTCGTGGAGCTTTGCGTTGCGCTTCCCCGGGAACAGCGAATGGATCGGGGTCTCAACCGTGTCATCGTTCGGCGGGCGATGGGCGACATCCTGCCACGTACGGTCCGCGATCGGGGATCCAAGGGCAACCCCAACAGGAACTTCGCCGAGGCCTTACTTTCGCATGAGCGAGACCGGCTCGACGACGTCATATTGGGGGGATCCGAGATGATCGAGCCCTACATCGATTCCGCGGCACTTCAGGCGATCTACCGCCGCTTTGTGGGGCAGCCGGGCATTCGAGACGCTTACTCGGTCTTCACGGCAGCGACGCTGGCGATGTGGCTGAGGGGGCAAGGGCCGAGCTCATGACCCCCGGCGCGTAGGCGGAACGGAATCGGGCGCCCCGTGGCAGGGCGGAATTCCCTTGCTTGCGCCCCGCGCAAGGCTATACTGGATTTCCGGTGAAAATGGCTGTCGGATCCGGTGCCGATGGTCGCACGACTTTCAACCACGGACGAGGCGAAAGCATGAAGGCTGAGAACAACAAGAGAGCCGACACGAAGAAGCCGTATCGCAAGCCAAAACTGACGGTTCACGGCACGCTGACCGAGATTACGCGCGGCGGAACCGACGGCACCAGCCGTGAGTCGCCGTATACATCCCTGCGAAAGCACAGCTAGTAGGCGCACGGCTCGGCTGACCTTTCGTAGGCGCCGCACGGGACGTGGCAGGTATGGCCCCTGGGGTCGCTTGTTGTGTGCGCTGCGGGGGCGGTTTCAGCGGTGAATTCGGGAAGTGCATGTTCTCATACCGCGCTTACGGTCTAACTGTGGCATCCGAGTTTGAGCTGCCCGAGGCGATTCCCGCAGAGTCACAGGCCGATGTTCGGGTTCGGCGCGGACCTCTCAGCGCGAGCATTCCTGCTGGATTCGACGACGGCTGTTTCGCCGCCACACCGACCGAGGCTTATCTGTACTGGAGCGATGTAGGAACGATCGCCGTACGCGACGGGTGCGAGGTGATTGTTGATCCGTTGCCGGATGCGGATGAGCGGGTCATTCGTTTGGTCATCCTGGGTGCCGCACTTGCCGTGGTGCTCCATCAACGTGGATTCGCTGTGCTCCATGCGGGCGTGGTCGGGCTGAATGGCGGTGCGGTTGCGTTCGTCGGAGGCTCGGGTTGGGGCAAGTCGACGATGGTGGCCGCCATGCACGACCGCGGTGCGAAGCTCGTCACCGACGACATTGCTGCCATCGAGATGCTCGGCACGGAGGCCCCCGTCGTCCATCCCGGGTTCCCGCAGATCAAGCTCTTTCCGGATTCGATTTCGCGGTTCGGCGGCGACCCTGAAGCGATGCCGATACTCGATCCGGCGGCCGACAAACGTGGCCGGCGCCTCGAGGACGCATTCGTGCAAGACGTGCTTCCCCTGAAGCGAATCTACGTGCTTGCCAGACGGGACGAGGACGAGATCGTGGACCTTGCGCCGAGCGAAGCGCTGGTCGAGTTGGTTCGGCATACGTTCCCAGTCGTGTCGCGTGTCGTGGAGTTGACCGGCGCCGCGGCCGCCCAGTTTCCGCAGTGCGTTCGCCTGGTCGACCAGGTGCCCGTCTGTCGCCTTGCCCGAGAGCCGGGTATGGCGAGGATCTCCGAAGTGGCTCGGTTGGTGGAACAGCATGCCGCTTCCGGAGATACGACCGACGGTGGCGAATGCTGAGCGAGGATCGCGACTTTCGCGTCGACGGCGACCCAAACGACGGGAACCCCCATGTCCACGCCCGTCCACACTAGCGATTCTCCTAGGGTCGCGGGCCGAGACGCGGCGCGAGCTCTGATGAGGGTCGGCTGTACGCTGCCGGCCACAGCAGCGACGCGTGAGTCGTTGCGTGCGCTGTTGGGAGAACCGATCGACTGGGTCTGGCTCTTGGCACGCGGCGCCACGCACCACGTCTTGCCCATGCTTCAGCACGCCCTGACGGAGCTTCCGACGTCGGACGTGGACGCCGTGCCTCGTGACGTTGTGCGCGCGCTCGCCTTCGCGAGTGTCGAGGCGAAGGCGGCTGCGCAGCGCCACATGTCGCTACTGGCATCTCTGCTGGGCGCACTGCGGGAAAGCGGTGTCGAGGCACTGGTGGTCAAGGGACTGGCTCTGGCGGCCCTGTATCCGGCACCGGAACTGCGTCCGGCGGGCGACATAGACCTTCTTGTCAGCGAACAGGATTGGCCGGTGGTCGCGCGCACGTTCGATCAACTCGGGCTGCCGTTGAGGCCGATGGTCGTCATGGCCCCCGGCTTGTCGCCCGGGCAGATCGTCCACATGGCGAGCTACGTGGCGCAAGTCGCGTACGAGTCGCCGTGCGGCACGCCGGTGGAGGTCCATTTTCGCCTCTTCAACATTGGCGTACCGCTGCGCTGCGAGGATATCTGGGAGCGAGTTCGCTCAGAGCATATCGGCGAACTCGTAGTACCGACGATGTCACGAGAGGACGCCGTCGTCTACCACGCGATGCACGCGAACAAACACCAGTTCTCGCGCCTCATTTGGTTCGTCGACTTCCGCCTGATGCTCTCGATCGGGGCTGACGGCCTGGATTGGGATCGGATCGTGCGGCGAGCAGATGATCTCAGAGTGTCGCGATCGCTGGCTTACATGGTTGAGCTTACGCAGGACCTGTTCGGTACGATCGACAACGTGCCGATCGCATCGGATCTCGCGCCGTCGGGCCGGCGGGCTTGGGGATGCTTTCGGCGGCGATGGCGCAAAGAGGCGATCTTCGACTTTGACATCGATGACTCGGCCGGTCTTGGGCAGTGGTACTACCTTCGTGAGGTGGCGTCCTGGCGGAACCGCGCTGCGTACCTCATAAGACGGACGTGGCCGCCGCGGTGGTGCCTGGGTCCGGAATCTCGCTGGTCTTACCTTTGCAGGCGGATGGCCGATTCGTCGCCGCGGTTGGCGAGGCTATTCGGGTTGAAGCCTACGGACAAGGCCTTCCGACGCGAGGTTTAGGCTCAACGCCCGCGCGAGGCACGCCTGTTGGATGGCCCCTCATCGAGCATGACCTCGCGGGCGATGCGCTGCCATAGGGCCGTCATCAGCTTGCGATCGAGTTGCTGCTTCTCGTTGACGAGGACTTTCATGCGGATTTGCGTCGCGGCTTTGCCGCGCGGGCGAAGAAGAAGTGTGACCTTCTTGACCGGGTTCTTCTTCTTCTCTTTCTTCGTGAGGTTGGCACGGTAGGCATAGTCGCCCGACTGGCCGGTAATCACGCCCGACGCCTTGTCGGAGTGTTCGATGGTCATGCCGAGGCTGAAGATGGCGTTCAAAGCACCGTCGTAGGTGGACGCATAGGGGCTTCGGATCTCGCGCGTTTCGAGGAACTTGAGTTCCGCTTGGCTGCGCGACAGCGCACAACCGGAGGCCGTCATCAGCGGCAGCACTAGGATCGAGACCAGCGACGTTCTGCAAATCGGATGGTGCATGGTTGTACCCGGGGACCTCGGGAGCGAAAGTCAGAACTTCGTCTGCGTGAACTTGTAGTCCGCCACGACATCGTTTTGATCGTAATAAACGATCAGCATCACCGTCGTTTCCGATCGGGAGCTGCCCGACGCGCCGAAACCGATCAGCCCGCCGCCGGCGCCGGCCGTCGCGATGCCTCCTCCCATTCCTCCGATTGCGAATGCGGAGTTTGCCTGATGGCTCGATACCTTGTCGTAAACCCACATCTCCCCGCCGTCTCGGAACGTGACGATGTTCGGCGGCCCGAAGACCTGCACGACCTCGGCTTGATGCGTGACACCCGGTCTGAGGTGTCGCTTCGCCGAGCCCGGCGTCAGGTTGCTGCGTCCGCCGGCTAGGCAGCCGGACACGGCCACGCAAGCGACGCACGCGGCGATAAGGGGAAAGCGTTTCATGTCTGCACCCTTCCATGGCTGATTGCGGATGGCGCGACCACGAGGCGCGGATCACCCGCCACAGTAGTCAGCTCTTATCGGCACGATGCCGCCGGAAGCGACACCGGACCTCGGCGTGCGGGGGGCTGCGAGGAGTCGGCAAGGCGACAACGCCCCTGCCGGGCTAAAAACGGGGCTACTGTGCGGTCCCGTTACGGTGCCTGAGTGCCAGAATCGGCACGAGGAGGAAGAGGGTGCCCGCGAAGCAGGCGGCCATCCCGATGCCGAGCAACATGCCGAGCGAGCGGATAGCCGGGACGGACGTGAAGACGAGGGTCCCGAACGTGACCAGGGTCGTCGCTGTGGTCATGAGTACGGCGTGGCACCCGGTGCCGAAGTGGTCGGCGAGGTCGGTCGAGGTTGTGCCGGCTCGTCGGATCGTCCTCGCCAGAGATACGAGGAAGATGCCGTCATCGACGCCGATGCCGATCAGCAAGGGCAACCCCACGAGATTGACGGTGTTGAGGCGTAGGTCGATCAGCGCCATCACACCGAGCAGGCATGACAAACCGAAGAGCGTCGGGAGAAGTGCCAGCACTGTGTCTGTGACGCGGCGGAAGAAGCAGCCCAGCCAAACCAACACGACGCCACCCGCGATCGGAAGCAGTTTCGCAAGGTCATGGCGGATCATCTTCTCAGTGTCGTGTCCGAGCACGGGCAGGCCGGTCAGCGTGGCGCCGGGTACATCCGCAATCGCCGTCCGGATGGTGTCGATGATGGCTGTAAGCGCGTCACGGCTTTCCAGCGGCTCGTGAGCGTGGACGAGGGTGATCGTTTGCCACGGATCGGCCGAATCGGATGTGGTTCGGGGCAGCAGTAGCCGCGCCAGCGCCGGGTAGCCGAGCAATGTCGCCACGGTGGGCGCGGAGGTTGCATCCGCCGACAGGAACCGTCGGAGGAACGCCCTGTAGTCGGAATAGACATCCGGATTGAAAACGCTGTCGGAAAGGGCGGTCTCGAAGTCCGCGATAACTTGGTCGGGATCGAACTGCGCGAGGCGGTCGGAAGTCGATGAACGCAGCGCCGGGTCGGGCAGGAGTGAGGCGAGGCCGAAGGTGTCGAATGCTTGGTGGCTGTCGGAGTCCTGGCGGCGTAAACGAGCCTGGACTTGGTGTGCGCGAGCGACGAGCTGCTGAGATGAGTCGGCGGTCAGATGGATAAGCAGAGACTCCGCCGGCAGCTCAAACCGCTCGGCGACCGCGGATTGTGCCGCCAACGCCGGATTCGGTTCCGGGTGCATGGCGTCGACATCGGCCCCGAACCGCAGCATGCCCTCCGGCGACAGCGCGGCCATGGAGATGCACAACGCGACTGCGAGCAAGGATAGGGCGACGCTGCTGCGCGGGTTGCGAAGGAGGCGTGACAGTAGCGGTTCAATCAATCCCCGTCGCAAACGAGGCTCTGCCGTGCATTTGGCCCCGCTCGTGGCGACGGTCAGCAGGGCCGGAAGCACGGTGAAAGCTGCTACAAGAGCGCAACCGAGCCCGAGCGCCCCGAGGATGGCGAACTCACGAAGCCCACGCACGCTGGATTGGGATATCGCCAGGAACCCGACAATGGATGTCACACAGGCGGCTGCCATGGCGGGACCGACAGTCGAAAGGGTTGCGACGAGAGCCTGATCGTTGTTCGCTCCGCCGGAGCGCTGCCGGGTGTAGTGCGACAGGAAGTGCACGCAAGAGTCGATGGCGAGCCCGGCCAGCAGTGCGCCGATCACCGCTACGATGGGCGTTAGATGTGCCGAACCGAGTGAACTGACGCCGAAGGCGATCACGATACCCACCGCCACGGGTGTCGCCGCCAATGGAAACGCCGCGATGTTCCGGTACACGAGCAGGAACAGCACAAACAGCAGGATGACGGACCAGGTGATGCTCCGGATCATGTCGGCACGGATGCGCCGCTCGGCCGTCGTCGCGATTTCGTACGCGCCGGTGTAACGGATCGACAAGCCGTCCAGGTTTACCTGCTGCACGACGCTCCGTACGTGTTGTGTCAGAAACTTGGCATATTCCAAGTCGCTCACGGGCCTATCGCCGGTGATGCGCACCAGAATGGCGTGACCGTCCATCGAGAGAAGCGGTTCGGCCTCGTCGGCGCGCGCGAAGGAAGATCCTTTCGGCGCCGCGCCACGTCGGTAGAACTCGTGCAGCCGCAACGGGTCTTTCAGGATGGTCTTGGCGAGCCCGCTACCCGCCGGCCCTGGCGTAGTGATGAGTTCCTCGTTGCGGCGGAACTGTTGCCGGAAGCCGTCTAGCGAAAGACGCGCTCGCAGGTTCGCGAGCTGCCCCTCGTCGAGGTAGTGGAGCCCCGCAGGGACCACTTCAGCCTGAATGAAATCCCGGAGCTGCGGTAACGCTCGATAGCTGACCGCCGCACACCGAGTGCCGGGCGTGGCGGGGGACAGCAGCGCATCGCTCAGACGCCGCGCGAAGCCGAGCAGCCGGCTCCGGGTCTCCGCGGGCATCAGCGCGGACACGGATGGCACTTCGGCGAGGACGACCAGCTCATCCGCCACGGCGAATTCGTCCGCGACGTTCGCAAGTGCTCGGGCGGACGCATTGTCCTCGGAGAGCATGCCTTGGATCGACACCTCCGGCCGGATGCGCGCCGCGCCGACAACGCCAAGGGCCGTGCACGCGGCCGCGATCGCGAGAGTCGTCCGCGGGCGTCGAGCCGCCACCGAAACAAGGCGTGCCAATCTGCCAGCGCGGAGCTCTTTCATCGTTTCTTGGTGGCTCTTGGAGGCGGTACGAACGCCGATGCCGGCAACTCGGGATTGATCTCGACATCGTCCACCAGCACCGTGATCGTGCGGTCACCGGACGACGCCTCGATGCGGCCCGGATGAACGACGTCGTCCGTCACGCGGTAGCGGTCGAAGATGATGCCAGCCAATAAAGAGCCGTTACCGTCTTGAACCATGCACTGTCGGAACGTCAATGTCCTCCGATCGAGATCGCACGTCAGCACGCCACCGCCCTCATTGATCGGGCGTTGAATCCGGTGCGTCGCGCCGCCTCTGCGATCCACGTGGGAGGCCCGCTCGGTGGGAGAAATCACGACGATCCCGCCGAGCGCTTCGAGGGCACTCGCGAGCCATGCGAACCCCTGGTCCGCTGGAAGGTCGTCGTGCGGATGCTCGGTATCGCCGTCAAAGACCCAAAGTCCGTCCGCCGTGATGGTCAGATCGAACGCCGGTTGGGAGAGCTTCCAGGCGCGCAAGCGCAGTTGGTCAGGGCGACTAGTCGCGATGACGCCTTCGAGTTGCGTCGAGCCGCCATCGGGCGACTGAAGTATGATCCTGCATCGAGCCGTCAGCGTCTTGACCGCATCCGCCCGCGCCGCGATGTCGCGCATGGCTGTGTCGTGGTCGACCCACTGATATGCGGGAAGCTCACTCGCACAGCCGGTTGTCAGTACCGCGAGGAGTAGAGCGCCTACGGGTAGCGATCGGATGATCATGGACGTGCTTATATCCGATGTCGAAGGATTTTGCCCGTCGGCGATCGCGGCAAGCAGTCGCACACTTCGAATACCCGCGGGATCTTGTGGGCGCTGAGCCGCGTACGAAGATGGTGGCGGAGCTCGGCGGGATCCGGCTCGCACGCGGGGTCCGTGGGGATGACGTATGCCTTGAGGCGCGACACCGTCTCGCTAACCGGCACGGGGACCGCCACACAGTCATCCACGGCGGCGTGGGACTTCAGGGCCTCTTCCACTTCGAGCAGGTTCACCTTCATGCCGCCGATGTCGACCACGAGCTTGAGCCTGCCGGTGATTGTGATGCGACCGCGTTTGTCCATCTTCGCCAGGTCCCCGGAGAAGAAGTAGCCGTCACAAAGCATCGAGGGTGGTTCGCATTCGTCGTCCTCCTCGCGAAGGTATCCCGTCAACATGGAGGGGGCGGAGATGGCAAGTTCACCCTCGGCGCCCGGTTCCAGCGGCTCTTCGAGGCAGCGGCGCTCCGAGTCCACGATCATCGCACGGACTCCCTCCATCGGTAGCCCGACGCTTCCCGGATCATGGTCATCCGCGTTGGCGTCGTGGAAGGTGACCGACCCGACTTCCGTCATGCCGAACAATTGCCCGATCCTGACTCCGAACCGCTTTAGAAACGAGCGGAAGACGGATTCCGGCAGAAAGGCGCCGGCTGAGTAGACACTCCGCAGATTCGGCAGGTCGACCGACCCGTCGGTATCGGCAGTGGGGGCGGTCGGAGCGAGCATCTCGAACATCGACGGCACGCCGGGAAAGACAGAGGCTCTGCCGCTCGTTAGCTCGGACAGCACTACGCCCGTGTCGAACTGTCGGCACAACCGAACGCAGGCGCCCGCGTGAACCGGCCCGACCAGACCGTTTTCGACGCCGTACGAATGACAGAGCGGTACGACGCCAAGCACTCGGTCATTGGTCGTCAAACCGACACTGCAGGCCACGTTCCGGGCGACCGCGTCGACGGATAGCCCGCTGCGCTGAACGATCTTGGGGTCCCCCGTTGTGCCGGAACTCTGTAGCAACAAGCAGGCAGTATCACTGGCATCGAGATCTGGTTCGGTGGCGGGTGCCACATCGAGCGGGCATTCGAGTCGCACGATGCCCAGTGGTTCAAGCACTTCGATCGCTCCGTCCTTCCCCAGCACGGCGGCCGCACGGGACCGCCGAGCGGCCGTCCGGAGCTCTTCATCTGAAAGCTGCGGATGCACCGGGAACACCGTCGCGCCGGCCGCCATGACACCGAAGAACGAGACCACGTATTCCAGTCGGTTGGGATAGCAGAGCAGAATGACGCGGCCCGGCGGAAGCTCTCGGCGAATGCGCGAGGCCAACGCCTGGGACGCGCGATGCAGTTGTTTATAGCTAAGAACCGTGGGTGACGGCCCGGCGGAGTCGACCAACTCGAATGCGGAGGCTGATGGGCGATCCCGCGCGTGTTCGCTGAGGCGTCGTATTAGCTCGAGGGCCATGCAGCTATGCTCCGCAATCCGACGACCGGCGTGGCGTAATCGAGACCCACCGTGCGGCTCCACGCTCGGCTGTATGGTAAGACGGTGCGCGGGGACCCTCAAGCGCCTGCGGATGTCCGCGGGGCCTCATGGCGAGGCCGGCTACATGCCGGCGGCGGATGGCGCGGACCGCACGGGGTCTCGGCCCGGCGACAGCAGAGAAAACCTCTCATGCCGGGCTACGAGCGGAAGTCGCCGGTTCGCCTTGACCATCAAGTCGAGAAGGCGAAGCCGCCACCTGAGCGAGAAGGCCGGCTTGGGGAACACGTGCCCGGCCAGGACGGAGATGACCGCGCGATCCAGGCCGAGCGGGGCGGGGCCGCTCAGGAGCATCTCGCGGAACGAATGATCGTAGTAGTGATTCACCAGGCGGAAGTAGGCGCTGGAGCTATTCTTGATGAGCTTGGCATAGCGTTTGCGGGCCTTGGCGGGAGCGGTGATTCCGCGGAGCATCTCCTTGATCGCGCCCGCCGCCTCGGCGGCCGCCATCATCGCCAGGCAGATGCCGCTTGAGAAGATCGGATCGTAAAAGACGGCCGAGTCACCGACCATAAAGAAGCCGGGGCCCGCGTAGGGGTGGCACGTGTAGCTGAAGTCGGCGATGACATGATTGGTATCGGGCGCCACCGCGTCGACGGCTCGCTCACGAACCAGCGGGCAACGCTCGACGCCCCACGCGAGCATGTGCGGTGCCGGCACATCAACCTGGCGGGCGACATCCGCGTCAAGCACGAGGCCGATACTGGTGCGCTTTTCGTCGATCGGTATGAGCCAGAACCAGCCCTCGTCGCACATCACGAGCGTCGGGTACCCCGCCTCTTTTCCGCACAGGCGCTGGACGTTCTCGTAATGGCCGAAGTAGGAGACCTTGCGGTGATGGGCGAAGCCGCGGCGCATCTCGAGGTGCTTACCGACAAGCGTGGCCTGGCCGCTGGCGTCGATGAGGTGCCGCCCGGAAACTCGGCGCCCGTCGACCTCGATTTCGACGTGGCCGTCGGCGAGCGAGAGGATGCGCCGTACCGCGGCGTTCTCGGTGACCTCGGCGCCGGCATCACGGGCGGTGTCGAGCAGCATGGCGTCGAAGGGGGCACGCTCGATGTTGAAGGTTTCGACCTCACCGCCCACGAGGCCCATGTCAAACGAGATCTTCGCCGTGGCACGTCCGTTGCCGAAGCCGAATTCCGCTCCGTACTTCGGTACGCGCGTGAGCTTACTGAGTGCAGATTCCAGCTCGAGATCGCGCAGGAGCGTGAGGTTGCGAGGAAGGAAGCTCTCGCCCACATGAAAGCGCGGAAACGCCGAACGCTCGATCACCAGTACGCGAAAGCCCGCTCGGGCGAGGACGATCGCAGCCGTCGCGCCGGACGGGCCGCCGCCGACGATGAGCACATCGTAGTCCGAAGTCCGCGAAGCGGTCGAGCTCACACAAAGTCCTCCTCCGATCACGTGTGTCCTGACGAATCGGATTATAGCCCGGCGGCGTGCGCTGCCAATTTGATCGTTCGAAGGGTTCGGGATGACCCTAGTTGTTCGAATCGCCCGCACAAGAGTTTTTTCTTTGCGGACGGCTGCACGCGACGTTCTCGGCCTTTGACCGGCGTAACCGGCACGGCGGTGCGCGTTGACGCCAGCACCCTACACCTTTTACCGGAGCGAATGGCACGGCGATTTCCGGATGCGTATCCGCGTTCTTTTCGGGCGGGGCAAGGCTCGCGGGATGTTAAGCGGGAAAGTCACAGCGCCGATCATGCTACCGGCGGAGGAATGAGGCAGCACGTCGGGGTTCGGCAAGACGTTCGGCACGTCCTCTGAGGGTACATTGCGGAAAACTGTGGCGCGCCGATCGTCCGGGCTGTCCCCGGGACGAAGCCGGTATGTCGTTGTCTCGGCTTCTCAGAGGTTGCCGGCACAGCCGTGCGGGCCTGATGTTTGGTCAGACCGACGACGCGAGAGGGCTGTCATGGAATGGTTGCGAGGGTCGCTAAGGCGGTTGGGGTGGCCGATTGAAGATCTGTCCGATGAGCAGTTAGCCCGTCTTCTCTACCAGCGCTGGGTGGCTTGCGGCGACGAAGAGCTGGAGTCCGGACGCGAGATCAGCGTGGCGGCCGCTCATGGTATTTTCGACTCCATGGCGAAGGAGGGGAACCTCGACGCTCTCTGCTGGCAAGAGGGCGATGTGCTCGAGGAGATCGAGGACGCTTCCTGGGCCGAGGGCGGACCGATTCATGCCCGCGATACGTACGACACACAACCCGAAGATCGCGACCAGCCCGAGCGCCGAGAGTCGACTCGAACGGATGCCGCGGACGTCATTCGCTTCGGCGAAGCGACTGCGCCCGAGGATTCGTGCGGCTGGCTTGTCGACGTGTCGACGGATGGGATCGCCTTCATCGCCGAGACGCACGACGTGCCCGTCATCGGTACGAAGATCTTCTCCACCGTGGAGGGGCGCGAAGGCGAGACCACGGAACTCGGTGATGCCACCGTCGTGCGGACTGAATTGCTGAGTGAGTTTCTCACGTTGGTCTGCGCCCAGCGGGGCATCCTGGGAGAGCCCGGGCCATGATTGAGACTGAAGACATCAGCCATCATCGCAAGACGACAGGGCTCTGGGCCACGATCGGCAAAGAGGTCGCCCAAACCGAACGAGTGGAAAAGGAACGTCGAAACCGACCCCGGTTTCTCGCGGCGGACGCGGCCTGTCAACTCGATATCGTCGAAGGTGCCGACGGCGGCACGATCGATGTGGCGGTCCGAGACGTGAGCGCAGCCGGGGTGTGCCTCCTGTCGGCAGCGGCTCTTCCGATATCCGCCTGTGTGAGGTTGCACCCGCCGGGCGACGCGCATGCGGATATGGAAACCGTCAACGGGCTCGTGACGTACTGCCGCAAGACGGATCTGCAATTCAGAATCGGGGTGCGATTCGCCGATCGCCGTTCGCCCGCGGGTGCCCCAGCGGACGAACAGCCGACCCATTGATTCGAGTACAAGTCAAGAAGTTAACGGCTCGACGGCCCCACGAGCAGCCGGCGAAAGGGGGGGCGTTTCACAGCACAAGCGTGTCGCACGAGCGCCCATGATGGCGATCAGTACCCGGAAGAGGCCGGCATGGAGTCTGCCAAGCCGGGACCGACCCAGAAGCTGGCCACATAGCCGAGTATGGCGGCGCCGTACAGCCCCTTCAAGTACGCGTTCTGGTTCACCGAGAACACGAAGTAGAGAGCGTAGATGGGTATGAAGGTCAGGATCCCAGTCACGATACCCTCCCGGAAGGCCTGAACCAGGACGAGCACCCCCACCGCGAAGCCAAAAAGAAGCTGCGGGACGAGGAACAGCGAGGCCAGTTCTTCATTGCCGCTCGCAGGAATGAACAGCACTCCCAGGACCAACAGGGGAGCCACGAAGGCAATCCAGGGTTGTTTCAGGGCGTCGGGTACGCCGATGCTGCGCTCGCGTTTGACGGGGGCGGCTTGGGGCACGACCCGTCGCGCGGCTTTGACGGGGGCGGCGGGGCGCGGCGCTTCTACGGGCGTAGCGGCGGCGGCCTCGGCCGCGGCGGCTGCGAGCGCATCAAAGCCGTCATCCATCGGAAGAGGGTCCAGCGCTGGTGGCGGCGGCGGAGTTGCAGCCGCGACGCTTGCCTTTTGAGCGGCGCCTTGCTTTCGGGCGGCCCGCTCCTCCTTCGCGCGTTCGTAGCACGTCTGGCAGTAGTAGTTCCCCGCCTTGTCCTTGACGCGCGCGCGGGAAGAGCAATCTTCCTTGCAGATGAGGCATATCCTGGGGGGCGATTGATCGGGAGACGGCATCAACTTCTCTCCTGTGAATTCGACCCTAACTTTTTCTACGAGCATGCTGCGTCGCTGTCGAGCATCGGCATCGGGCTGATGACTGGCATCGGTGTGTTGCGCGATCAGTCCATAGGTCCGGTCATTCTCAACTGCATGATCTGGAAGTCGGCCAAGTCGACATCGCAGTCGCCGTCGGCGTCAACGGCGAGCGTGCCGTCGGGCTCGACGCTTGCGCCTGCAGGTGTGTAATCGCAGAGGTCTGCCGCGTTGGGGACACCGTCGCCGTCAACGTCCGCATCGCATACGTCCGGCGTGCCGTCGCCGTCGAAGTCAGCTCCGTCCGTACAATCCGCGTACTCGTATGCGCCGATGTCCACCCTCGCGCCAACAACCCTCGGGTTTCCCTCGTGATCGAGTTCCTCGGACACGAAGCTCGGGTCTCCGGCGCCCACGCACGGCGAGACCGCGGGCAACCTGTAGTCCCCCTCTGTCCAGTTGTTGCCCTTCCAGTAGCCCGGCGTCATGAACAGAGGGTTCTGGTCGATGTTGCCGATGCCGGCGTGCCCGCCTTGGATGGCGGAGTAGGTCATTGTCGGGTTTCCTGCGCCGAACTGGCCGTTGTCCCATAGGATGCAGTTGGTCACGGTGACCGACGAGGTGGTAGCCGATACCCCGCGATTGCCGTTCCCGACGAACGTGCAGTTGCGGATCGAGCTGCTAGCTCCAGCGTACCAACCGTAGCCACCATTGGCGGATACCAGGCAGTTGATGAGCGAGCCAGTAGTGCTGTAGACGCCCGCCGTGGCGTTGTCGCTGATCCTGCAACGCTCGACCTCAGTGGTGCTGCATTCTCGAATCCCATAGCCGTTGTCCATGAGGATGCAGTCACTGATGCTGGTGCTGTTGCAGGCCTTGATTCCGCTGCCGCAACCGGTAACCGTGCATCGCGTGATCGGACCGCGCACATTGTAGATGCCGGCGTCGCTGCCGCCGATGATGGAACAACGATCGATCGGCGCCAGGCATCCCTCTCCGTAGATTCCGTACGCTCCTTGGGTTTCAATGGTCAAGCCCACGAGCGAGGCCCGTTCATCCTCGATGCCGGAGAAGATGACGGTCTTGGGCCCAACGCCTGCGATGATCGTCGATGCGACCACGGTGGGGTCATCCGGGTTCTGGCTCGTGATCGTCAGCAGTTTTGCATGGTAGCTGATCGACTCCTCGTACCGGCCCGGCGCGACCTCGATCACGTCGAGCTGCATGGCGGCGTCAATGGCTTCCTGAATGGTGGCGTGGTCGTCAGGGACGCGGAGCGTGTCGGCACGTAGATGATCGAAAGAGACAACAATAACCAGCAGGCACATGAGGCAACGCATGAAATTCATCCTTCCCCGTCCAGCGGAGGCTCAATAGTCGTCCCTGAAAAACCGTGCTGCAGTCCAGCGGGCGCGGCGCTGGCCGATCGTGCTGGCTGACTGGGGATGCTCGGCCTTCGATTCCGTCAGCAAACCGGGACGAATACGCCGCCGGACGGCCTGAACACGCGCCTGATTCGGCAAATAAGCTGCAGTTGAGGCCGTGTGAGCAGCTCGATTAGCGCGCAGGGCAGACCCCGCCCGTTGCCACGGAGCAATCCCAGGAGTTTGCGCAGGTTCGACCCGGCCGCCGACAGCACGGCGTTGATTGCGTCGCCGTCCAGCCCTGCCAAGAAGCATCGGCGCATCCGATGATCGCTCTTGAGGTGGCCGATCTTCGGCTCGATCGCGCTGCGTCGACGCCTCCGC
The DNA here is from genome assembly GCA_029260055.1 of Phycisphaerae bacterium. GTDB lineage: Bacteria > Planctomycetota > Phycisphaerae > UBA1845 > UBA1845 > JADFOB01. Next base: position 22,556 of record JAJDDX010000259.1, read on the forward strand.
TTTCGTTCGGATCGCGGGATGTTCTTCTTACGTTGTCCAGCAATGTGCACCGCTGTCTCACCGAGGTGGCCGTGACCTCGATAGCCTTTGTCAACATACGCATCGGTGACGGCCACCCCCGTCACACGCGACACCGTCTCCAATGTTTCGGTGAGCGTATGTCCGTCGTACGGGTTGTTCTCACACAGCAGCGATGCTACGAACCAGTTGCTGCGATTGGTCGTGGCCACCGATACCTTCTGGCCAAACTCATACCGCTTGTGGGCTTTGCCCTTGCTTATGCACTGAACTTCCGGCTCGTGCAGGCTGTAGAGCTTCTTTTTGTCTTTGGGCTTCTGGTTTCGAATCCGTCCCGCGCGATCCAACAGGACACCCAATGCATCATCGATGTCCGTTGCTTTGCGGCGAATGTCGCGAATCAGTCGCCCCACGTAGGTGCGCAACTTGCGTAGTCGCCCGCGCATACGCCTGAACTGTTTGGCGTGAGCATAACGTCCAGCCATTATGGCCGCCTTCTTGCCCACCCGAATGTACGACTGACGAAGCGGGATGTCGCGATTCTTGGCCGCATCGACGAGCTTCTCAATACACCGGTACAACAGCTTGGAGTCGGTTGGGGGCGTGATGTTCTTCTCTTGAACCGTTGTGTCGACCGTGACCCGTGCGAGGTCTTGCTTGGGTAAGTGCTTTTCGCGAACGGCCAGGGAGATTGTTTCCGCGAGCAGCTTCTCCAACCGCTCGGCTCCCACACGATTCCTCCACTTCGTCATGCTTGTCGGATGAATCGGGCAGTCGTGCTGCATGTGCGTGTAGCCGCAGAAATATTGCCAGTAGGGATTCTCCACCCAATGCGCCACCACCGACTCGTCCGATCTGTCGAACGTGTACTTGAGGTACTGCAGGCCGACCATCAGCCGGATGGCCTTCCCGGGCGCGCCGATGTCCGGTTGATAGCAGTCGGCGAATGCAGCGTCCAAGCCGGGCCAATCGATCTGGTTGGCAAGCAGGATCAGCTCGTGGTCAGGGTTGAGCAGCTGATCGAAGTGGGCTTGGAACAGCTCGAATTCGTCGCGTCGTTGGGATTTCGGCTTCATCACGGCCTCCATGCCTCTACTCAAATTGCAAGGTTTTCGCACCAATCGCTAGACTACCCTGCAATCTCCGCACCACCGATGTGACAAAAAACGCTGCAAATACAGACTCCGAATGATCTTTCAGGGACGACTCAATAGGCGGCCTACCGGCGACTTGAACATAGGCAGGCCGAAAGCTCGTCCAGGTGATGTTTCCCCTCTGACCATTTCAAAGCCGCGATCATAGGAAAGCGGCGTGTCGATCCATGTACGATCTAGGAGTCCTGAACGCCGACGCCGGCCTTGGCTGTGCCCTCGATCTCCACGAGGAGTTCGGGCCTGCACACCTCGGCCTGGAGAAACTCCACGTCGGTCAGATGAGGCACGTGTTCGTGGGTCAAGCGCCGTATGGTCGGGAGATCTTCGTGCCGGAGGCAGTAGACGCGCAGATCGCGGAATCGTCCGAGCAGCGCGGCGTCGTCGGCCTGGCACTCATCCTGATTGGGGTCGGCCATCTCACAGCCGACGCGCAACACGTTGGCCATGTTCCGGAAAGTCTCCTCGGTCTGCGCGGCCGCGTCGCCGATGTGGACCGACTCTTGGCCGCGTATGCTGGCCGTTCCGGCGACCATTACGACCGGCGTCTCCTCCGATTCGGATTCGACGATCGTAGCGCGAGAGAAACAGGGTGGCAGCGGGCCGTGCCCTCGCGAATAGCAGTGGGGACGCCGCTGTCGCGGATTGTTGACGTGCCTACCCGGTTGATCAGCCGAAAGCGCGTGGATGACAAGATCGGTAGCGCGATGTCCAATCCCGGTCGCGGTCGGAATCTGTTGTTCGAGCGCGCGTTCGTCGCCGTACCAATCGAGATAAGCCGCGAAACGCCCGGCGTTGAAGACCATGTACTGGTCCATAGCGTCGTCGATTCGCGCGTGAATGTGAGGGATGAGATTCCAGAATCGCACCAGGTGCGGCGCGCGGCAGCGGGCGACCGCACGAGCGATCTGATGGTAAACGCACGTCGTGGCCCGTTGAAACTCCAGGGGACGCAGTGACAGAGCGCCCGGCACGGTGACGCTCGAAAGGGCGAAGTGAGACCCTTCAGCGACGCGCATCGGGTAGTCGTCCGCCTCAGCGGGAGTTTCCGACACGTCGCACGAGCCCAGGAGCGTTGAAACCCACGGCGGCATGGTATTCACCGCCTCGGATAACTCACGCAGTTCGCACGGCTCAGACTGGCTGTCGCTAATCATGATACTACAGCTTAACGAAAAACGTCGCCCGAGTTAAGTCCTTTTCCGCCT
>JAJDDX010000260.1 GCA_029260055.1 Phycisphaerae bacterium
GTCGAGCCCCTCTTCCCACCACAGGCCCGACGCGACTGGGATCGTCTCGAGGTCGTTGTTGAGCGCGTCGAGCACGACGTGCCACTTCGTTTTGCCTGACGACAACGGTGTACCGGCCGGCGCACCGATCAGCTCGTTCACCTCATCATCCGAAACCAGCAGATTACCCGTGTGAATGTCCTCGGCGTAGAGAGTGAAGCCATCGGCGTTGTCCACGATATACAGACCATAGTTGCGCAGTGCTTCCAGGAACATCCGTGTGACCGGCGCAAGCCCCGCTTCGTCGATCAACGCGCCGTCTTCGTCGACAATCGTCTCCTTCAATCGCAACCGCTGCCCCGATGCCAAAGCGAGCGGGTCCGTGTTATAATAGTCCGTCTCCGTGGTCGAGGCGGGATAGAAATAGTCCGAACTAAACGGCGCCGTCGGATCGGGCGACAGATTCCGGTTGCGCGGGATCGCGCAGGCCAACGCGTGGTCGATCGCTCCGCCCGCCACGTCCTCGGGCAGGATCAGCCCGGCCAGCAAGGGAGTACCCGCCGCACGCGCACTCGACACGCCGTCCGGATTGCCCGCTGAGCCCGTCAGATCGAAGAAGTCCACCGCACCGGCGGCATACACCGTATCGGCGACCTGGCCGGCGCCCAGGCTGCTTCCGTCATCAGCCCGAGCGGTGGTAGCGGTCCAATAGTCGTACGCCGTCATACCCAATAGGTCGACAAGCACGAGGTGGCCGTCGGCTTCGACACCGACTGGGCCGGCGGGGCGGATGTCACCCGCAGGCGCGGGGACGGGCACGGGTCCGCCGAGGCCGGCCTCGTCGCCCTCACCGAAGTCAATGTCCCATTTCTCGCTCGGATACTCGGGCACGCCATCGTAATCTTCGAGCCGGACCTGGAGCTCACCCTCACCGGTGGCAAAGATCGGGACGGTAAACGCATCGATGTTCACGCCCATGTAGGGGTATCGGAAGTCGTAACCGAACGGCGGGTGCAGCGACGTGCTGTCACCGAGCAGGACCCGGTAGAAAGCGAGCATCTGATCGTCGCTTTCGGGCAGCACCCCGGCATCGTCCGCACGCTGATTCCATGCGCTGTCGGCGGCAAACAGCGGAATCGGGATGGTGAACTCCCTCAGAATCGTCGGGCCACCCGTCAGCACGTCGGAATCGTCGTCAGCGCCGTTGTCGTTGGTACCGTCTCCCCCGTTGTCGTTGACGGTTGGGTCGGCGTTGTCGTTGTCGTTGTCGTTGTCGTTGTCGTTGTCGTTGATAGTCGGATCGGCGTTGTCGTTGCCATCGTCACTGACCGCCGCAGGATTGCACGCGGTCAACGCAGCCAGGACCAGAAGGAGCATCGCCGAGGAACGAACGAGGATCCGGACACTCTGTTCGGGCATAGTCTTCCTCCGTTGCAGCAGAATTGGACGGCACGTAAAGCGCGACAAGAATCGCCAGCGTCGGGCAACGAGCGGGCTCAGCGGTAGGCAAGCGGCCCGACAAACCGCGTCTCTCAAAACCTAGAATAGCTTATCGACCCACCCCAGCCTTAAACTACTGCCGGAATCCGGCGGGCATCGAAACTCGGAAGCGAGCGGTCCGGCGTACCGAAGCGACACGGCGCGAGCCTCGGTCGCGGCAACGCTCACCAACCGCCGACCGATAACTTTCGGCATCCTGTCTTCGCGCACTTTTTTCGACCGGAAGACAGTGGCCGCCACCGGCTCAAATCCGCCGCCACTTTCCATTGTATCGCCGGCGGCGAAACGTTAGACTGCACTTTAGTCGGCGTCTGGGGGGACGCTCTGCGCAATGCCATCTCCGGGAGTGAGCACTATGCAACGATACCTGAGCCTCTTGCTTGTTGCGGGTTTCGCGTTCTTGGTCGCCGGCGGCCATGCCATGACGGCGCCGGTTGACGCGCCCGACGCGGCAATCCGGACGTCGATCGCTTCCGCCGTGGTCGCTGCCAACGATGACACGAAGGCGACGCCGTCCCCGCCCGTGCGCGCCGGCGCAAGCGGTACAATCACAAGGGAAACCGCGCAGGCGACGATCCGCGCGCGCGCACCCGAACCGCCGGCGCCGCAGGTCGATGACCAATCGACCCTCACCATGACGGGACAATCTGGTAACGATGCGCGCGGCGAAGTCGCCGCTTGCTATTGCGGTCTCGACACGGACGGGCGCGATATCTGCGTTACCGGCATGTCGTGCAGTGGAGCGATCGCATGCACGAGCAACCAGGGCTGCCCCCAGGGATACAGTTGCCTCGCGAACAACTGCTGCTCGCCGCCGAACAACTTCGCATGCGCGCCGACCTGCTCCACCACGCAGACCTGCATCGACGGAGGCACCTGCGCAACGGGCTACGCAGAGTGCAGCCCCGATGCGTGCGAGGATGCTTCTCTGCTGAACATTCCCTCACAGACCTTCGGCGACACGACGGCCGCGACGCCCGAGGCCGTCACGCCGTGCGACGGCGTCGCCGCGGCACCGGGCCCCGGAGTCTGGTATAGGGTCATCGGAACCGGAACCACCATCACCGCGTCGACTTGCAGCGAGTTCAACACGCATCCCGACACAAGGATCCACGTCTACTGCCCGGAGTGCACCGACCTGACGTGCGTCGCCGGCAACGACGATAACTGTCAGGGCTTCAACACGTTTCTTTCGACGGCGAGTTGGTGCTCCCAGCCGGGTGCCGAGTACTTCATCTACGTGAGCGACTATGGCATCACATCCGGCGGCGGCAACTTCACCCTGAACGTCTGGCAGGATGGCGTCACATGCCCTCAGCCGGTTGATTGCACCATCCGCCCGCCAAACGACGACTGCGGCGACTGCATCCCCGTCACCACGGGCGAGCCCTACAACGGCTCGACGGTCAACGCCACCGGTACGGATATCACCTCTTGCGGCTTCCGCGATCTCGCGGACGTGTGGCACTGCTGGACGGCTGACTGCACCGGCATCGCCACGTTCAGCCTGTGCGGCAGCACCTTCGATACCACCCTCGCACTCTTTGACGACTGCGGCGGAACCGAATTGGCCTGCAACGACGACGACTGCCTCGGCACGCTCAAATCTCAACAGATCTACAACACCGCCGCAGGCACGATGTACTACATCCGCGTGGGCGGCTACAACGGAGTGACCGGGGATTATGAGCTGTTGGTCAGTTGCGATCCGCTTACCGGCGCGTGCTGCGACGACGATACGGGCGTCTGCAACGACTTTGTCCTGCCCGCGGATTGCCCACCGCCGCTCCGCTACACGCCGGACACCCTGTGCTCGAACGTCCAGCCGCCGTGCGGCGTCTCCACCGGCGCATGCTGCGATGACAGCACCGGTTCCTGCACCGACAATGTCCCTTCGTTTGACTGCTTCGCGCCGCGGCGCTTCGCGCCCAACACCCCCTGTTCGCAGATGAACCCGCCCTGCAACGCCCCCTCCGGCGCATGCTGCTTCCAGGGCGACTGCATCAGCGGTACCACGCAAAATGAATGCGAGAACCAGGGCGGACGCTGGTATTCCGGCGAGAGCTGCGATGTCTTCACTTGCCCCGAGGCCTGCTGCTGGCCCGACGGCACCTGCACCGACATCGCGCCGCTGGTCTGTCAGGAGTCAGGCGGAACGCCACAGGGCACGGCTTCCACGTGCTCGGGGTTGGATAGACCTTGCCCGATTACCGGCGCATGCTGCGACGAAAGCACGGGCATCTGCACCGACGGCGTAGCCACCGAAAACTGCCTGCCACCGCTACGGTTCGCGCCAAACACACCCTGTTCACAGATGATCCCGGCATGCAGCGCCCCGACCGCCGCCTGCTGCAATCACAGCACCGGCACCTGCACCGACATGACGGAGATGGATTGCACGTCGGCGCTCGGCGTGTGGTTCGCTAACCAGAACTGTACCGACTTCACGTGCCCCGCACCGGCAGCTTGCCCGAGCAACACGCTTCACGGCCAGCTCCCAAAGGGGCCGGGAGAGAACTGGGCCTTCGGCGTATCCGACACGGATTGGTCCCAGGGCGTCGCCCAACGCTTCGAGAGCTTCGCGGCTGTTAACGGCCCGATCTGCGATTTGCACTGGTGGGGCATTGGGCTCTTTAACTCCGGCGGCTGCACCGAGAACCCGATGACATTCAACATCAGGTTCTACGAGAACGCGGCCGGCGCCCCGCTCCCGGGTAACCAGGTATGCTCCTATACCGCCACGGTCAATGGCATCCCGACAGGTTGGACTTACGCCGGCAGCGATTCGCTGGAATACCATGTCGATTTCCCGACCTGCTGCCCCATCACCGATGGCTGGGTGTCGATCCAGGCAACGGGCGGGCCTGACTGTTGGTTCTGGTGGCTCAGTTCGGCTGACGGCGATGGCTCGTCCTGCTTCATGGTCGACGGCAATCTGGAGTGCGGTCCAGGCACCAGCGCAAGTTATGACCTGAGCTACTGCCTGACCGGTGCCGTCGACCCGATCGGAGCATGCTGCATCGACAGCACCTGCGCCGGCATCATGACCGAGCAGATGTGCCTCGGGCAGGCCGGCGTCTGGCACGCGGGCGAAACCTGCAGCACGATATCCTGCGCGCCCATCCCGTGCGAGCCGACCGCCGACGGCACGGCTTGCCAGAACGCCGCATGCACCAACCTGACGGACTGCCTGCCCAAGTGCGCAAACTACAACCCGCTGACGGGCGCCACGAGCGTCATCGCTTGCGACTGCCGCAGTTCCAACGACTGCCACGTCGCCACGCCCGGCAACGCGGGACGAGGTATCAATCCGTGCACCGTCGCGGACAACGGCACCGGCACCGTCACGCTGCCGCCGGCCGGCTGTGACTACCTCAGCCCCGACGAAGTCCACGAGATCATCGACGGCTTGCCACCGGGCACCACGATCGAACTGGATGCGATCCATAAGGACTTCATTTGCCACGAACAGACAGGCGGAGCGTGCTCGATCCTGCTCCCGCCGGGCGAGTGCGAAGCCGCCGGCGGTAACCTCGGTGGCCACGGCGATTGCTTCGACTCGACACTGGAATTCGCGGTCACCGGCACCGGCGGCTTGGCCGGCTTCACGCGATCCTTGTTCATTCCGATCTTCACCGAAATCCACACGGGCCCGCGCAATCCCGGTGATGCCGTGCAGACCTTCCCGAACGACATGTGGCGGCTGCAAGGCGAACTGTTCGGCGACCCCGACTTCTGCACGTTCAGGGTCGTCGGCGGCACGGCGGCCGGGCTGCCGAGCCCCGGCCAAACGACACTGACCCGACTGCCAAGCGGCGATTTCAACGTCGACAGCTTCTTCGATGTCACCTACCAGATTGATTTCACCGGATGCCCCGGCACTCAGTTGGAGGGCCTGAGCGGCACAACGTCGGCCACGATCCGCATGCAGACCGGGACCGGCAACGTCCAGCCTTCCTGCACCGGAGCCTGCCCGTCCGGCACGATCTGCGAACAGAGCGTCACGCAGAACGCAGACGGCACCCTGGACATCTGCTGTGACTGCATCGACGCACCGGTCACGGTTGCGTGCTGCAATCCGCTGACCGGACAGTGTCTGGACCTCGTAGAGGAGGAATGCGTCGCCAGCGGCGGCACCTCGATGGGCGCCGGTACCAACTGCGATAGCCTCGGCGGAACGTGTACGGTTGAAATCGACCAGTTCGACCTGTCGGTCGGCCAGCTGGAGCTGATCCTGCCGGACGGCAGCGGCGAGATCATCTCCGTCAGCGGACCGGCCACCGTCCACGTCTTCTTCGAAGGCCCCAACGAAGGCGACGCTTTCGACAACGACGGTAACGGCCGCGACGAGGTCGTCACGCGGATGGTCGATCTGCAGCTAAGTGGCGTCAGCCCGAGCCTCGGACCGGTCGTCGTCAACGTCCACCCGACCCTGCCATCGCTCGGCGGCATCGAGGAATTGCTCAACAATAACTCGGGCCGTCTTGACCTCGATCCGTTCCATCCGGGCGACGCCGACAGCTTCTTCAACCTCTTCTTCGAAATCCACATCGGTGGACAGGTGTACTACACCCAAGACCCGAAGCGCATGAGCAGCCTGATCCGCGAGAAGCCGCCGGCTCCCGGCGACGTCTACGAGAACATCGAACAGATTCAGTTGTACGACGAGTTCGGCCGACCGACCGCGTTCTTCCTCGGCGCCACGCGGCATCAGCCGCGGCCGCCGGTCGAGATCGACGAGTTCGACATGTCCATCGGACAGCTCGAGTTGGTCGGCCCGGGCGGCCTGGTCGAGATCATCTCGGTCAGCGGACCGGCGACCGTCCATGTCTTCTTCGAAGGCACGAACGAAGGTGACGCCCAGGACGACAACGGCAATGGCCGCGATGACGTCGTCACGCAGATGGTCAACCTCAACATGCAGGGTGTCAGCCCGTCGCTCGGACCGGTAGTCGTCAACCTCCACCCAACGATACCCTCACATGGCGGGATCGAGGAGTTGCTCAACCACAATCCGGGCCGTCTTGATATCAATCCCTTCCATCCGGGCGACGCAGACAGTTTCTTCAACCTCTTCTTCGAGATTCATATCGGGACTCAGGTGTTCTACACCTACAGCCCGAAACGCATGAGCGCCCAGATCACGGAGAAGCCGCCCGCTCCAGGTGATTTCTACGAAAACCGTGAGAACATCCAATTGTACGACGCCAACGGCGAACCGACACAATACTACCTCGGCGCCACGCGGCACATTCCGCGGCCGCCGGTCGAGATCGACGAGTTCGACATGTCGATCGGGCAGCTCGAATTGGTCGGCCCGGGCGGACTCGTCGAGATCATCTCCGTCAGCGGACCGGCCACCGTCCACGTCTTCTTTGAAGGCACGAACGAAGGTGACGCCCAGGACGACGACGGCAATGGTCGCGATGAGGTCGTCACG
>JAJDDX010000027.1 GCA_029260055.1 Phycisphaerae bacterium
GGAAGAATGCGCACGAAGGGCCTCATGCGACGTTCTCCCTGACAAGTAATCTCGCGTGGTAGATGATCACTTTTGCTGTAATCCACCGGTCCACTCGCTCCAAGCGACGCACCCATGCGGGCAATGGGGCCAAACCGCCACCAAAGGCTGAGAGTTGGCCGAAGAACCTCTCGATCGCATCACGACGCTTGTACAATGCCGCGCCACCGAAATCCCAGAGCTTCTTCGCAAACAAGCGCGCTCGTGATTGGCGTCGGTGTCCACCGCCCGCGTTCTTGGACAGCGGCGTCATGAGGGTCACGCCTCGCTCTTGCGCGTGGTCGTACAACGGCCCACTTTCGTAACCCTGGTCCGCCAACAGGAGACCGATGGGGCTCTGCTCGTCGATCAACTCCCGTGCGACCGTCTTCTCCGAGACGTTCATCGGCGTGACGCGGATGCCCATGAAACGCCCGTTTTCACGGGCCAACGCGTGCAGCCTGTAGCCCCGGGCGAATCCGCCCCCGGCGTATCCTGTCGCCGCATCCGGATCCGTGGAATGGTCATGCACACGAAAACCACGGCCATCCATAAACGCGATCCACGTGGTATCGCCCTGATCCACATCAGCAAGACGCTGGTGAACGCCACGAAGGATCGCCTGGCAACGATCCGTCTTGATCCGCCGACAAAACTGCGACCGCGACGGGAGTCCTCGCGGCCGGAAGACCGACGTGTAGTTGGCTCGGTCCGCTGCCCAGCAAAGCGGTCGATCATGCCCCACTGACCAGAGATACATCGCAACGATCAACGTGTCCGGATACGTCGGGCGCCGACCCCCACGAGGAATCGACCTGTTCACCATTCGGATCGCGTGATAGACTGTCTTCCATAGTTGGCTGCTCATCGTGAACCTCCATGTTCTTGCCGGAACCTGTGAGGCGTAACGATAGCAGCCATCTATATTTAGCGACAACGAAATCTCCGCTGGCGCGCATTCTTCCAGAGGAGGTGGGCCACCCTGTCGTCAATCAGCCGGGTTCGTCGATACATGTACAGGCAAGGCGGGCTTTGCCCGGCTGCGTCGTGCGGTTCATGGCAAGATCGGCCCTTCGCGGTTGAATCCGGCGGTACGCCGAGGTAGGATCGCGTTGACGAGTAGAAGCTGCACAGTCCCGGCTCGGCGCTTACGCGTTACTTGTCCTGATTGACGAAGCTCAGGAGCGAGTGCATGTCCCACACAAAGACTTGGATTCCAATCGGCGCAGGCCTTCTCGTGGCGAGCGGGGCTGCGTGGTTCGTGTGGGGCGGCTCGGCGGCGAGCGGCGTGCCGGTCCCGGAAGCCTTCACCGTCGAGAACTTCAAGAAGGAGTTCGACAAGCCTGAGAGCATGAAGCAGGCCTTCGAGGCTGGTCGCTATGAAGAACTGACGGAGGAGCAGCAGCGCCAGGTCCGCGAGAACAAGGGAAAGGCCTACGAGGCGATGTGGCAGGCCAAGGTCGATGAGTGGCTCGCAGCCGACGAGGCAGACCGCGACGCGATCCTGGATCGGCACATCGAAGCGTTCGAGGCCGAGGCCGACCGGTACGACAAGCCCAAGAAGTCGCAACCGAAGAAGCCGGACCCGAAGAAGAGCGACAAGGGGAAGAAGCCGTCCATGTCACGCCAGGAGCGCCAGGCCAAGTCCGAATCAGCCAACCCGGACGAGATGGCTCAGATGATGGCCTACAAGACCGCCTGGATGCGCCGGGCCCAGGCTCGCGGAGCGAAACGCCCGGGCTCCAGCGGCGGCAAGCGCGGGCCGTAGGCGGTCCTCTACATAGAAACCCCTATGGCGCAGTACGGGTTTCTTCGGGCGAACGGATCACCAAGCGGCCCCAGCGGCGTTGCACCCGCCACCGCCACACACTATGCTCCTTGCCTGTCGTCCATCGGCGCCTGACTGAGCCCATTTACTGGCGCGAGTTTCACTGATGCAGCGGACCTCCTGTAAACCCGGACACCATCGATCTCGCCACGATCACCGTCCTTCGAGGCGACCCAAGGGGCAACATCGCCAGGACGTTCCGCGGAGAATCCCGTGACGGACCGCGCGACAAGGCACAACCTGCAGGCGCTGAAGGACGTAGCGCGCCTCTGACGGAGGCTGCCATCGGGACAAAGCCCCCAACGTCCGTACGTTATGCGGATTCGTCGACTTGTTGTTGGTCCAATTAGGAGGAAAGCGCATGACCACGGAAATCATTGTTGCGGTGCTCGGGTGTCTCGCTTCGATCGTAGTGGCTTATCTCAACAGCCCGGCGAAGCCTGCTGGTGGCACGCGACCCTTCGTGACCAGGCAAATGGCCGCTGGGTTCCTCTTGGGGATCTTCGCTACTGCGATGATTGTTGCCTTCATTTGGCTCATCCCGGATACCCGAATCCCCAGAGGAACGGTCGTCGCGTGGTATATGGAAGACGGGCCCACCCCCGATGGATGGGCCATCTGCAACGGTAACCAAGGCACGCCGGATCTCAAGAACCGTTTTCTCCGCGGCGTAGGTACTTTCGCTGAATGCGACCGTACCGGAACGCCGCCGAAGGGTGACACGGTGAAGCCGAAATGGCCAGGAACAAGCGAGGCGACAACTGATTCTACCCATGCCGTGAACAACGCCACCGGCGACCCGTTCATGGCGCCAGGAACAAGCCATCGCCACACGGCTCCTATGCCGCCGCACTGGCGGGTAGTGTTCATAATGAAACTATAAACAGTCGGTCAACACGATCATCAAAAGCCCGGCCATGAGCCGGGTCCGCCAGCAAGGCCTGCGCCTACCGGCGGAAGTAAGGAATCGGAAATGGAGCACGATCAGCTTATTCAGCAAATCCAGCGTTTGATTACAAGGGCTCGGAACTCAGACACGATTTCGGGTGTCTACGCCGAGATATGCCAGTTCCTGCAGACGTATGATGGACCTCGGAGTCAGTTCCTCGCCTCCATAAAGGAGTACAACCCACGCTCCTACATGCGCTCATCCGCGGCAAGTTCCATCACGGACATACTGCAAGCGTACCTTGAGTACGTGGAGGCAGGCTTGTTACAGGGAGTTTCACCTGAGAGGCGCGCTCAGCTTGATGTCGTGTCCGATTTTCTCGCACAAGCACAGGTTCTGTTGGAAACAAAGGCGGTACACCCTGCCGGCCCGACAGTAGTAATTGGAGCAGCGCTAGAGGAGTTCCTAAGAACATGGATCGAGCATGATGGCATTTCCATCGGGAACAAGAAGCCGAGTCTAGACGCTTACGCGAGAACGTTGCGAGAAGCAGAGCTTATTACCAAGCAGGACGCGAAGGACATTACGTCCTGGGCAGGGCTCCGGAATCACGCCGCACATGGTGAATGGGAGGAGGTTGCTGACAAATCGCGCGTCTCGTTGATGCTTGAGGGCGTCAACCTGTTCATGCGTAAATATGGCGCAGAAAAAGTCTGAGGGCGTTTCGCGCTCACTGCAAGAACGCACGGGTGAGAGTCGCAGTCCGGCCACACCTTCCCAGCGTTCGCGGTCTTGGTCGTGGTCGCAGCCTCACTCTCTCGCCCCAACAGCCCCAACGGGTACGTCCATACTGACCGATGCGCTGCAGAAGACTTACGCCGTGGAGCCTGTCGATCACCTTCCCCCGCTGCCGACCCACGCAAACATCGCGGCTACTTGCCATCTACAGCTAGGCCGATATCCTTGGCAGCAAGCGGCTGGCTCATCCAAGCGGGACCCATCCGCCAAGAAGGGCCATGGTGTGATGAGCGAGCAGAATCCCAAGTCAACCGAGTCCGGCAGATCAGCCGACTCACCCGAAGCACCGACGCAACCGCCGTGCCCTAACTGCGATGCGCCGGGAACCGGCGGCTTCTGCAGCCGCTGCGGGCAGAACATCCGGCATGCGCGCCTCGACATCCGCTCGATCGTCGGGCCCTTCCTCGACGATGTGTTCGATTTGAACCTGCCGATCCTGCGGACCGCCAAGGACATGACCACCCGGCCGGGCGCCGTGTGCCTCGACTACGTCGCCGGCCGGCGAAAGCGATACACCGGCCCGCTGAAATACTGCTTCCTCTGCGCCGCCCTTTTCGCGGGCATCATCGTCCTGTTCGACATCAACTTCGTCCAGGTACGCATGCAGCAGATGACGAACTTCGTCCCCACCGAGATCCAACCGGCTGACGACACCCAGGCGGGGCAAATCGCGGCGACGATTCCGGAACTCGTCGAGACCATCCAAAACAACATCCACATCATCACGATGCTCATCTCGCCGGTCACGGCGCTGGGGCTCATGCTTGCCTATCGAAAGAGCGGTTACAACTTCGCCGAGCACTACGTCTTCGTGCTGTTCACCCTCGGGCACCTCTTTGCCGCCAAGTCGCTGCTGGCACTGCTCGGCGTCTACGCCTACGGCGCGGCCTCTCTGGCTACGCTCCCTCTGGAGCTGGCCTTCGTGACGTGGGCGGCTATCGCCTTCTACCGGGCGTCAGTCTTTGTCACGGCCATCAAGATCATCCTGGTCGAGGTCCTCACCAGAATCGCCGTGGGGATCTTCGTCATGGGGTCGGTGGTGATCATCCTACTCGCACGGTATCTCTTCTGACCTCGCGCCCGTGCCGGACCCTTGACAGGTTCTTACAGCGCATGTGCGATCACGAGGCTGAATCGCCGCGGAGGTGAGGGCTGAGCGGTGGGCTTGGGCTCACGAAACGTGTAGAGTGTAGACGAAGCGAGCGTCGTCATGCCGAAAAACGAATCGACCAAGTCAACGAGCTATCGCCACATCCGCGACGCGCGCGGCCGCCCCGTCACGCAGATCAACCTCGTCGCGGCGCAAGTCCTCGGAGCCCGGGGCATGATCGAACCGGAGGTGCTCGAGCGTATCGTGTCGGGACCGGGTGTGCGCGTGTCGCGCGTCGAGCGTGGCGCTCTTTACCTGAGCGTGATGCTGGCCTTTGGTGTCGTCGTGTCGTTTCTTGCCCGTGCGATGGGCACCGAGTGGGCGGCCAGCGTCACCAAACCGCTGCCGACGGTCGGCTATTTGCTCATTTGGCCGTTCATCGTCTGGGGCGCCCTGCGAAAGAAGCGGTTCGGCAAGATGGCAGGGGCGATGCTGAGCCATCTTCGCTGTCCACACTGCGGCTATGAGCTGCGCGGCCTGCCGGCTTCATCGGAGGATGGTGCGACGGTGTGCCCCGAATGCGGATGTGCATGGTTGCTGGATACCGGATCCAATGGCGGAGCCGACGAAGAAGCTGAATCCGCTGATTAGGGACGCTCGCGGTCGTCAGGTGCGTCAATTCGACCCTGTAGCCGCGCATCTCCTGCGTCAGACTGACATGATTCCGGCTGACGACCTTCGCACGATCGCGCTCGCCGTGGATGCGAAGGAGGTCAAGACGCGCTACCGGACCGTGTGGCGAGCACCGCTTCAAGTCGCGGTCTATTTCACGGGCTTCGCGGGTTACTTCTGGCTGTTCAACAGGTGGCGGGGATGGGATCCGGTACTGATCGGGTTAGCGGTCCTCTACGTCACCTTTCCCTTCGTCGCAGTGTACTACGGATTTCGCAAGGCGCGGGCGGCGCGGTGGGAGCGCATCCGCTCGATTATGCTCGAACACCTCCACTGCCCACACTGCGCCTACGACATTCGCGGCCTGCCCGTCAACGGCAAGGACGGCGCGACGGTGTGCCCCGAGTGCGGCTGCGCCTGGATGCTGGGGAACGCTGAGGATGGCTGAACCGATCAAGAAGACACCGCTCCGGATCAAGGATGCGCGTGGCCGATCCGTCACACAGCTCGATCCGGTCGCCATGCACCTGCTGCGCCAACATGATGTGATCGAGCCTGGCGTACTGAAGGCGATCGCACAGGAGAATGGTGTCCGGATCGCTGGCAAGGAGCGTGCGGCGCTCATCGTGGGGATCGTCGCCCTGCTCCTGGTTGTATCGCTGTTCACTTGGTCGTTTATCGCCGGCGACCTCGGCAGCGCGCCAATCGCCAAGACCTCCTCGTTGCTCTACTTCAGTTTCCTGCCGTGGCTTACGTGGTTCATACTGAAGCAGTTTCGTGTGACCAAGGTGACAGCCGCCATGCTGAGGCACGGGCTGTGCCCGCACTGCGGCTATGACCTGCGACTTCTGCCGGTTGATGAGTCGGACGGCATGACGATGTGCCCCGAGTGCGGATGTGCGTGGCAACTGACCGGTGGAGCGGCCGAGAACGCCGGCGACGCGGGCGACCCTACGGGGGACTGCGAATGAACTGGCGCTGGCTACTACTCGACTATGTCCCCCCGGAACTCGCCCTGACGCCCGAGCAGCGTAAGGCCGTCACGAAGCGGATGTATCAGTTGCGGCATTTCTCGCGGCGGATCATGTGGGTGCTCTTCGGCTTCGGACCACTGGCCGGGCTCACGCTGCCCTACCTTTCCTTTCGCGTGCTCGATTCGTGGCTGCCGACGGTGGGACTTCCGGGTGGCTGGTCACGACTGATTGCGGCGATCGCCCCGCTGCTTGTGTTCGCGATCGCCTATGAGTTCTTACTCGCGCGGCTCTACGTAGGGCCAATGCGTCAGGCGCTGCGCGAGGCGGGTCACGATATCTGTCTGTCATGCGGCTATTGGTTGCGAGGCTTGGACGAGGACATCCCGCGCTGCCCTGAGTGCGGCACGCTGCGCGAACCCTTGCCGGAGCAGACGACCGCGTGACGCAGAACGGCCCTGCGGTCGCACGTCGGCGGCGGCCGCACCCGCTGACAGGTGTCCGCCGCCGGTCGGTGTGGTATACTGATCCGCGTGACAAGCTCGCTATTAGGAGTAACGCACCATGTCCGAAGCCGAACCGACACCCGCGGATGGTCCAAGCGCCGAAGAGCTGCGCAAGGCGCTCAAGGCATTCAAGAAGCGTTTGAAGCTCGCGCGGCTGGACGATGAATCCAGCCTGGGCGGCGGACCGATGTCCGGCGGCAAGCACTCCGGCATCGTGGCTGTGCTCCCGCCGAACCAATACCCCAAAGAGATCTGGGATGCGCTAGTCGCCGCGGGCCGGCTGAAGTACTCGGGTCAGGGGCTCTATCAGTTGCCGGATGGGTAAGCGCGTACGCCGCGTGTTCGTCGGTCCGAGCCCGACCTACCCGAAGGACGACTCTTACGACAAGGGACGGATGGAACCATGAACGTACCGCGGAGAGTATGGATCGCTGCCGTCACTATGGCCATTGCGGCTGTGGCCGGGCCGGTTGCCTTACATGCCGACGCTGAACCGGGTTGGACGAATCTGGTGAAGGGCGACGGGCTGGAGGGCTGGGTCGTGCGCGGCGGCGGCGGGACGTACGCCAACGAAGGCGGCGTGATCGTCGGCTCCAGCGTGCCCAACACGCCGAACACGTTCCTTTGCACTGAGCGCATCTACGGCGACTTCGTGCTCGAGTTGGAGTTCAAGGTCGATCCGCGGCTGAACTCGGGCATTCAGATACGCAGCAACTCGGTGGCGGGGTATCACAACGGCGTGGTTCACGGCTATCAGGTCGAGGTCGATCCTTCCGAGCGATCGTACTCCTGCGGGGTGTATGACGAGTCTCGCCGCGGCTGGCTGCAGAGTCTCGAACACAACGAGACGGCCCGCAAGGCCTTCAAGCAGAACGAATGGAACGCCGTGCGCATCATCGCCAAGGGCGAATCGCTCAAGACGTGGATCAATGGGGTGCCGGCGGCCGATCTGACCGACCCGATGACGCGCAGCGGCTTCATCGGCTTGCAGGTTCACGGTACACGTGAGACCGAGCCCATGCAGGTCCGCTGGCGGAACATCCGCATCAAGGACTTCGGGCTTCCCGATGTGAAACCGCCGGCGGGTGCGATCGTGCTGCTCGGCGCCGATGGCGATCGTTCCGCGTGGCAACATCCGAAACGCCCGGGCTCGCCAATCGACTGGCTCTTCAAGGACGGCGCCATGGTCGTCAAGCCCGGTAGCGGCAGTATCGTCACGAAGCGCACGTTCGGCGATTGCAGGATGCACATCGAGTTCAACGTCGACGACAACGGCAAGAAGGGCCAGGCCAACGGCAACAGCGGCGTCTACATTCAGACCCGCTACGAAGTGCAAATCCTCAACTCCGCCGGCCTCGAGCCGGCCGACAACATCTGCGGCGGCATCTACCAGGTCAAGCCGGCCGACTTCAACATGGCGAAGCCTGCGGGTCAGTGGCAGACCTATGACATCACCTTCCGGGCCCCGCGATGGGATGCCGACGGGAAGAAGCTCGAAAACGCCCGCGCGACCGTCTATCACAACGGCACGCGGATTCACGACAACGTCGAGATCCCCGGCACTACCGGCGGCGGTCAGCCGGAGGGACCGGCGGATGGGCCGATCCTGCTGCAGGATCACGGCAACCACATTCAGTTCCGCAACATCTGGGTCCTGCCCACGAAGTAGTTTCCAGGGAGCCACGGACGAATGGACGACAAGCGAACGATCTCACGTCGACGCTTCCTGAAGCGCGCCGGGCTCGCGGCCACCGCCCCCTACTTCGTGCCGAACAGCGTGCTCGGCCACGCGCGGCGAAAGCCCGCGTCCGATCGAATCACGCTGGGCATGATCGGGTTGAAGAAGATGGGCGGAGCACATGTGCACACGATGCTCCGGTTCGGCAACGTCCAGATCGTCGCAGTCTGCGACGTGGACGCCGACGCGCGCGAGCGGACCCGCCGAAACGTCGACGAGTTCTACGCTGCGCAGCGTACGAGCGGCCGGTATGCGGGTTGCGCCGCATACAACGAATACGAGAAGATCATGGCACGCGACGACATCGACGCGGTGATCATCGCCGTGCCGGACCATTGGCACGCCATCATCGCCGTCGCCGCATGCCGCGCGGGCAAGGACGTCTACTGCGAAAAGCCGCTCTCGCTGACGATCCGCGAGGCTGATGCGATGGTTCAAGCGGCTCGGCGATACGGCACCGTATTTCAGACGGGAAGCCAGCAGCGATCCAGCGCCCGCTTCCGCTATGCCTGCGAGTTGGTGCGTAATGGCCGCATCGGCGAGCTGAAGACCGTCAACGTGGGCGTCGGGCCATGCTCGACGGAGATCTACCTGCCCAAGCAGACCGTGCCCGAAGCACTCGACTATGAACGCTGGCTCGGCCCCGCGCCCTGGCAACCCTACAACGTGACGCGATGTGGCTCTTACTACCACGACGGCTGGCGCCGGATTCGGGATTATTCCGGCGGAAAGATGACCGACTGGGGAGCCCACCATTTCGACATCGCTCAGTGGGGCCTCGGCATGGACGGCAGCGGCCCGGTCGAGATCGTGCCACCGAACGAGAAGACGGACTCGCTACTGACGTATCACTATGCCAACGGCGTCGAGGTGTACCGAGGAGACGCCGACGGCGTGCTATTCACCGGTACCGAAGGCAAGGTCGAGGTCAATCGCGGCCACCTGACGACGTGGCCCGACACGATCGGCAGGGCTGAAATCGGCGTCAACGACCTGCACCTGTACAACAGCCCGGGGCATCATCAGGATTGGCTGAATTGCATGCGTAATCGGCGCCGTCCGATTTGCGACGTGGCGATCGGGGCGAGTTCCGCCACGGTGTGCCACCTGGGTAACATCGCCCTATGGCTGAAACAGCCGCTTCGGTGGGACCCCGCCAAGCGGGAGTTCATCGGAGATTCGGAGGCGAACCGATGGCTGGATCGACCGAAGCGGGCACCGTATCGACTGTAGGCGCCACTGGTGACGTAGCCGATATAGTGATCGTGGCTACGACCATGTTCGTCGGAGAGAGGACATCATGATCTGCTCGCGATGCAAACACGAAAACCCGGGATATGCGTTCTACTGCACGACGTGCGGCAAGATGCAGCACGGGCCTATCTGGCCGCTATACGTGCTGCTCGGGGTCGTCGCGGCGTGTGCGTGCCTGTTCGTGTTTCAGGTCTAGGCACCGCTCGTCAATCGCCGCGCGAACCGCCGCCACCGCGCATCGCAGATGATTCTCCGCCGTCGAGTTGGCTACCGCGCTAGAGTGATCTTCCCTAGCAGGCCTTCGGAACTCGGTGCTTCGGGCGAGGTAATCACGCCCGGGCCGTTGTAGTTGACGGGCTGAATGAATATGCCTCGGTGGTGGCTGTTGCCCTGCAGGAACACGTCCATGACACGTCCGAATACGATCTTCTTGATCCGATAGTACCCGTTGGCACCCTCCTCATAGAATTGGTCGTGGATAAAGAAGCCGACGATCTCACCCACCCTAAGCTCGATGGAGGGCTCCACCGCCGCCGAAAGACCTGTGTTGCCGGACATGCTGTAAGTCACGGGGTCGCCGAATTCATCATAGAAGACGACCTGATCCGTACCGATCTCTGCAACAAACGCCTCCGACGCCACACCGTTTTCGATCTGATCCCGCAGACCCGTCGTGCTCTGGTTGGGGATCCCGATGTTGAGCGCTCCGAAGTTTCCGGGCGGGCCGTCGTGCGGGTAGAGATTGATCTCGCGAATACCGTCGTGCTCCGCATTCACCGTTTCAAAGTCGGCATCCCACTCAAACGAGTCGTCCCCGTGAGCCAAATCGGATTCGTACTCATTCTCATGCACGGTAAACGGCAGAAGCGATGGCCCGGCCGACGCGTCAATGCCCGACGCGCGATCGTCGTACACGGCCGTGGCGGCGGCGCCAAGTTCGGTATGACTTCGTCCGAAAATGGCGGAGAAGTACAAGCCGACGGAGCCGTTTTCGCTCCCAGTGGTGCGTAACGCTACAACTTGAACCGCGTTGTACTGCGCCGCCGGGACACTGGTGTCGAGCGTGCTGGTCGAAGACGCGGGGTCGAGCCAACCCAGGGTGATGTCGGAGTTGTGCAGGACGGTGGAGTAGGTCGCCAGGGTCGGGTTGATCGCGGCCGCCGCGTCCGCCCGGCCCCGCGCCGTGTTGCGTACGGCACCAATCCCAAGCGATTGCGACTTGTCCGCGCGCACCTTCGCCATGTCGTCGCTGACGTAGGCGCTGACTGCCGCCAGCGCGGCCGCGTCGGCGGCATCCTGGAGATCGTTCCGTGTGTTGTAGATGGCACCGACGTCAATCGTCAGCGCGGCGAAACCGATCATCACAGTGAGAAGCACACACACCAAGACCGCAACGACTCCGCGTCGACGCGGATCGCGAGGCGCACCTGTAGACC
Organism: Phycisphaerae bacterium; assembly: GCA_029260055.1. GTDB lineage: Bacteria > Planctomycetota > Phycisphaerae > UBA1845 > UBA1845 > JADFOB01. Next base: position 11,201 of record JAJDDX010000027.1, read on the forward strand.
TCATAATGAACATCACCTGAGTTGAAGTGCCTTCGTTTCCCGTCCAATGCAATCCGCCCACGTGACGTGATGGGCGTTGCGGCGGCCCGACCCGATTCGCGGACCTACCGCGTCTTGCTTCGATCAGCAGCCGCGGACTACATAGGAAATGCCATCATAGACCGTACGATTCGAACGGGCGACGAGCAACGTTCGCCGAGGAATTATTGTCTCGTCCGAAAAGAAGCCGCGCCGGCGAGTTGAAAGAGGCCTCCCCGTCCCGCGCGAAGGGTCTGTGAGCCCTGCGCGGAACGAGGAGGCCGCTGTGCCGCGGCGTTGTCATCAGCACGCGTGGCGAACTGATGCCACAAACTACCGTGGCGTTATTGATCTGACTCGTTGAGCCTTACCAGTAGCGCCTCGAGCTTGTCGAGCATGCTCTTGAGCTTGTCGATCTCCTTGGCGTCGGTTTCGACAGCCAGCTTCGCCTCGATCGCCGCGATGCCGCCTTCGAGTTCCTGGAAACGGCTGCGCTCGGTGAGCGGCCCGCGTTTGCGGACGTGCAGGCTCTGCGGACCGCCGTGATCCAGCTTGCGGATATGGTCACTTCGCCCGGTGTTGAGGCTCATGACGACCGCTTTGATGTTCTCGAGATCACCGGTTGGCTCGGCCTTCATGTGGTTAAGGAGCCACGCCTGGGCATCGAGCGCCGCGTGGTAGAACTCCAGATCGAGCCGCGCGCCGGGCGCGGCGCCGGGCCGCCGGTCCGCATACGCGATCAGCGTCACACCGCGGATCGTGTCGTGAGCCTCCCAGAAGTCGAGCTTGCCGCTGTGGTCGCGGTCGGCATGCGGAAACTCCACCATGAAGGCATCGGCGCTATCCATCATCACCGCGATCAGGTAAGCGCTCTTCTCGCGATAGGACAACACGCCGTCACCGTTGATGTCGGCCGTCTCGTGCAAAGCGACTTGGCTGTACAGCTCGATCGCGTGCTCCTTGACCGCCTCCGCCGTCGCAGGCCACGCTTGATGGCCGATCTTTCCGGTAGCACCCACGGCCCCGGTCAATGAAAAACCGCCCCACGCGAGCAGCAGCGTCAGCGCCGGTATACCGCGTGCGGGTCGGGTCGTTGCGTGAACTGGCGAATCCAGAATCATGTCGATTCTCCTTTCTATGTTGGTATGGTTGGTGGCCATGCTGCACGGGTGATAGGCCAGCCGCCACGATGGCATAGGTTCCATCGCGCTTAGCAAACACCGTGCATACTGACCGGCCGTGAGCTTGCCTTGACGAAGGGCCCATTCGTCACAAGCACACTCACGCGCCACGTCGATACGCCGGTTCACCCAGGCAACTACGGGCCAGAAAAAGAGCAGCGTCCCCGCCGCCCATTGAAGATATCTCACGATCATGTCGCCGCGCCGCAGGTGGGCGATCTCATGGACCACCACCGTCTCGAGCTCATCTCGACACGCCGAGAGGCCGGCCGGCAAGACGAGCATCGGACGCCACAAGCCCATGACAAAGGGCACGCCCCACTCGTCACCGACACGCACGCACGGCATGCGACGCACACGAAGTCGGCCGCACACTTGTTGCACCAGCCTGCGCGTGGGTTCGTCCGCGGCCGGCAGCGTCCGGCAGCGCGCACGAAGCGCGGCGTAGCTACGAAGCCTCGCCGCGATCAGGGCGATCGCCACGCTGAAGTAGATCGCCGCGAGAAGCGTCAGCCAGGGAAGGTCGCCGCCGCCGGTCGCTTCATGCCGAACGTGCGGCGCGGCTACCACGCTAGAGACCGGCGTCGCGACGGACGTGACGACCATCGACTCGGCGCTGCCCGGGGGCGACGTGACGTCGATTGGCACAGTGCCGCAGAGGCTCGCCAGCGATAACGACCACGCCGGGCCGACGGGCACCAGGAACTTCAGCAGGACGATCGTCCAGAGGGTAGCCTCCGCCGCGGGGTGAAGACGCCGCCTCAGCACCCTGGTGACGAGCCACGTCATGCCCGCCAGCAGCGTTCCGAACAGGAGGGATTGTCCGATCCAGATGAGTAGTTGCGAGGCGGCCGCGTGACCGTCAATCGCCGTCAGAGCTGTGTACATTGCGTTTCCTCTTGGGTTCCTTCCGTCGAGGCTTGCGCGAGTCGTCGGCTTTTTCGCGTTGCTTTATCTTGGCTTCGATCCGTCGAAGGTCATCCGCGGACAGGCTTGCTTCCCCGGCTAAGTGCAGCACGAGGTCGACCGCCTGCCCGTCAAACACGTTTTGCAGGAACTGGCTCACACGGTCGCCGAGGATCTGATCGCGCGGCACCGCGGGCGTGTAGACAAAGGGCTGGCGCTCGCGATCCACGTCCAAGGCCCCCTTCTCGGCGAGCTGCTTCATCATGGTCATCACGGTCGTGTAGGCCGGTGGGTCGTCGGCGTCGGCGGCTAACGCGTCAAGGCATTGCCTGACGGTACCCGGGCCGGTTTCCCAGAGGATCTTCATGATCCTCAACTCGGCTGCCGTGATGTGCGGGACTTCATCTTGCATGACCGCGCCTCCATTACTATGGCCGTAGGAAGTCTACTATACGCATAGTAACTCGGCAAGCGGAAAATGAAAAAAGTCTCCGGCGGACCCGGTGGCCAGTTGTAGCTCTGGTCGGGTGCGTGGTAGCGTCACCGGGAAGGCCGGGCAAGATGACCGGTGCATAGTGGAAGGAGGACGACAGGTGGCGAGCCCCGGTAACCGCGACGCTCAACGGAAGTGGCTTCGCTGGATCGCCAAGAACCAATCAGCCTTGGACCGGTGCCGTCTTCCGGAACGGGTCTACGCCACAGAGTACGACTGGATCGCGTTCCTGGAGCACGGGTTCAGTTGGCTCGATGACGGCGGAACCGCGTTCGAACTCGACTGGCTGAAGGACGATGAACTGCTGGCGTTAAGGGAGTTCCTCGAAGCGGAGGCAGCGTCCGAGCCACCCTCCGAAAGAGACTGGTACGTGCAGTTCTTTGGATGGATGGACGAAGAAGCCGCGCGGCGCAGAACGAAAAAGTAGCCAACCTCCCGTTACGCCGACAGCGACAGGCCGTTCGACGGATCGGTATCGGTGAACTCGGTGCCGACGATGAAGCCGCCGAGCGTGCCGGTGCTGTGGCGGACGACGGCTGAGACGTACTCCTCACCGTCGTTGACGTAGACCCGCACGTTGGTGAACTGCGGCAGGCGGTCGCGACACTTCACGCCGATACCCGATTCGCTGATGTCGCGGGTCGTGGCGTAGACCAACCGGCGGTGCGGCGAGTCGGGGTCGATCTCGATGACGGCGGGAACTTGCCATTTGAACCGTGGATGGCGGCGCTTGCCAGCGTAGTTGTCACCCCGCCCGATCTTGCTCGCCTCGGCCAACCAGCCTTCGACCAGACTCGCCTGACGCCCCCGACCCCGTCCCGCACTCGCCTGCTTCGCAGCCAACATCGTTTCCACCCCCAAGATGTGTCGCTCTTACCACCCCACTGCCCGTCGATCACGAAGTCGCATCGACATAGTGCATAACGCGAATTCCGGGCGAACGTTGGCGACAAATTCGACGGGCGAGGGACCGAAAAGAACTGACGAACGTGAGGCCGAGGCGCACTCTTATCAGGCGCGAAACCGAGGCTTGCGACTCTGGGTAAACGGTAGCGATTTCGCAGGCGAGCGTACTGGCGTCGCGGCCGACGACGGGCTATCTTTCTCCTTGCGCGGCCCTGTCTGTTACGGTCATCACGACCCGGCACTAAGGAGAAATCGCGATGCAACGACACATCACAATCGGGATGCTCACACTCATAGTCATCATCGGCGGATGCGCTCAGCCGAAAGGCCCAACGGGACCTCCGCAGCGCCCCGATGTGCCCGCGGAGATGGCGATGCTCGAGCCGTTCATCGGCAACTGGACGGGCACGGCCGAGATCGTATCGCCGTCGCCTGAAGAGATGAAGGCGATGATGCCGGAAGGCGAGGCCGAGGGTGCAGGCGACGAACCCATGACCTTCGACGGTGAAAACACGAATCGCTGGACGCTCAACGGGATGTTCATGGTCGGC
>JAJDDX010000261.1 GCA_029260055.1 Phycisphaerae bacterium
CGGCGTGGATGTAGCTGATCTCCTTGAGCTTCAGCGCACCTTCCAGCGCCACGGGGTAGTTGTACCCCCTTCCGAGGTACAGCCAGTTGTCACGCTGATAATGGCCTTTGGCGATGGCACTCGCTTCATCGGCCTGCTTCAACAACTGTCGCATCTGGTCCGGTATGCGCGAAAGTGCCGTGATGAAATGCGTCGCCGCAGCCGGCGATAAATGCTTGCGCCGTCCCAGATAGCACGCGATCAAGGCGAGCACCGCCACCTGCCCCGTGAAAGCCTTTGTACTCGCCACGCCGATTTCCGGGCCGACGTGGAGGTACACGCCGATATCGGTCTCTCGCGCGACGGTCGAGCCGACCACGTTGACCACGCCAAGCGTCAAAGCGCCGCGCTGCTTCGCCTCCGACAGCGCAGCGAGCGTGTCAGCGGTCTCGCCACTCTGGGACACGGCAATCACCGCCGTTCCGTCGTCGATGATCGGGTTGCGATACCGAAACTCGCTCGCGTATTCGACTTCGGTCGGTACGCGCAGCAATTCCTCGATGAGGTACTCACCCACAAGCGCGGCGTGCCACGCCGTACCACATGCCGTCAGGATAAACCGTTTGGCCCGCACGAGTTCGCGCGTTGAGTCCACCAAACCGCCGAGATGAACGGCACCCTCCCGAAGGTCGATTCGGCCTCGCAGGCAGTTCTCGAGCGATTCGGGCTGCTCGAAGATCTCCTTCAGCATGTAGTGGTCGTAGCCCGCCATCTCGATCTGTTCGAGCGACCATTCCACCTCATGAATGTCCTGCGCGACCGGAATGGCGTCCAGCGTAGTGAGACGAACGGCGTCCGGCGTGATGCGTGCCATCTCTCCGTCGCCGAGGTAAATGACATGGCTCGTGTGCGCGAGAATCGCGGCCGCGTCCGACGCCAGGATGTGCTCGCCCTTGCCCACGCCGATGATGAGCGGACTGCCCTTGCGTGCGGCGACGATCACATCGGGCTCGTCCGCACAGACCACGGCGATACCGTACGTCCCGGACACATCGTGGAGTGCCCGACGCACGGCGTCCTCGAGGTTGCCTTCATAAAAGTGCGCGATCAGATGCGCGAGCACCTCCGTATCGGTCTCGCTCCGAAAGGACGCGCCCTGGTGCTCCAGGAAAGTCCGCAGCGCGCGATCGTTCTCGATGATGCCGTTATGGATGACGGCGAAGCGGTTGGATTGGTCCAAATGGGGATGCGCGTTCAGATCGGTCGGCGCACCGTGCGTCGCCCACCGGGTGTGCCCGATACCGTGCGTCTGAGGCACGTCCATGTCGAGTCGCTGCTCGAGGGCGAAGATGCGCCCGGCACTCTTGGTCACCCTCACCTCGCCATCGCCGACCATCGCAACGCCGGCTGAGTCGTATCCGCGATACTCCAAGCGGCGCAAGCCCTCGACCAGAATGGGCAGTGCGGCCCGACTCCCGACGTAACCGATGATTCCACACATCAACGAGACCCTTGTTGTTGGACGGTGGCGAGAAGGACCCCCTCCTCGCTTCAACGCCGCGAAAACGATTCTGGCGACTGCCCGGCACGATGCAAGCGCATGCTGCCGGCGACCACACTTCATTACGGACAGTGCCACTTTCGCCAAGCTGCTCGCGGCCGTACTGATTATCGGCTCGCCGGAGCCCAGTTGCAAAGGCGCGGTGGGCAACATTTCACGCGCCGGGCCGGCACACCTCCCGCGGAGTACACGAATAACCCCTGCGGCCTGTCGGGACGGCCGCCCCATCCGGCCGTATAATACGCCCGGAGGATGGTCGTGGATCTCTTTACCGAACAGAAACGAGCCAATCGCGCCGGCGCCGAACCGTTGGCGGTCCGAATGAGGCCGCGAACGCTCGAGGAGTTCGTCGGTCAACGGGACTTCATCGGCCAGGGTAAGCTCCTTCGAAGGATGCTCGAGGCCGACCGGATCACGAGTGCCCTGTTCTACGGGCCGCCCGGAACCGGCAAGACCTCCCTGGCTGGCCTGATCGCCGAAACCACGGAATCCCACTTCGAACAGGTCAACGCGGCGGCCGTCGGCGTCAAGGAGATCCGCACGATCCTGACGGCCGCGCGGCAGCGCCTCGAAAGCCAACGAAAACGCTCGATACTTTTCGTGGATGAATTGCATCGCTTCAACCGTGCCCAACAGGACATCCTGCTCGGCGACGTGGAAGAAGGGATCGTCATCCTGATCGGCGCGACCACGGAGAACCCGTTCTTCGCGGTCAATTCGCCGCTCATCTCACGCAGCCAGGTGTTCCAGTTCGCACCGCTTTGCGAGGATGACATCAAGGTCTTGATTCAACGTGCCCTGACGGACCCGGAGCGAGGCCTCGGGACGCACCAGGCCACCTTGAGTGACGACGCCCTCGACCACCTTGCCACGATGTCGGACGGCGACGCACGGCGGGCCCTCAGCGCTCTGGAGATAGCGGTACTTTCCGAGGTCGACCGCCAAGCCGGTGCCGAGGCCATCCAGATCGATCGCGACACCGCGGCGGAGTCCATTCAGCGCAAGGCCGTCCAGTACGACAAAGCCGGCGATAACCACTACGACGCCATCAGCGCCATGATCAAGTCGATGCGCGGGAGTGACCCTGACGCCGCGGTCTACTGGCTGGCGCGGATGCTCGAGGCTGGGGAAGACCCGCGGTACATAGCCCGCAGGGTCGTCATTTGCGCTTCAGAGGACATCGGAAACGCCGATCCGCAGGCGCTGGTGCTGGCCCAAGCCGCGGCCGATGCCACACAGATGATAGGCCTGCCCGAATGCCAGCTCCCGCTGGCGCAGGCTGTGATTTACTTGGCATGCGCGCCGAAATCCAACGCAAGTGCAGCCGCGATTTGGGCAGCCGTCGAAGACGTGCGCAAAGGTCGGACCCTTCCCGTGCCGAAACACCTTAGATCGAGCGGCTACGCCGGTGCCAAGAGGCTCGGCGCCGGTGACGGATACAGGTACCCTCACGACGCCAAGGACGGTATAGTGGCGCAGGAGTACCTCGGCGTCGACAAGACGTACTACGTCCCGACCGACCGGGGTACCGAGGAACGGATTCGCAGATACCTCGAAAACGCACGCGAGCGGCGCGGCGCTGCGACCGAGCCGTAAGCTAATTCGATCGAGAAGCCGACGGGCCAACCAGTTGTCAGCTAAAAAAGAACTCAGACAGCGCCTTCGCAAGACGCTGTCCGACATCCCGTCCGACACGAAGAGCACGAAATCGCTACGTGCCTGTCATCGCCTCTGCGACCAGCGAGAATACGCCAAGGCAGAGGTCATCATGGTCTTTCTGTCGCTTCCGGGCGAACTCGACACGACGCCGCTCGTGCTACGCTCCTGGCAGAGCCGCAAGCGGGTGCTGGCGCCGAAGGTTCGCTGGAATCAGCGGCGCATGCTGCCCATCGAGATCCGCTCGCTGACGGATGATCTCGCGGTGACGAACATGGGCCTCCGCGAGCCGGTCACGGGCATTCCCTTCCCCATCAACATGATCGATCTGGTGGTGGTGCCGGGCCTGGCCTTCGACGAATTCGGGAACCGCCTGGGCCGCGGACGCGGCTTCTACGACCGCTTCCTAGCGCACCCGGACTTCCAGGGTGTGACCTGCGCGATGGGCTTCCACGAACAGCTCGTCACCACCGTGCCCGTCGGCCCCCTCGATCGCTCCCTCGACATGCTCGTCACAGATGAAGCCGTCCTACGATTCAAGTCCTGATCGCTGACCGCCCCGCGCCCCGGCGCAAAGAAAAAGCGAGCTCGATGATCGTTGGGTGGCCCATCTCATTAGCGAAGCGGTGAGATGGGGGAGCCGATGATCGTCGCGGCATGGGATCAATAGATGGCGGTCGTCTCCTCGGTGGCCATGGGACATCGGTTACCTGCCCGGAGGAC
>JAJDDX010000262.1 GCA_029260055.1 Phycisphaerae bacterium
ATCTGCCGCGCGAAGAAGCTGACGAACATCCGAGCGGCTGCCTCCGACAAGACCGTCGTGCTCAAACCACCGCGAGAGATGACCCTCGAAATGGCCCTGGAGTTCATCGACGACGACGAACTCGTCGAGGTCACCCCCGACGCTATCCGCATGCGCAAGCGGCACCTCAAAGAGCTTGACCGCCGCCGCGCGGGCCGGAAGAAGTAGCACTCCGCGACGCGATCAACGCCGCGCGCGCCTACGGCACATCCGGAATCGACGCGAGACGAACCGGCGCGTAGTCTAGATCCGAGCCGATCGCATCGAGGATGGCCTGCGCGATGATCTCGTGGCCGACGGCCGTCGGATGGTGCCAATCATCCTGGAATAGATCCGACCGCCCGCTACGGACGAAGGCCTCGTGCAGGTCGATCACCGGGACACCGAAGCGCCGCCCCACATCGCGCACGACCGCGTGAACGGCGATCTCGTCCGCGCCGCGGTCCGCGACGATGTAATCCTCCGGCGAAATGGGCGTTCTCCCGTAGACTACGTGGTAGTACTCGTTTTTCGAGTAGGGATTCGGCGGAAGGTCGCGGTAGGGGTAGTTCAGAAACACGACGGGCACGCGGAATTCCTGACCGAGCCGGGCAATCTTCTCCAGATTGGACCGAGCGATCTCCTGATACCCTCTGAAGTCATACAACTCCATCTCCGGGGCCTGTGGCACCAGCTTGATGTCACCCAGCACCACGGTTCGGCTTCGGTGCGTGACCAGTTGCTTCGCAAGGCAATAGACACGCGAGTGTTCGAGCAGGTTCTCGGCCCGTACACCCCAGCCGATGCCTTCGTGCCGTGCCTCGCGATGCCGCGCGAAGTCCGTGTCATTCGCGTTCCAACCCGCCATGACGAGGATCAGCGAGGCGTCGCCCGCCTCAATCAAGCGCGCCACGCCGTACACCGCATTGGAACTACTCAGCCCGGGCAGACCGTGGTTCACGACCCGCGGCCGCGTCGCCCCGTCGGGTGAAGCGAGGAGCCGTTCGAGCACCTTGGGGTACGCCTGATCGGGGTCCACACCAAGGCCGTACGTGAACGAGTCACCGATGCAGTAGATGACCCCGCCATCCGCGTTCACGGTGGGTGAGATTCGCTCGGCGCGAGCAAGGTACAACGCCGCGAGGCGCGCACCGCCCTCAGTGAGGATCAGTGTCGCGAGCAGAACAACCGTCACGCGAAGCCACCGTCGCCGCGCGGACCGCCCCTTCGGCGCCGTCTCGGCGCGCACAACCCGACGCTTGGCTGCGCGGCGTTTCCTCGACATGTGTCAGACTCTCGGCCCGGCCCCGGGCCACTCACAAACATGTGGCAGATATGTCGTTCTGCCTGACGCAATTGAACTGACGTGCCAACCGGGATTGTAGAGCGCGCGCGCCCTGATCTTCAAGCACCAAACGGATGGAATGTCGCCCGTTCGTGTGTCACTGAACACGCTTCGTCCATTTCCGCCCGCAATGAGCGTTCAAGTGCGACGTACAGTCATCCGGCACACCAGAAAAAGAAAACGGGCGGCCCAGGGTAGCCGGGCCGCCCGTTCACTTATTCAGTCAGCACCCAGGGCCGGCGGACGCATCCACCGGCCCTGGCCATGCCGCTCGTCGCTTACTGGGCCTCCTCAACCGGGTCGATTTCGATTGGGCAGCGTATCTGCTGCAAACTGCAGGTACCCGTCCTGACCCTGCCGCCGATGCAAATACACTCCGCCGGCGGAAGGTTACGGCAGAGGCCGCCAATACAGCAGGCCTGGGGAGCCTGAGCCAGGCAGAATACCGCCGAGCAGGCCACGCCATCGCCGTGATAGACGCCGCACCTGTCGTCGCATTCCTGCGCCGTCAGCGGCTGGCAACTCCCGTCCGGAAGGCAGCACGCACCGGTCGGCTGCACGCACACCACAGTGGAACACTGCTGGCCCGAGTGGAACGTACCACCCTGCTGCTCGCACAGGCAAGCCGAGGTATCGGTACAAGTTCCGTCCTGCAGGCAGCACGCACTTGGCAACTCGATGGCGCAGAACTGCGGACAAGGCTGCCCGAAGCCCTGGAAGTCGCCACAGGCCGCGTCGCAGTCCGCCTGCGACATGATCTGGCACGAGCCGTTGGGCAGGCAGCACCCACCCGGAGCCTCGCACGTCGTGGTCGCGCAATCGGAGTTGGCCGGCTGCGGAATCCCGCCCTGCAATTCACACTCGCAGGGAATCGCTTCGATGCACGAGCCATCCGGCAGACAGCACGCTCGAGCGAGATCGACACAACAGAAATCGGGGCAGGCGTTCCCACCCTCGAACGAACCGCACTGGGCCAGGCAGTCCTCTTCCATGATGATCTGGCACGTGGCGTCCGGCAGACAGCACGCACCCGGTTGTGGACACAGCGTGGCCGAGCACGCGATGCCCGGACCCTGGAACACCCCGCCCAGGAGATCTTCGCAGACGCACTGGCCGTCCGCGGGGACACACGTGCCGTCGGGAAGACAGCAGGCGCCCGGCAACGTGATCGGACATCCAATGGGCAGCGAGGCGCAGGTCGTGCCCGCACCGCGGAACACGCCACACTGCGCCTCACACGAGGTTGACGTCTCGTCGTCGATGCACGTACCGTCCGGCAGACAGCAGGCACCGCCACACGCCTCGACCTGAACGAGCGCCGAGAGGAACGCGACAATCTGAGCGGTTTCGGCCGGCGACAGGGTCATCGCAAACCCCGCGGGCGAGTTCTCGAACGCCGGCGACGCATAGAAGTCGACCGCTTCAGTCAGATTGGCGGCCTCACCCGCGTGGAAGAAGTTCTCCCGAACCCGCGCGATGTCGATCAGAGGACGAACCACGAAAGCCATCGGGGGCGTGCAGTTGGGGTCATTGGCGCACTGCGTGTCCTCGTTCGGAAGCGGCAACGTCGGGTCGCCGGGTCCGCCCTGGCATCCGTCGTCGGCGTTCGCGGGATGGTTCACCACGCCCGTGGCGAGTTCAATCGGCGATCCAAGGAACGGCCCGGTATGACAGCCGAGGCAACCCTTGTTCGTGAACAGGGTACGACCCGCAGCGATCTCGACCGGGTCCGCCGCCGGGGTGCATGCGATAAACGCAGCGATAAGCCGGTCCAGGTTCTGTTCGCGGTCGCCACCGAGGTCACCCTGTCCGTCAGGCACCTGCGTCTTGACCGAATTCTGGAACTCTTCCATGAGGGTCAGCTCTTCCACCGTACCCGTTCGCTGGCTCATCGGTCCAGCCGCGGGATCGAAGTTACGCGGCAGGAACTTCGGGAAGTGCTGCTTGACCGCCCCGGCACAGAAGTTGACAAGGTCCGGCGCTCCACCAAACGAGGGGCTCCAGCCATACGGCGCGGTCATCGCGATATTCATCAAGTGCGGCGAAGTGCGGAACACCGGGTCCGCCGCGAACCCATGCACGTTCTCAAGAATGAGAGAGCGTCCACCACGCATCAAGCACGAATTCTCGAGCTGAGCCAGTGCCGGATCGAACTCTGCCACAAAGAGCAGATCGTTCGCCGGCAGTGACGCGATCGTCGACGGATTCAGACCAAAGCCGTCGCCCGGGGCGTGGCAGGTCGCGCAGGATCGACCGTTTCCAAGGAACGACTCACTCATGAACAACGTCTCACCCTGGGTGAGGGTTGGGCTGACCGCGATCGTCACGGTCCCGCCGGTGCTGTTCCGCGGCGCGGGGGTGCCGAGCTGGTAGTCGTCATTACCGTGGCATGGGTTCAGAAGGTGGACGCAGCCGAAGTCCGTAAAGCGGGCGAGCGACGCCGCATTCGTGATCGGAAGCGCCTCGGTGGGAGGACCGAATCCTTCGGTCGACCCAACGTACGGAATCAAGCCGTTGTCGATGTCGGGAGCGACGTTGGAGCCGTACGACACACACAGATTGACCGTAAATGGACTCACATTGTCGCGGAAGCAGACCTTGCCGGCCCGGGCCACGACAAGCGGAGGAATGATGAAATCCGCCGCGAGGCCGGTCGCGTCCACGAACGCCTGTGTGGCGATCAGGGACGAGAACATGTTCGGCGTGTTCGGATCCTGCGAACCGGGAACCTCGGTCGCATCGTTCGGGAATTCGAACTGGCCGACTTCCGCCCCGGTGGCGTCGAAGAACGCCAG
>JAJDDX010000263.1 GCA_029260055.1 Phycisphaerae bacterium
GTCCTCCGGGCAGGTAACCGATGTCCCATGGCCACCGAGGAGACGACCGCCATCTATTGATCCCATGCCGCGACGATCATCGGCTCCCCCATCTCACCGCTTCGCTAATGAGATGGGCCACCCAACGATCATCGAGCTCGCCCTCTTCTTGTGCTTGAGGCGTTCGGCGCTCCGATGGGTGGCCCATGTCCTTCGATGGGTGGCCCATGTCCTCCGATGGGTGGCCCATGTCCTCTGGACATGGGGGAGACGATGCTAGATGCTCCGAGCCGGTGTTCCGCCCCGTCCGGACGGGCGACCCGCGTCCTCGGGGCGGGTAGCCGATGTCCCATGGCCACCGAGTAGACGACCGCCATCTAGTGATCCCATGCCGCAACCATCATCGGCTCCCCCATCTCACCGCTTCGCTAATGAGATGGGCCACCCGGGTAGGCATGGCGTTTGACTTGGAGGACGGATAGCCCGTGCCCGCTGGATGGGTGGCTCCTGCCTGCTGGACATAGGGGAGACGACGACATACGTTCCAAACCATGCCCACCCATCTTCGCAGGCACGACGAACCGGGCGATTCTCACTTCTGGACGATCTCCTGCCTGCGTCGCCTCGCGTTCTTCCATGACGACGGTATGAAACTCGTCGTGGTCGAAGGACTCCGTGTGCTTCAGCAGCGATATGGCGCCTGCCTGATCGGCTACGTCATCATGCCCGAGCACCTGCATCTGCTCATCTACCCGCACGCGCGCGGAGACGACCAGCCGATTCCGATCTCCACGCTGCTGCACGCATTCAAGAAGCATGTCGGATTCCACGGTAAGCAGCGGCTGCGCGACGTGTGGCGTGCCCGAGGCCAACTCTGGTCGAAGCCGCTCAACACCTGGGCACGCGGCGACAAGCGGGAGCAGAGCATCTGGACTGTCCGTGGATACGACTTCAACGTGCGCAGCGATGAGAAGCTGCGGGAGAAGCTCGACTACTGCCACAAGAACCCGCTGACCAGGGGCCTTGTCGAGCGGGCCGAGGATTGGCCTTGGAGCAGCTATCGGTTCTACGAATTCGGAGACGAGTCGGTCTTGAAGATGGACTGGGACGGTTGCTGGCCCATCATCTGGTGATCGGAGACCGCGACCATCATCGGCTCCCCCACCTCACCGCTTCGCTAATGAGGTGGGCCACCCATCAGGACGAACGAGCGACCGCACTACGGCTGGACGTTCAGTGGGATCGAGCCGTCTTTGCGCGGCAGCGGATCGGGCGGCGTGATCGTGACGTCGCGGCCGGTCAGCACGACTTCGCCGCTTTCGACTCGTTTCGAGAACGCCAGCGTCTCGTCGTAAAGGGCATCGAGCATCTCCGCTTCGCTCACCGTCCGCGTCTGCTTGCCCTGTACATAGATGATGCCTCGCCCTTTGCCGGCGAAGACCGCCACATCCGCGCCCTCCGCCTCGCCGGGCCCATTGACGACGCACCCCATCACCGCGACCTTCACCGGCGTCTTGATCGTCGCGAGCTTCTGACGCACTTCGGCCACCAGCTTGATCAGATCGATCTCGATGCGGCCACAGGTGGGGCACGCGATCAACTCCGGCTCGAGCCTGTTGCGCAGCCCGAGCGAGCAGAGCAATTCCTTGGCATCCTCGACCTCGTGGATCGGGTCGGCGGCGTAGGAGATGCGGATGGTGTCGCCGATTCCCATGGCCAGTAGCGATCCCAGTGCCGCGATCGACCGAATGCGGCCTGTTTCCGGCGGTCCGGCATGCGTCACGCCGAGGTGCAGCGGCAGATCGAATCGCTCGCTCAATGCGCGGTAGGCGTCGATGACGTAGCCGGCATCGATGCTCTTGGCCGCCAGCACGACATCGTGGAAGTTGTTTTCGTCGAAGATCCGCATGTAGTCCTCGACGGTTTGGACCATGAGACGGATCAACTCCGAGCGCGGGTCGGTCTGGATACCGGCCTTCTGAGCGGCTCGCCGGTCGTGATCGGCTCGTTCGACGACGCTTCCCTCGTTGACACCGACCCGAATCGGCACGCCCCGTTCCCGGCATGCGGCGATCACCCGATCGACCTGTTTGCGGTCTCGGATGTTGCCCGGGTTGAGCCGAATCTTGTGGACGCCGGCCTCGACGGCCTCCAGGGCCCGTTCGAAGTGATAGTGGACGTCGGCGATGATCGGAACCGGCGACTGGTCGAGGATGCCCGGAAGAGCGGCCGTATCGCTCTTTTCAGGCACGGCAACCCGCACGAGGTCGCAGCCCGCCTCGGCCAGGCAGCGGATTTGCGCAACCGTGGCGTCGACGTCGCGTGTATAGGTGGAGGTCATGGACTGGATCGAAATCGGGGCTAAACCGCCGATCGGGACCGAGCCGACTCGCACTTGCCTTGTTTTTTTTCGTGGAATCATGGTCGCTACGCCAGCCGGCCGGTTCCGGGTCCGATCATTCTAGAAACCACGCCTTCGGAGTGTCAAACGAGCCGATTACACCTTGACGCCCCGCCATGGCGGTGGTTTCCTATAGCGTTGTTCTGGCGCGACCCATCGGTCGCCCGTAGGCGTCCGGCATCGGACATCGCGGCGTGGCGGTGGTCGCTGCCCTTAAGCCAAGTCTAACTGATTCAGAGGAATAGGGAGGTCTTTGGATGTTGGTCACGAATCGTCGCATCGTATTTGCACTGGGTCTGCTGGCTGTAACGGCTCTTGCCGGTTGCGGCGGCGGCGAGAAGGCATTTGTCGAGTTCAGCTACGTGGTCGAGCCCACGCGCGGTCTGCCGCCGGGCATGAAGACCATCATCATCCAGCCGGCGTCTCTGGGCCCGAACACGGACCCGAAGTGGTCCGACCTCGTCGCCGAGGTTATGCAGACTCTGGTCAATGAGGCGCGCATCAACTACGGCGCGGAGGTGATGGTATCGGATCGTCGCGACACGCAGATCAGCTTTGATGAGGCCGACCTCGCCGCGGCGGGCATGTCGACCGGCCAAGCCGGCAGCGGCGGAGTGCTCGACGCCGCCCAGGGTGCTATCCTCAGTAACATCAACGTGAAGGTCGAGAAGCACGTCGGCAAGCAGCGGACCATCTCGGGCCTGAGCGGCTCGGCCTACGGCGGACGCCACTGGGGCGGCGGCGGCGGCAGCGTACGCACGCAGGAGGTCGAAACCGTCACGCGCAACATGACGGTACAGGCATCGTTCAAGCTGCTGGACGCGGGCAACAACCGCGTGTGGGAGCACTACACGCCCAAGACTTTCCAGGGCACCGACAAGACCGAGGCGAGCCCGTTCTTCGGATCGAGCCAGACGGAAGCGGAGCTCACGCCGCAGGACAAGATCATCGGCACGTTGGTCGAGAAGGCCGCCAGGCAGTTCATCTCGCGTCTGGTGCCCTGCACGATCATCGCCGAGGCAGAGGTCGTCTCCAGCGGCCACGAAGCCAGCGTCAACGGCGTCAAGATGCTTCGCGCCGAGATGTACGCCGAAGCGCTGGGCAACTTCAAGATGGCCTTAGCCGAGAACCCGGACGACCACTGTTCGTCGTTCGGTGCCGGCGTGGCCTCTGAGGCCACCGGCCAATACGGCAACGCGCTGAAGTACTACAAGCGGGCTTGCGCGGGAGCGGCTGAGCCGAAATACGTGGTCGCACGCGACCGCGTGAAGGACTACGGCACGCGCGTCCGCAAATAGTCGCCACCGCCCCCGGCCGGCACGAGCCGCCGATAACGCCATGGAATTGACGCCGGGGCCCAACCTTGGGCCCCGGCGCGTGTCATATTCGTTGCACGATGTGCGGTTGCGCCCCGTCATGCGTCTTATTCGGGGCATCGCCGCACGGGTCATCCGACCGGAAGAAGACCCAGGTAGACCAACTTCGAGAGGAACTTCGCGATGGTAAGAAGAATCGGTTTATGGGGAATCGTAGCCGGGTGTACGCTCGGCCTCGCATCGACGGCCTTCGCGCAAGACCCGGCAAAGGCCGCGCAGAACAAGCTCCTCGCCAAGCGCGCCGCGGAAGCGGACTGCTTTCGCAAGCTGGCCGAGACCGTGTACGGCCTGGAGCTCTCGTCCGACACCTACGTTCGCGACTTCGTCACGGAGAGTGACGAGATCAGGACGTCCGTCGACGAGTTCGTGAAAGGCGTGCGGCTGGGTACGCCGCTTTACTATGACGACGGTTCCTGCGAGGTGGTAGGCGAGGTGACGGTCGCCAAACTCGTGACGCATCTCAAGGAACTTCACACGCGCCACTACGACGGCGACGACATCCACGCCACCGACTTCGAGAAGATCACGCAGAAGGTAAAACGAGACGTCATCAAGGTGACCGGCATGGGCGCTCCGCGTCCGGAAGTGCCGGCCGGCTTCGAAGACGCGATCGACGGCCTTCCCGACGGGTACACACCCTCACCGAGCGTGCCGCCGATCTGGAAGACGGTCGGACCACAAGCTCGCCTGATGGCCATTCGGGCGGCCGAAGTGGACGCCATGCGCCGCCTCCTGGAGCGCATCAAGGGCCTGCGTCTCAACTCGAACACGCTGGTGCGGGACTTCGTGACTGAATCGGACGAGATTCGCACGCACAGTCGCGGCATCGTGATCGGCGCGTCGCAGGTCAGCCGCTACCTCCACAACGACGAACTCATCGCCGAGGTCACGATGGAAGTCGCGGTCGAGAAGGTATTCACGAAGCTCAAGGAGCTACACAGCGCCCACTACGACGGCGACGACGTATCCACGACCGACATCGTCAAGGTGCAGAAGTCGATCCGTCGGAAGATGATCCGCGAGACCGGCATGGGCGTCCCGCCGTCGAAGTTCCTGCAGAAGGCCAAGAGCGCCGGCGTGAACATGCCCGATTGGATGGGACGCGTCATCAGCGCCACCGGCTCGGGCACCGACCCGGCACTGCCGAGTGCCCAGGGCAAGCTCAAAGCCGCCCGCGCGGCCGAGCAGGACGCGAAGCGACGATTGGCCGAGCAGATCTACGGCCTGACGATCGACTCGAGCACGACGGTACAGGACTTCGTCACCGAGCACGACGAGATCGCCTCGCAGGTGCGCGCCGTGCTGACGGGCGCGGTGGTCGGCGACCCCACGTACAACGACGACATGGTCACGATTCAGGTCACCATGCCGGCGGCCGAGGTGTGGGCGATCGTCAATCAGTATTCCATCGTCCTCCAGCGCCGCGGCTAACTGGATGGCGCAATTAACGAAACGAACGTGAATCAAGGGAGATCAAGACCCATGAGATCCATTCGGACACTGATGCTTTGCGGGCTCTGCGCCTTCATCGCGGGGGCGTTGTCGCTCGGGTGCGACACTACGTCTCACAAGACGGTACGCACGTACGAGTACGACGACACGCCGAAAGAGAAGCGGAGCGAGAGCGACAAGCTCGACTCCGAGTACAAGATGGAATCGGAAGGTGAGATGAAGGGGCGCGACTAAGAGCCGCGTGACCGCTCGCCGCACAAAGCGGACGAAAACACAGCGCGCCCGTGGGGATCAAACGCGATTCTCCACGGGCGCGTTTTCGTTTACGCGACCGGCGTCACGCCGTCACGCTTCGTAGAACTTGGCCATGAGGAACGTATCGCCGTACGAACCGTCGGAAAGCTGCACGTCGCGGCGAAGCCGGCCCTCCTCGACGAAGCCGAGGGACTCATAGAGCCCGATCGCCCGCGTGTTACTCGCGAAAACGGCGAGCCGCATCTTGCGCAAGCCGATGAGCCGTCCCCACTCGACGAGCCACGTCATCATCGTTCGGCCCACACCTTGGTGCCAGAACGCCTTCAACACCGCCAGCCCGACCTCCGTGTGATGGGAATGACGCTTGAATTTCAGCGGCGATGCCCCGCCACAGGCAATGATGCGTCCGTCAACGATCGCCACCAGCGCGATCGCCCCGTGCTTGTCCGTGTGGTCGCGGATGAACTCCCGCTCTTGTTCGAGCGTCATCTGGAATTCGCCCGGCAAGTAGTTCAGGAAGTCGCTCTCGGCGTGGGTTTGCGGCAGGAACTCGAGCAACTCAGCCGCATCGTCTTCCGTGATCAGCCTCAGTACACACGCCCGGCCGTCCGTAAGCGCGAAGTCGAACGGTAACGATGAGCCCATTTTGCTGTCGGAGGTCTGCGCGCGATCCATGGCACGTGAGTCTATCGCGATAGGCGCCACACAGAAAGGCTACGGACGACGCGCGCAAGCGAACTGCCGCCCTCTCTGACGGCAGCGCCGATGAGCCCCGCTGGATCGCCGCCCTACGGGCACTCGCCGAAGTTCATCGGCAACAGGCTTCCACTCCACGCGGTGAACTCCCCGGCGCCATTGAGGACGTCCACGAGACCCACGATATCCGACGGCCCGCACTGACCATCGTGGTCGACATCGCAACCGTACAGACCCCACGGGCAGGCCCCCAGACCGTTGATGCAATCGATCTCGGCGATGATGTCCGACGGCGCGGTCTCGATGTCGCCATTCACGTTCCCGGGATGGGAAGTGAACGTACCCATAGCACCCGTCCCTATGTAGGTGATGGTCGTGACGGCACCGGTCGTGATCGGCCGCGCAAGGTGAATGATATAGGCGCCGGTTCCGTCGTCCTCGACGGACGTGACGCTGTTCGGGGCCCCCGTGTGGTCGGTCTCGCACACATCCCAACAACAGCCGTTCGCTCCACCGGCAGGCGCAAGGACGCGCACCGCGTCGATCCCCTGCAGTGCCGTGGGATCGCCGAGCGGATGCGGTTGGCGTGCATCGACGACGCCGTCTTCCGGATCGAGGAACACCACGTTACCGGCAGGACAGCCGAAGGTGCACAGGGCCCGCGCTTCGTCAGCGCAGATCTGATCCCACTCGACCGCGCAGCACCAGCGGTCCTCGTGGCAGACACGATCGCAGCAGGCGGCACTTCCGCAGCCGGCCGACGTACTCGCCGAGCAGCAATCGCCCTGTCCGGTCTCACATGCGTAGAACGGGCACTGCTGCAAGCCTTGGTCGCAAAACCGGTCGCGCTGCCACGTCCCACCGGCGGTAAGGCAATCCTCCTCGGTCAGGTTCTCGCACGTGTCCGTCGGAAGGCAACAAGCGAACGTGCCGCACGGCGGGACAAAGGGATCAGGATCACAAACGGCGCCTTCGATCCATCGGCCCGGCGCACAGGAAAGCTCGGTGGTCTGGGCGCAAGGCGGCGATCCCGGCGGCGGCGGAATCTGGCAGCACGCTCCGAGAGGCGGGTCGCCCATGCAGAAGACGGTGATCTGGAACGCCGCGTAGGGATTCCCGCTGAACCAGTACAAGTTGCACGCGTCGGGGCTGGTCGGTTCGTCCCAGAGCGCGTAGAGGTCCTCGCTGGTTCCGATGGTGGGTTCACCCGAGACCACGGGGCCCGTCGCGCCGGTCGACGGCGTGACCGCCACCCAGAACACCGGGCTCGGAAGCGGCACACCCTCGGCGAACGAGACTCGCGCCGTTTCCACGGAGCCGTCGCCGACGCCCTGGAACGTAAACGCCGTGCCGGGAATCGCGGCGGCCGCGTCACAGGGGAACCAGAGCTCGATATTCGCACTGAAAGACCCCGCGTTGCCGATCAGGCCTACTTCGTAGCCGGACAGCACGCAATCGTCCACGAACAACGCCACATCGTCGAGAACCGTCCGGTTCGCACCCCGCGCCACCACGTCGCCCGGCCCGGAATTCAGGTATCCGAGGAACTGGGTGTCGACCGCCCCATCGCAGTAGAGCTTCGCCGAAAATCCCGCGTGCAAATCGGTCCCACCGAAGCGGGCCTCACATCGCGGAGCGAAGACCATGTCGTATACGTCATCCGTAAAGCCGATGTCGGCCTGCGAGCCGACCATCCACCCGGCGCTGGCGCTGGAGAAGCTTGTGCCGACCCAAAGAGCCGACCCGACCGGCACCGGCGCCGCAGCCAGATCGACCGTCAGGAGGTGCAGGCCGTCGTCGAGCACGTCCATCGAACCGGCGGTCCCCGGAATGATCTGACCGCTGTTGCCGGGACACGCGTCGTACAGCGCGAAGTCGACGGTGAACCCCGGCCCGCTTCCGTCTCCGCCGCCGCTGACGAGCACCTCGTAAGCGGCGAGATTGCAGCCGCCCACCGCGGTCGTGAAGACATCATCCGCCATCACGAAACCGGCTGGGAGGGTCAGGAGTATCGCCCCGCGCACGTTGCTGTAGACGAGTGTGCCGGTGGGATCACCGGCGCGCGTGGAACTCGCGCCGTCGGCGTACACGTGCTCGGTAAGCTTCGCGCCGGCCGGCACCGGCGTCAGCACCGCCCCTTCCGGAAGCTCGCCGGACTCGACCGACGACGCGAGGATCACGTCGGACGGTTCGAGGTTGTCCACGATCGCGGGCTCAGCGGCGGCCGCGGCCGACGCCAGAACAGCACACAGGACAAACGAAGGAACAAGCCGTAGGTTGTGCATGATTTTTCCCCGAAAGTCGTACGGAGCGATGCATCAGGCGGGAGCCCGCGCAGCCGCGGTTGCTGCCTTTCCCACGCCCGTGGGAACGCCGCCAACAGCAGCATCGATCGCGCGTACCCACCGCGCACCCCAGTCTAGACCGAGACCGCCACAGAATGTAACCGGCGAGCCCGGCAAGAAAGTCCGATGATACGGATTCGCCGCCAAAATGTCAATCTGGGCAACCTGTGCGGCGTAAGGTGGAGGCCGCGCGTGCCCACCGGGCGAATCACCGCCCGTGTCGGGCTCGCCGCTCCATTCACGAAGGTCCCGCCGCCGCGTGGCATCCCAGACCGCCATGATGGTCCGAGAAATGTCGCGGTACGGTGCGGAACTAGGGGCAATCTCCGGTGGCCGTCGGCAACGGCGCAGCCATCCACGGCGCGAACGATCCGGCGCCGTTTAGCAGATCGATCAAGCCGATGATGTCAGATGGGTCGCACACCCCGCTATGATCGATGTCGCAACTGTAGGTCCCCCACGGCGAGTACGCCGTTGCGTTGAGGACGTCGATGAGCGAGACGATGTCGGCCGGGTCGGTCGCATCGCTCGCATCGACGTTGCCCGGGTGCGCGGTGAACGCGCCGGAGGTACCGTCGCCGGCATACACGATCCGCGTGACCGCGCCCGCTGTCATCGCTCGCTCCAAGTGCAAGGTCGACGAGCAATCAGCGTGAGGCTCGACCTGACCTACGCCATTGGCACCGCCCTCCTCACACACCGTCCAGCAGGCGGGTGCCGTTCCGATCGGCCCTTCGATGTGAAGTCGATCGATGCCGCGCAACACATTCGCATCATCCGGCGCGTGGGGTTGCCGTGCATCGACCACGCCGTCGGGCGGATCTATCCAGTTGATCGATCCGGCGGGACAGGTCGGCGCAGCGGCCGGATCAGGACATGGAGCGGATGCCGGCGACGTGATGGTCAAGACATGCTCGCCCGTGCTATCCGACGACTTAGAAGCGAGCAGGATGTAGTAGGTTTCGCCGGGATTGAGACCGTGGGCGCAGATGGCCGCGCGGAGGTCGCCGCAGTCACCGTCGTCGTTGCACGCGATCGGCGTCAGTGACTCGCAGGCTGCGTGCTCGTTCGAGTGGTCCGACGCTCGCATCAACTGAAGCAGGGAATCGGAAGCGCTGTCGTCGGCCGTTCCGCAGGTGTCGATGCGCGCCGTGGTGTGTGTGGCCATAAACTTCGCCCATATCCCGCCGTAGCCGAAGTTGCCGGCACCGGCCGGATGACAGCAGAATCTCTCGTTGCCCCACGTTTGGTCGTGCTCGTTCGACAGATAGGAGGTGCTGTTGGCGCCGACTTCGATCGCGCCATAGCCCGGTTCATCAGACCAGCAGTCGGCGTACGAAACCGGCGTGCTTCCGCCGCAGTAGTTTCCGATCGCGCCGCGGACGCAGTTCCAATCCCACTCCACCTCGCAGCAGTAGGGATCGATATCGCACACGGCGTCACAGCAGTCCGATGTCATGCAACCGGGCGTGTCGTGCGGTACGTCGCACGCCCCGTCGGCATATCGACAGGGCCAGTGGACGCAGTGTTGCCCGCTGTCGCCGCAGAAGTATTCCGGCCGCCACGCGGCCGGGTTGCCTACATCGTCGACGATCGCCTCGCACTCGTCCCGGGTCAGATTGAAGCAGGCTTCGCCGCCGGGTCCTTGCGGCGGCGTGCAACAGGCAGCCGTCCCGCATGGCGGATCGAAGGCGGCAGGATCGTCGCACGTCGCGCCGCGCAACCATCTCCGTTCGCGTCCGTCTGGGCTGCAAATGAGCTCGGTCGTTTCCCGACAGGTTCCGAGGCCGTCTTTCAGTTCGCAGCACGCACCGATCGGCGTCGACCCGAGACAGTAGACGTTGACCGCCAAGCCTGCCCAAGGGGTGCCGCTGAACCAGGTGAACGAACACCCTCCGCCGTCTGCCCATGCGATCAGATCGTCGGTGTGGCCTATCGTTGCTTCACCGGAGACGATCGCCGACGCGTTCGGATTGAATCTGTACGCCATCCAGAAGGAATCGCTACCACCCAAGTCAACGCCATCAGGAAACTCGACGCGCGCAAACATCGGCGAGCCGTCAGCCACGAACTGAGTCGCCCCCTGTGTGCCTTCGATCGTGTTCGCTGTGCCGCACAGCGACTGTAGCTCGGCCGTCATCGTAACCGCGCCGCCGCCCGCGGCCACGGCGCCGATCTCGTAGCTGGTCATGATGCAGTCATCGACGACCAACTCTATGTCGTCCATGGCCCACTGCACGGCCCCCGGAGACCACGGCATCCCGTTCAGGTTGTTGTTGAGGTAGGCCGGGAACTCGGTCTCGAAGGGCGGCTCGCACCAGACGCGGGCGTGGAACCCGGCATAGACTGCGGTGCCGCCAAACCGCGCGGCACACTGCACGAAAACGAAGTCATACACGTCCGCGGTGAAGCCAATCTCTGCGGGCGTGCCGAACACCCAGCCCGCCGACGGCGAGTCGACCGAAACGGCGAGCCAGACTGTCTTGCCACCGGCCACGGGAGCGGCCGACAAGTCAATCACGATGGCGTGCAAGCCGTCGTGATCGACGGTCACCGACCCACCCGCGCCGGGTATGACCTCCCCACCGCCATGGGGGCATCGATCGTACAAATCGAAAGTCACCGTGAAGCCCGGGACACCGCCGTCGCCCATGCCGGCGACCATGATCTCGTACGCGGTGATGTCGCATCCACCGATCGCCGCGGTCATCAGATCGTCGGCCACGACAACGTTGGGAATACCCAGCGCGAGGTAGATCTCCGGCGGAGGCGTGTTGGAGTAGGCCAGATTCTCGTCAGAGAGCTCACCCGCGAGCATCCGCTGCTGCCCCGTGGATGGATCGTAGTAGTGCCTTTGGATGGGCAGGTTCGGAGGAAGCTGAACGACGGTCGCCTTCGACTCCGCGCCGGCGCCTTCCGCAACGTCGTGTGCCTGTCCGGCGGCAGCAGGCATCGCTACCGCGCAGATAAGAGCGACAGCGAGAATGGCCACGTGCAGCGACCGCATCCCTGAGACGCGGGCTTTCGACCGGGACCTGGGGTTGCGAAACGGGGTGCCACGGGTGGCTTGTCCACCCGTGTCTTGCACTCGCTGCGTACGTCTCTGCACTGGCCGGCCAGCAGCCAATGGTACCCGGCGCATTCGCACTGGCTGGCAAGCAGCCAGTGGCACCCAGGGCGTACCTGACCCACTCTTGTACCCCAGCATGACAGGTCTCCTATAGACTAGCGTCGGGCTCGCGACCCCGCCGCGCGCCCGCCGTCCTTACTGAAAGCCGAAGGCCGCTGCAGCGTGCGCGGCGCGGCCGAGGCTCATGGACACCCTCCCGTCACCGGCGGCAGCGGCGTACCCATCCACGACGTAAACGCGTTGGCTCCGTTGAGCAAATCGATCACGCCGATGATGTCGGACGGGCCGCACGTGCCACCATGGTCGACATCGCAACTGTAGAGGCCCCACGGCGGCACTCGCACTTGATTGAGCATGTCTATCAGCGAAATGATATCGCCCGGATCGGTCGCATCGCTCGCGTCGACGTTGCCCGGATGCGCCGTGAACGCTCCGGGGTTGCCATCACCCGCGTAGACGATGTGCGTGACCGCCCCGGCTGTGATCGGTCGGGCCAGGTGCAGCGTCGAACCGCAAATCGCGCTGGGCTCGACCATAAGCACCGCGTTGGTGCCGGTGTCGTCGCAAAGCGTCCAGCAATCCGGCGTCGTGCCGATTGGGCCGCCGACGGAGAGTTGGTCGATGCCCCGCAGCGCGTTTGCGTCGTGCGGCGCGTGCGGCTGCCGCGCATCCACCACGCCGTCGGGCGGGTCTATCCAATCGATCTCGCCGGCCGGGCAATGGGGCGGACCGCCCGGCGTCGGGCACGGACCGGATGCGGGCGAAGTGACCGTCGCCAGATAGTGGCCCGCGGTGGCCGGCGTGGCTGAAGCCATCAGGACATAGTACGTTTCCCCGATCACCAGGTTGTACAGACAGACGGAGGCATGACCGGCCTCGCATCCGCCGTCCGTGCCGCAGCCGATCGGGATCAGCGAGTTGCAGGCGGCCTCGGGGCCGGCGTGATTGAGCGCTTTGAACACTTGGAGAATCGAATTCGTCGCGTTGCCGGCGATGGCTGAGCAAGTATGGACGCGAGCGGAGGTCTCACTCGCTACGAACTTCGCCCACACACCGCCGGTGCCCGGAAGACCCGCGCCTTCGGGATGGCAGCAGAGTTCCTCGTGCGGCCCGGGTGTGGCTGTCTCGTTGATCATCGGCACCGAGCCGTTCGCATCGCAGGTCTGACCGGGTGGGCAGTCCGCGTGAGTAGCACACGGCGCACCGCCGCCGCTGCACTCGTTCATCATGACCGCGCCCGATCCGGGCAGCGGGCCGTAGCAGTCGTCGTTGGCGGGCGGCTGAATCGAGCAGCCATCCGGGCCCAAGGCTCGCTCGGCACATCCTTCGTCCCACTGAACCGCGCAGCAGAAGGGGTCCTGGTCACAGATGCGATCACAGCACGACGGTGAATTGCAGCCCGGCGTGCCGTTGGGAACCGCACAGGCGCCCTCTGCGTGGCGGCAGACCCAATGGATGCAATCCTGACCCGGATCACCGCAAAACAGCTCGGACTGCCAGACGGCCGGGTTGCCTTGGTCGTCGACGATTGACTCGCACTCCGCCTGCGACATGTCGCGGCATCCCTCGCCCATCGGCGCATTGGGTGGTGTGCAGCAAGCCGCAAGATTGCACGGTGGACCGGCGGGCCCGTCGCACAGCGTTCGGGGAAGCCAGTGCTTCCCGGGACCCTGGCACTCGACCGCCGTGGTTTCCGTGCAGGTCTGCGGCCCGGGATTGGTTCCGTCGCAGCATGCGCCCATCGGGCGCGGGCCCAGGCACCGAATCGCGATCGGAAGCCCGACATGTTCGTTGAAGACCGAGATCAGCAAGCAGCCACCCGGAACCGTTTGCAGACGAAAGCGAGAATCGGTGAAACCCAGTTCCGCTTCGCCCGCGATCAAGTGGGTCGAGGACTCGTCGTAGCGAAACCCGACGAAAAACGAGGTGCCGCCGCCCAGATCGATGCCGCCGGGATACTCGAAGCGAAGCAGCGTGGAAGCGCCCGCGTTGTCCAGCGCGCCGGATCGCCGGGTCCCTTGAACGGCGGTACTGGGCCCACAGAACCGGCGGACCTCGGTTGACAGCTTCGTCGGCAGGCTGAGGTGGCCCCGCCCTGCTACTTCGAGGCTGCTGAGGATGCAGTCGTCCATGACCAACTCGACATCATCGAGGTACCAGAGATCGGGCTGCGCACCGTACGTCCCATCGCCGACGTTTTCGTTCGAATAGGCGAGGAACTCGGTGTCGAACGGCGGGGCGCACCAGACGCGGGCTCCGAAGCCGGCGTGTAGCGTGGTCCCTTCGAAACTCGCCGTACACGGCGTGAACACCGCATCGTAGACATCCTCGGTCAGACCTATGTCCGCCGCCGTCCCGAGGAGCCAGCCGGGTCCGGCGCGGCTGAAGCTCACACCGATCCAGAACCTGTTGCCCAGCGAGATCGGGCTGCCGCGCAGATCGACGAGAATGTGTGAGACCCCGTCATTGTCGACCGTAACCGTGCCCGCGGTGCCGGGGATGACCTGGCCGCCGTCGCTCGGGCAGGAGTCGTACAGCGCGAAGTCCACGCCGAACCCGAGGCCCGTCCCGTCGCCGCCGCCCGTCACCTGCACTTCGTACGCACTGATGTTGCAGCCGCCGGCTGCGATGGTCCTGATGTCATCGGCGACGCGCACACCCGCCAGAAGCGGCAGGAAGGTGGTCGGCGGCGGCGTGTTGGCGTAGACCAGATTGTCGTCGCCGAGGCCGCCGCCGGCCTGACGATGTTCACCCGTCGTGGGGTTGAAGTAGTGCCGCTGGATCGGCACGCCGGGCGGCAACTCCGCGACACGCACTTCGGCCGCGTCATTTGTCGTCTGCCCCGCTGCCGGCATCTGAAGCGCGAGGGCGATCACGCCGGCAGTGACCAGAAGGTTCGCCGTCGACATCCCCATCATGCCGGTGTCGGTGTTGATACGACCACCGCGCAGAGCGATGGCGCGTTGCGATGGAATCCCGTTTGAAACGCTTCTTTCTTTCCGCCTCTTCATGACAGTGCTCCCGTCCAACCTCGGCTCCGACGTACGCGACCGCTCGCGCGTCGACCTTGCATCCGCCGCACCATCAGTGACCTCGATGTGCGTCAAACCGCCCGCAGATCAGGGGCAGCCCCCAACCGGCGAGGGTAGCTCTGTATCGAACCACGGCGCAAACGCCCCGGCTCCGTTGAGCAAGTCGATCACGCCGATGATGTCGGCCGGGTCGCACGCCCCGCTGTGATCGATATCACAACTGTACCACAACCACGGTGGCTCCTGCGCTTGATTCAGGGCATCAATGAGTGAAATAATGTCGCCCGCGTCGGTCAATCCGTCCGCGTTCACATTGCCCGGATGGGCTGTAAACGACGCCATGTCGCCGTTACCCTCATACAGGACCCGGGTAACGGCACTGGGTGTCATGGGCTGCTGCATGTGAAGAGTCGATGTGCAATCCGCATGGGGTACGACCGAAACGAC
The DNA here is from genome assembly GCA_029260055.1 of Phycisphaerae bacterium. Taxonomy (GTDB): domain Bacteria; phylum Planctomycetota; class Phycisphaerae; order UBA1845; family UBA1845; genus JADFOB01. Next base: position 15,114 of record JAJDDX010000263.1, read on the forward strand.
TGCATTCGCACGGGTATCGTCGCACACCGTCCAGCAATCCGCATCGGTGCCGACCGGCGCCTCGACGACCAGCCGGTCGATGCCCCGCGGCGCGCCGGCGTCGTGCAAGTCGTGCGGTTGTCGCGCGTCGACCACGCCGTTGGGCGGGTCTATCCACTCGACCGATCCGGCCGGGCACGTCGGAGCAGTGCCGGGCTCGGGGCACGGCGCGGCGGCGGGTGAAGTGATCCGCAGACGATAACGACCCGACGTAGACGATGTCTTCCCGGCCAACAGCACGTAGTAGGTCTCGCCGACGGTCAAGTCGTGAAGGCAAACGGAAGCCTGGCCGTCTTGGCAATCGCCCTGGTCATTGCAGGCGATCGGCACGAGCGAGCCGCAGGCCGCCTCTTCGCTCGACGGGTCGAGCGCGCGGAACACCTGGATGAGCGAATCCGTGGCGTGGAAGTCGATCGTTGAACAGGTGTCAAGCCGCGCAGTGGTCTCAGTCGCCGTGAACTTCGCCCAAGAGCCGTCGCTGGCGGTCGCGCCCGTGCCGTCCGGATGGCAACAGAATCCTTCGTTCGTCTCGACCGGGTAGTCGCGGCGCAACGTGCGCACGCCGGTGGCGTCGCACGTTCCGCCACTCCAGCAGTCGGAGTCCGCCTGACAGGGGCGGTCGCTGTGGCTGCACGTGTTCAGCGAGACCGCGCCTTTGTCGGGATCGGGGTCCCAGCAGCGGTCGTAGCTGGACGATGATTCATAACACCCAGTGCGGCCCAGCGCAAGATCGACGCACGCGGAATCCCACTCGATGTAACAGCAGAAGTCGTCTTGTCGACAGACGGTGTCGCAGCAGTAAGCTGAATTGCACCCGATCCCGGCGTGCGGCACGTCACACGCGCCATCCCTGAATCGGCATGTCCAGAGCACGCAGTGTTGAGCGCTGACACCGCAAAACTGCCCCGGCTGCCACACGGCCGCGTGGCCCTCGGCGTCTTCGATCGCTTCGCATTCCTGCCGCGTCAAATCGAAGCAGCCCTCGTCGTCGGACTCGGTGGGCGGCACACAGCAGGCGGCAGTCCCGCACGGCGGATCGAAGGCAGTCGGATCGTCACACGTCGAGCCCTGAGCCCATCGCCCGCCACTGTACACGCAGGGCAGAAGCGGCGTCTGTGTACACGTAAAGGGGCCATCGTTACTCAACTCGCAGCAGGCGCCCATCGGCGCCGTACCGAGGCAGTGAACGTTGATCGCGAATCCGGCAAAAGGGATGCCGCCGAACGAAAAGATGTCGCAGGTCTGGTCATCATTCAAAAGACCGAAGAGATCATCGGTGGACCCTATCTGTGGATAGCCGGCGACGATCGCCTGGGCATTTCTGTCGAACTTGTACGCCATCCAGAACGAGGCACCGGCACCAAGATCGACACCACCAGGGAACTCGAACCGAGCCAGCCTTGGCCCGCCATCGGCAAAGAAGGTCGACGTACCTTGCGTACCGGCGATGACCGTGCCGGGCTCACATTCGCTACGCATCTCCGCCGTGACCGTCACGTTCTCATTGCCCGTGCCGACGGCGCCGATCTCGTAACTACTCAGAACGCAGTCATCAACGAGCAACTCAACGTCGTCCATGAGCCACTCGTCGGCACCGGAGCTCCACGGCATACCCCTCAGATCGGGGTTGAAGTAGGCAATGAATTCGCGCGTAAACGGCGGCTCGCACCAGACGCGCGCGTGAAAGCCGGCGTACGGGTCGGGCACATGAAAACCAAAACGTCCACATTGATTGAACATGAAATCGTAGAAGTTCCCGGTGTAACCCATGTCAGCCGGCGTGCCGACCACCCAGCCCGCCCAAGCCGAATCGACCGTCACGCCGAGCCAGAACGTCTGGCCGATGTCGATCGGTGTGGTCGACAGATCAACGACGATGACATGAAGGCCGTCATCATCGACCACCAGTGAGCCGCCCGCGCCGGGTATGACTACTCCTCCACCGTGGGGGCAGCGATCGAATAGATCGAAGGTCACCGTGAAGCCCGGACCGGTGCCGTCACCGCCGCCTGCGACCATAATCTCGTAGGCGCTCACACCGCAGCCGCCGACCGCCACCGTCCTGATGTCGTCCGCTATCCGAATGTCCGGCAGGCCGAGCGCGAGATAGACATTCGGCGGCGGCGTGTTGGAGTAGACGAGGTCTTCGGCGGGCAGGCCGCCGACCAGCGCACGATGCTCCCCCGTGGCCGGGTTGACGTAGTGCCGCGTTACCGGCACATCCGGCGCGATGGCCACGACGCGCTCGGTCGATTCGTCACCGTCCGATTCGAGCGGGCCCGGCTCCGCGGCCTGCGCCACCGTTACGACAACGAGCAGCGTAGTCGCACACACAACAGACGCACGATGGTGCCAACCTCGCCGCGCGGCGCGGCGAGAAGCCACGAACACCTCACGCCCTCTTGGGTTCGCCGTTCGAACGTCGTGTAGCGCCTCGGAAAGAACGCGACACTCAGAGCCGCGACCGTGAGGGAGCGGACCCAGTGGCGCTCGTGGCAAACCGCTCCCTGACGGTCGCGGCTCGGAGCACCAACGTCGCAGCTTTGGTGAACCACCAGGCCGGGTGGCCCACCTCCTCCGGAGGTGGGGGAGGCGATGATCACCATCCGTTGGCCAATCGCGGGGCTCCAGCACGCCTGGCATCGTCTCCCCCATGTCCCAAGGACATGGGCCACCCGCCACCCGCCGGAACGGCGTACGGCAATGCTGCGACTTCATCGATGCGCTACAGTCGTTCGATTGCACGGGAGCACCTCCGATTCGCCCGAGCCCCTGAGCGGCTACGGACAGTCACCCATCGTATCAGGAAGGACCACTCCATACCAAGGATCAAATGCAGCCGCCCCATTGAGCAGGTCTAGCAGCCCCACGATGTCGGCAGGCTCGAGTGCGCCGCTGTGATCGATGTCCGCCTGCCATTCGTCGCAGGCAATGGTCGCCACGCCATTGATGCAGTCGATCAGCGAGATCATGTCCGAGGGATCAGTGACTCGGTCACTGTTGACGTCACCGGGCAATGAGCCGATGCAACTCGAGTTCGCGCCTTCGATTAACGCGGCACAAAGCCACTGCCCCGGCGTGATCGGTCGATCGAATTGGAGCGTGGCACTTGCGCCACTGACCGTCACATGCACGATGGTCAGCGTGGGATCGGACACGGCGTAGGCGTCCGGCGTGTCCGGCAGCATAACGGGAGCCACGCCCAGGAAATAGAGCGTGATCGAATCCCAGCCCCGCCGCGCGCCGGCATCGCTTGGTTCGTGCGGCTGACGGGCGTCAATGGCCAGGTTCGGCGGTGTGCTTCCGGTAAGAACCCAATCCGCTTGACACTCATCCGGAATGCCGTCGTCGTCACAGTCCTGGCTTGCGCCGCTTGCGATGTCGTCGAGATCCGGAATGCCGTTCCGGTTGCAGTCGGGTGCGATACTGCCGACATTCAGCGTACCGATGAATTCGTCGCCATCCCGCACGCCAACGCGGATGAGATAGGACTGCAACTCGTCCACTGCGAAAGTGATCTCAGCGCCGAGGCCGCACACGCCACCCGCGTTGTCATCGCAGATGATCCGGCGGTCGACGGTCGCCGGGCACTCGTTGTCGGCGTAAGCGATCAGGATAGTGTCCTGATCCGGCTCGGCGCAGGTATCCATGGTAACGATACCGGTTGCCGTGGCCGTGAAGACGTACCACACGTCGCCGGTCATGCCCGGCGCGCATGTCTCCGTCGGGCAATCGAGCGTCGCACCGATCGTGTCGAACGTGTTGACGACGCCGGCGCCGATCGCATAGCCGCATGTGTCGTTGTCCGGCACGCTGCCCGCGCCGGTGCACGGGTCCATGGCCGGCGAGGTGACGCGGACACGATAGGTACCCTTGGTGTCCGCCCCTTTCGAATCGACCAGCACATAGTAGGTATCGCCAATGACAAGGCCCTCGAGACAAACAGCCGCTTGGCCGTCCAAGCAGCTCGTCCATTCGCTGTCGTCGTTGCACCCGATCGGCACGAGCGAACTGCACGCAGCCTCTTCGGAGGTTTGATCGGTCGCTTTGAACACCTGAAGCAGTCCGTCGGTGGCCGGGGCCATGTTGGCACCGCAGGTGTCGACTCGCGCCGTCGTTTCGGTCGCCTTGAACTTCGCCCAGACGCCGCCGTAGCCCGTCGTGCCGGCCCCGTTCGGATGACAGCAGAAGCCCTCGTCGGGGCTGCTGGTAGCCCGGTCGTTGCTCAGGTCCATGCGGCCGTCCGCGAGGCACTGCTGACCCTGCGGGCAATCCGACGAGTTGGCCACGTCGAAGCACTGATCGTGGTTACCACCGTCGCAGTGGAAGTTCAAACACTGCTGGCCGCCCGGGCAGGGCGGGTCGTTGGGGCCACCGCAATCGGCACCGCCGCACTCGTTCAGCATGACGGCGCCGGCACCTGCAACCGGGCTGTAACAGTCATCGTTGGCGACCGGGATCGAATCCCCACAGGTGAGGAGTGCGCGGGTGACACACGTGCTGTCCCACCCAACATTGCAGCAGAACGAGTCCTGGTCGCAGACGGCGTCGCAACACGACGGCACATTGCAGCCGTTGCCTGGGTGAATGATGTCGCACGGCCCCTCGGCGAAGCGGCAGACCCAGCTAATGCAGTCTTGCGGCCCTACGCCGCAGAACTCGCCCGGCTGCCACACGGCCGGGTTGCCGTCGGCGTCCTGGTTGTCCGGCTGCGCGCACTCCTCCTCGGGCATGTTCCTGCACGTTTCGCCATAGGGCGAGTACGGCGGCAAGCAGCAGGCAGCGGTACCGCAAGGCGGATCGAAGGCGTTCGGATCGTCGCAATCGCCATCCAGGACCCAGCGCAGGTCCCCCCATGCGCAACTCGCCTGTTGCGTGTGACGGCAGAACTCTCCGCCGGGCTCATGAATGTCGCAGCACGCGCCTTGGGGCGTCGGGCCGAGGCAGTTGACGTTGATGGCGAACCCCGCATAGGGATTGCCCTGGAACCAGAAGAAGTCGCATCCGCCCGACTCGTTCAGCAATCCGAAGAGGTCGTCCGTGAACCCGAGTACAGCCTGCCCCGACACGATGGCCGACGCGGCCCGGTCGAACTTGTAGGCCATCCAGAACATGTTATCAGTGCCCAGATCAACACCGCCCGGAATGTTGAAGCGCACCCAGGCGGGCGCGCCATCCGCCGGGAACTGTGCCTCCCACTGTGTGCCTGGTATGACATGGCTTGCGCCGCAAGACCGCTGCAACTCAGCCGTCATCGTCACGTTCCCGCCGCCCGTGCCGACCGCACCGATCTCAAAGCTGCTGAGGACACAGCCATTGGTGGTGAGCCACACGTCATCCATCAGCCATTGCCCCGCGTCCAGGTCGAACTGCATGCCCGTCACGTCGGAGTTGATGTAAGCCGGGAACTCGGTGTCGAAGGGCGGCTCGCACCAGACGCGGGCATAGAAGCCCTCGTACAGCGGCGTGCCGTGGAAATGGGCGCGGCACGGAACATACGGGAAGTCGTACACGGGGCGCGTGTAGCCGACGTCGGCCGGCGTACCGAAGACCCAGCCGGCGGTTTCCGAATCGACCGAAACGCTGATCCAAAAAGACTGCTCGACGGTGACCGGCGCGGCCGTCAGATCCACGAAGACGGTATGCAGGCCGTCGTGGCCGGTCGTGACCGAGCCGCCCGTGCCGGGAATCAACTGCCCGCCACCGTGCGGGCAATCGTCATAGAGGGCGAAGGTCGTCGTGAAGCCGGGTCCGGTGCCGTCGCCGCCACCTGCCACCTGAATCTCGTACGCCCGGACGCCGCACCCGCCGATCGCGACCGTGGTGATATCGTCGGCAATGGGGATGTCCGGGATGCCGAGCGCGAGAAACCACGCTGGCGGCGGCGTGTTGGAGTAGACGGGGTCCTCGTTGGGCAACCCCGTGGCAAGCACACGATGTTCGCCCGCCGATGGGTTGTAGTAATGGTGATCGACCGGCACACCAGCCGGGAGCTGACGCACGTATTCGGCGGAGCCGGTAGCGAGGGGTCCCCCGGCCCCGTCGTTCTCCGCGGCCATCGCCGCCATCGCGCTACATGCGACGCTGAAGGCAACGACGATAGCCGCGGCCGGCCGCGCGCCGCGCTCGTGTTCTCCGCTACGTGTCCCCGCCTGGCCACTCGTGCGAACCGTCATGACTTGCCTCCTTGACCGTGCTCGGCCACACGCACGTTACCCCACCGCGCGTTGAGCGGTCGATCGTGGATTCGAATCTGAGGCTGAGGCGTAAAGCGACCTCAGCGACTACGGACAACCTCCTGCTGCCGTCGGCAGCTCAGCGCCGAGCCACGATGCGAACGCGTTGGCACCGTTGAGAAGATCGATCAGTCGGATGATGTCGGACGGATCGCACCCACCGCCACGATCGATGTCCGTCTGCCAAGCCTCGCAGGGAATGGCGGACACCTCGTTGATACAGTCTATGAGTGAAATGATGTCCGCGGGGTCCGTGACTCTGTCGCCACTCACGTCGCCCGGTAGTGAGCCGATGCAAACCGACTCGCCTGTCTCGTTGTATGTGATACAGGTCCACTGCCCCGGTGTGATCTGCCGATCGAACTGAAGCGTGGCCGTGTACTCCGCAACCGTCACACCCACGATGGTCAACGTGGGATCGGAGAGGGCGTACGCGTCGGCCGCGGCGGACGGTAGCATGCCCCCGCACGTGAATTGGAGCGCTATCGAATCCCATCCCTGCAAAGCACCCGCATCGTTCGGCAAGTGCGGCTGACGCGCATCGACCGCACACGTCGGCGGTGTGCTTTCCGCGAGGATGCAGCACTCATCCGGGATGCCATCGCCGTTGGCATCGATAGAAAAGCCCCATGTGATGTCGCACTCGTCGGGCCACCCGTTGTCGTTGCAGTCGTGGCTTGTCCCGTCGGCGATGTCGTCAACATCCGGAATGCCGTTCTCGTTGCAGTCCAGCGCCACGTCGCTGATCGAAAGCGTGCCGGTGAACTCGTCACCGTTGCGAGCGGCTAGACGCACGTGATAGCGTTCGAGTTCATCGACGCTGAAGGTTATGGAAGAACCGACACCGCACGCCCCGCCCGCGTCGTCGTTGCAGACGATCCAGCCGTCGGTCGTTGTGGGGCAATCGCCGCCGTCGTACGCGATCAGGATGGTGTCCTGATCCGGTTGCCCGCAGGTATCGATCGTGACGATGCCGTTGCCGAGCCCCACGTATTCGAACCACACGTCGCCGGTCATGTCCGGCGCGCATGAGTCCATCGGGCACTCGACCGCCGCGTTGGTCAGATCGAACGTCGTCGTGCCTATGACTTGGGTTGCCAAGTCGCATGTGTCGTTATCCGGCACCTGGTCCGGATCCGCGCATGGCTCAGCCGCCGGCGACTCGACGCTGACCCGGTAGTAACCCTTCGTACCCGCCGTCTTCGAATCGAGAAGGACGTAGTAGGTCTCGCCGATGGTCAGATCGTAGAGGCAGATCGACGCCTGGCCCTCATCGAGGCAGCCGCCGTCGTCGTTGCACCTGATCGGCACGAGCGAACTGCACGCCGCTTCCGGCGAACTGTGGTCCGTGGCACGGAACACCTGCAGGAGCGCGTCGGTGGCCGGCTCGTTATTCGCCGCGCAGGTATGCACGCGTGCGGAGGTCTCGGTGGCCGTGAACTTCGCCCAGATACCGCCGTAACCGGTCATCCCCGCTCCGTCTGGATGACAACAGAAGCCCTCGCCGGAGCTGACCGTGGCCCGGTCGTTCGTCATGGTCGTAGCGCCGTCGGCAAGGCACTGCTGACCCAGTGGGCAATCCGCGTCGGCAAAGCACTGGTCATGGTTGTCGGAGCACTCGTTGAGCATAATGGCGCCGGCACCTGGGACCGGGCTGTAGCAGTCATCGTTGGCGACCGGAAACGAGTCGCCGCAGTAGGCGTGAGCCCGGGCGACGCACGTGCTGTCCCATCCGAATAGGCAGCAGAACGGGTCCTGATCGCAAACAACATCGCAACACGTCGGCACGTTGCAGCCGAGGCTCGGATGGACCAAATCGCACGGTCCTTCGGCGAAGCGGCAGACCCAGCTAATGCAGTCTTGTTGCCCCTCGTAGCAGAACTGACCTGGCTGCCAGACAGCCGGGTTGCCGGCTCCGTCCTGGTTGTCCGGATCGCCGCACTCGGCCTCGGACATGTCGCGGCAGGTTTCACCAAACGGCGAGTAGGGCGGCAAGCAGCAGGCAGCGCTACCGCAAGGCGGATCGAAGGCGTGCGGATCGGCGCAGTCGCCCCCCTCGGCCCATCGCTGCAACGGCCCGAGGCACCGGGCCTCGGCGGTCTGTCGACACAGCTCACCGCCCGGCGCGTTCGAATCGCAGCACGCGCCCTGCGGCGGGCTCCCTAAGCAGTTGATGTTGATGGGAAATCCCCAGCCGATGTCCCACCACATCGTGCAGTTGCCTGCGTTGTCTTGCTCACCAAGCATTTCCTCCGTGAAGCCGAGCCAGGCCGGCCCAGTGACGATCGTGCTGGCGCCGCGGTCGAACTTGTACGCCAGAAAGAAGGAGGCGCCACCTCCCAGATCCACGCCTCCGGGAAAGACGAAGCGCGCCAGCGACGGCGAGCCGTCGGCGAAGAACTGCGCCTCAGCTTGTGTACCCTCAACGAGAGGGTTGGAACCATAGACACAGGACCGCTGCAACTGAGCCGTGATCGTCACGTCAACGTCACCGGTTCCGACCGCGCCGATCTCGTAGCTGCTGAGGATGCAGTCGTCGACGATCAACTCCACGTCGTCCACTGCCCAATACCCTGCTCCGACTGACCACTGGTCCCCGGTCAAGTCATCGTTGATGTACGCCGGAAACTCGGCGGTGTACGGTGGCTCGCACCAGACGCGGGCGTGAAAGCCGGCGTAGAGGTTGGTGCCGCCAAATCGAGCGTGGCACGGCTCGAACATGAAGTCGTATACGTTGCGCGTGTAGCCGACATCAGCGGGCGTGCCGAGCACCCAGCCGGCAGAACCCGAATCGAACGACACACCGATCCAGAAAGAACGATCCACGGCGACCGGCACGTCGCTGAGATCGACGACGATGTATTGCATCGCGTCGTTGCCCGTCGTGATCGAGCCTTCCGTCCCGGGAATCACCTGGCCGCCGCCGCCGGGGCAATCGTCATAGAGCGCGAAGGTCGCCGTGAAGCCCGGCCCGCTTCCGTCACCACCGCCTGAGACCAGAATCTCGTACGCGCTGATGCTGCATCCGTTGACGGCGGCCGTCTGGATGTCGTCAGCCACGAGAATGTCGGGCAGGCCGAGCGCCAGGTACACGTCGGGCGGCGGCATGTTGGAGTAGACGGGCTCCTCGAGAGGAGGTTCCGCGGCCATCGTGCGATGCTCGCCGGTGGATGGGTTGTAGTAGTGGTGTTCGACCGGCACGCCGGCCGGAAGCTGACGCACCTGCTTCGCGGACGCGATGTCGACGGGTACCCCTACACCGTCGTCTCCCGCCGCCGCACTGCACGCAACACTCGAGAAAGCGGCGATCACCGCTGCCGCTCGCAAACCGTGCCCGTGTCTCGCTCTACGTTCCCCCACGTTGCCACTCGCATAGACCGTCATGACTTACCTCCTTGAAAGAAGTCCAGCCGGCGGCGCGGTACCCCACTCGCAGGCCCGCCGGCGGTCACAATTCGCATCAGCGAGACCGAGGCGCGTAGTTGCCTCGATCCTTACGGACAATCGCCCGTGGCGGCGGGCAGCGGTGTCCCGAACCACGGCTCGAACGCACTTGCTCCGTTGAGTAGATCGATCAGCATGATGATGTCGGATGGATCGCAAATGCCGCTGTGATCCATGTCGCAACTGTAAAGACCCCACGGCGGTTGATGCACCTCGTTGAGCATGTCGATCAGCGAGATGATGTCGCCTGGGTCGGTCGCGACGTCCGCGTCGGCGTTGCCCGGATGCGCCGTAAGCGACGCCATCGCACCGGTTCCCGAATAGACCACCCTCGTCACGGCCCCGGCTGTGATGGGCCGGTCGAAGCGCAGCGTCGATGTGCAATCCCGGTGCGGCTCGACCGAGGCAATGGCGTTCGTGCCGACCTCGTCGCAGAGGGTCCAGCAGGTCGGATCGGCTTCGATCGGCGCGCGCACGTGCAGGCGGTCGATGCCGGATAGTCGGCCGGCGTGGTTCGCGTCATGTGGCTGGCGCGCGTCCACAACGCCGTCGGGCGGATCGAGCCAGTCGACCGTGCCGGCCGGGCATGTCGGCTGCCCTCCCGGATCGGGGCACAAGGGAGGAGCCGGGGATTCGAGCGTGAGGCGGTACAGTCCGTGCGTTTCCGGCGATGCCGACGCCAGCAAGACGTAGTAGGTTTCGCCGATGGTCAGGTCATGCAGGCAGACCGCGGCCTGACCGGCGGCGCATCCGCCGTCATCGATGCAACCGATCGGCACGAGCGAGTTGCACGCGGCCTCGTCGGTCGAATGATCCAACGCACGGAAGACCTGGATCAGTGAGTCGGTCGCCGCTGGGTCGCCCGTCAAACAGGTATCGACCCGCGCGGACGTGTGCGTGGCGGTGAACTTGGCCCACACGCCTCCGGTCGCGGGGAGCGCGGGTCCATCGGGGTGACAGCAGAACGCCTCAGTCTCTTCCGTCGTCGCGGTCCCGTTCCACAGGTCCGTGGCGCCGTTTGCCGCACAGGTGTCGCCGGCCTGGCAGTCTCCGTCGGTTTCGCAGCGCTCGCCGGTGACGGCACAGTGGTTGAGCGACAGGGCGCCCCGTAGCGGATCTGGGTCATGGCAATCGTCGTAGCTCAGGTCGAGGTCGCGGCAGCCCATCGGGGCGACGACCCACTCGATGCAGATGCTGTCCCATTCGACCTCGCAGCAGTAGGGGTCCTGCCCGCAAACTAGCTCACAACAATCGGGTGATGAGCATCCGGGTGTGCCGTTCGGCAGCTCGCAGGCGCCCGTGGCGTATTGGCATGCCCACCGCACACAACCTTGTTCGGGATCGCCGCAGAAAGACGGCGCCTGCCAGACCCCGGGGTTCCCCTGGTCGTCAACGATCGCTTCGCACACCGACCGCGCCAGGTCAAGGCAAACTTCGCCCATCGGTGCGCTCGGCGGCGTGCAGCAAGCAGCGAGATCGCACGGCGGACCGGCGGGGTCCGCGGCGTTGCAGGACGCCCCTTGCACCCAGGATTTGTGAGGGCCGATGCAGCTCGGCGCCGTCGTCTCGCCACAGGCGGGTACATTTGAGTCGGTTCGGTCGCAGCAGGCGCCGAGGGGCGAAGAGCCCAGGCAACGGACAGTCACGGCCATGCCGACGTAGTACCCCGGAAGAGAACTGACCAGGCACTCGTCGGTCTCATCGATAACGACGCCGTAGTACTCCCCGGTATAGCCCAGTTCGGCCTCGCCGGCGAGTGGCGTGCCGGCATCGCGGTCGAAGCTGTATGCCAGCCAGAACTCCGCCCCACCGCCCAGGTCGATACCGCCTGGGAAATCGAAACGCACGAAGGAAGGCGTCCCGTCCGCCACGAACGTCGCCGTGCTGCGCGTGCCCGGGATGGCGGCGCCCGACCCACAGGTGTGGAACAACTCGGTCGTTACGACTGTGATGCCTCCTCCGGTGCCCACCACACCGAATTCAAAGCTGCTGAGCACGCAGTCGCTGACGACCAGCTCGAAGTCGTCCGCCCACCAAAACCCGGCAGGTAGAACCCAAACGTCTCCGTCGAGTTCCGTGTTGGCGTAGACAAGATACTCGGTCTCGAACGGCGGCTCGCACCAGACGCGGGCGTGGAAGCCCGCGTAGAGATCGGTCCCCGAAAAACGAGCGGCGCAAGGCGAATACACCATGTCGTAGACGTTGTCCGTATAGCCCGTATCCGCGTGCCGACCGAAGATCCATCCGGGTTCCTGCCGATCAAACGAAGCACCGATCCAGAAGCGATTGCCGGTCGAGACAGGTGATGACGACAGGTCGACAAAAATGAAGTGAAGGCCGTCATGGTCCGTCGCCACCGAACCCTGCGTGCCGGGGATCGGTTCCCCTCCGCCGTTCGGGCAGCCGTCGTAGATGGCGAAATCGACGGTGAAGCCGGGGCCACTGCCGTCACCGCCGCCGGCGACACCGATTTCAAAACCGTTGATGCTGCAACCGTCGATGGCGACCGTCAGGATGTCGTCGGCGATCCGGATATTCGGAGGCAAGGCGAGGAACACGTCCGGCGACGGCGTGTTTGAATAGACGAGGTTCTCACCGCCGCGGTCGCCCGCGCGCAGGCGATGCTCGCCCGAACCGGGGTCGTAGTAGTGCCGCTCTATCAGAGCCCCGGCCGGCACCTCGGTGACTGTCGCCGGGGGTTCGATTTCGGGTGCTCCGATCGCGGTGGACACCGCACAGCCCACGGCCAGCGTAAGGGTGATCAACCAATCGGACCTTCCCTTCCGGAGGCTGCACGCCGCGATTCCACTACGATGTCCAGCCATTTTTCGACTCCCGACTCGAACGGGACGCCCGGCAGCCGGCGCTACCCCGCGCCGAACGAGCGCCTGATCGTGGACTCATCCGTGACGCCGACGCGCGACCGCGTCGCGTTTTAGGGACAACCTCCCGTGGCAGTGGGCAGTTCGGTCCCGAACCACGGTTCGAACTCGCCCGCACCGTTGAGAAGGTCAATGACGCCGATGATGTCCGACGGATCGCAGACACCACTGTCATCCATGTCGCAACTGTAAAGACCCCATGGCGCTGGATTCACTTCGTTGAGTACGTCGATCAGCGCGATGATGTCGCTCGGATCGGTCGCACCGTTCGCGTCGACGTTACCCGGATGCGCCGTAAACGAGGCGGGTGTACCGTCGCCGGTATAGACGACCCTGGTCACCACCGCGGCTGTGATCGCCCGGTCGAAGTGCAGCGTCGATGTGCAGTCGCGGTGCGGCTCGACCGAAGCGATTCCGTTGCCGCCGTCGTCACAGAGCGTCCAGCAATCCCTATGCGTGCCGACGGGTCCGAGCACGGTAACGGCATCAATACCGCGCAGCCGGTTCACGTCGTACATGTCATGTGGCTGGCGGGCGTCCACCACGCCGTCGGGCGGATCGAGCCAGTCTATCGACCCGGCCGGGCACCCGGGCAGGTTCCCTCCTGACAGGCAAGGCTGATTGTCGTAGGAATAGAGGCTTACGAGATAATGCCCGGCGGAATCCGCTGACTTTGACGCCAGCAACACATAGTAGGTTTCGCCAACCGTCAGGTCGTACAGAAAGACCTTCGCTTGCCCGGCGTTCGAGCAGTCGAAGTCGTCGTTGCAGCCGATAGGAATCAGCGAGTTGCAGGCTGCTTCTTCACTCGAGTGATCCGACGCGCGGAAAACCTGAATCAGCGCGTCGGAGGCGTTGTCGTCTTGGGTGGAGCAGCTCGATACTTGTGCGCAGACGCCCGTGGCCGTGAACTTCGCCCACACGCCTCCGAATGCGGGCGTGCCAGGCCCGTCCGGGTGGCAGCAGAAGCCCTCCTCCGCGCCGCTGGTGGCCCCGGTGTTTCTCAGCTCCACGCCCCCGTCTGCCTGGCAGCGCTGACCGGCCGGACAGTCCGCGTCGCTTGCGCACTGCTCTCGGCTGACGGAGCATTCGTTCAGCATGAACGCGCCCGTGTACGGGTCCGGGTCATAGCAGTCGTCGGTGGAGGCAGGCAGGTTGATACAGCCACTCGGGCTGAGGGCTCGCTCTGCGCAAGTGCTGTCCCATTCGAACGTGCAGCAGAACGAATCCTGGTCGCAAATCCTGTCGCAGCAACTCGGGATATTACAGCCCGGTGTGCCGTTCGACACATCGCATACCCCCTCGGCGTGTCGGCAAACCCACCGGATGCAATCCTGGCCCGGACTACCGCAGTATTGCAGCTCCTGCCACTCGGACGGATTGCCCTGCTCGTCGACCATGGCCTCGCAATCCTGTTGAGGCAACTCGACACAGGTCTCGCCATAGGGTGAGTTCGGCGGGGTGCAGCACCCCCCTACGTCGCATGGAGCGCCGTCCGGTTCGCACACGGTGCCCTGCACCCACAGTTTGAGCGGACCGAGGCACTGATACGGAATGGTCTCGCTGCACGTGATGGAGCCGGGAACGGACCTGTCGCAGCAGGCACCTACCGGCACTTGACCGCGGCAGTAGACGTTGATCGCCAAGCCCGCATGGGGATCACCACCGAACATGAACAGGTCGCAACCCTGGCCATCGTCGCTCTGAACTGCGAACGAGTCCTCCGTGAAACCGACAGTGGCGCGCCCCGAGAAGATAACGTCCGCAGCGCGATCGAACTTGAATGCCACCCAATACTGATTGCCCGGTCCTAGGTTCACGGGCGCCGAAGGTACGAACTCGACGAAGGAGCGTCCGCCATAGGCTCCGAACTGCTCCGTGGCTCGCGTGCCCTCGACCGCGAACGCCGGTTCGCATTGCGTGCGAAGTTCCGCGGTGACGGTGATGCCTCCGCCGCCGGTAGCCGTGGCGGCGATCTCGTAGCGGCCCAGGAGGCAGTCATCGACGATCAATTGGATGTCGTCCATGATCCACCGCTCCGCGGCTCCCGGGTATGTCATGCCTGTCAGGTCGTTGTTGACGTACGCGGCGAATTCGACGTCAAATGGCTGCTCACACGCCACGCGGGCGTCGAAACCGGCATATAGCCCGGTCCCCGCGAAGCTCGCCGTACACGACGTGTACGGAATATCGTAGATGTCATCCGTAAAGCCGACTTCCGCCGGCGTCCCTACGAGCCAACCCGGCCCCGCGCGGTCAAAGCTCACACCGATCCAGAAGGTCGCGTTCACGTAGACGGGATTGGCGTCCAAATCCACGATGATGCCGACAATTCCGTCGTGCGTGGATGTGAACGAACCCTCGGTGCCGGGCACCATCTGGCCACCGCCGCTTGGACAGCCGTCGTAGATGGCGAAGTTGGTCGTGAACCCACTGCCGCCGCCGTCACCGCCGCCCGCCACTTTGATCTCGTAGTAGTTGACGTTGCAGCCTGATACCGCGATCGTCGTGATGTCATCGGCGATCAGCAGGTTCGCCACGGGAACGGGAATATAGGCGACCGGAGGAGGCTCATTGACGTAGACCAGATCAAGCGGAGGCAAGCCGGCGGCGACAAGCCGATGCTCACCGGTGCCAGGGTGGTAGTAATGCCGCTCCGCCAGCGCCCCTGGGGGAATCGGCACAGCCTCCGCCGCCCACATCGCGTCACTCGAGACATTGCCATCCGCCCCATTCATCTCCTCTACTGCCACACTAGTGACACTGCACGAAAGGAACACCATCCACCCGAAGTGTACGCTCGCTGCCATCACTCGCCTCCACGTCGCTCTCGAGACCTGATTGACGCCAATCCCCGGATTGCACAAGTAACGCGAAATGCGTTGTCATTTGCGCGCCGGGACCGCTGAGCCGTCTCCCCCGATTGCGGCGTCTGCGATGTGCCCCGAAATGTACCCCGGGCATTGTTGCGCCGCAGACCGCCCCAGTCCCATAAACACTATAGGCGCTTGTTATCAGACAGATCAAGAATGGATTCAATTCTGGGGTTGGAAGCGGACGCGCGTCATTCGTCGAGACGGGCGAGGTAGGCCCGGGCGCGACCGGGCAGCCGGCCACACCAGCTCGACCGAAGCCCGGTAAAAAAAGAGATACCGGACGGCCGAAGCTGTCCGGTATCTCTCGGAGGGGAAAGAAGCGTCTTGAAACGCGTTGTTCTCTCACTTTAACGGGCGAGGCGCGACCGAACCGTGCCTTATCGCCACCAATATATTATTGGCACCTGAGCCGCTCCAGGCAATGCGGTTTTTGCGCCATATTGCGTATCTGACACGAAACGACGATCGCCCAGCCCGCCACGAAGCCGCCTGCACCCGATAAAACCGGCCACTTCGGCGGAGTATTCCCCATTCGCCGAAAATGAGGCGTTACGATCAGCTTCTCGCACGCCCGGCGAAGCCTCGCTGGCTGTCGCGTTGGACGAACGCGAGGATGCGCTTTGCCGGCTCGGAGTCCGCCTCGCACGCCAGCCGGGCCACCGCGTCGGCAAAGGGCTCATGCCGGAAGAAGAGTGTGCGATAAGCCTGGCGAAGAGAAAGCATCTCCTCGGGGGTCATTCCCGCGCGCCGCAAGCCTACCTTGTTTAGCCCAACGACTTTGCCGTCCGCGTCGACCATGGCGTAGGGCGGGATATCCTGCGATACGCGAGCGTTGCCGTGGACCATCACCCGGCTCCCCACGTGAACGAACTGGTGCACGCCCGCACCGCCTCCGAAGACGGCGTCATCGCCGACCTCGACATGGCCTGCCAGCATCACATTGTTGATCAGCGTCACGCGGTCACCAATTCGACAGTTATGCGCGACGTGCGAACCACTCAGCAGGAAGCAACCCTCGCCAACGGCCGTTTCCGACTCCGGGATCGTCCCGCGGTGTATCGTCACGTATTCACGGAGCACGCAGTTGGCGCCGACCCGACAGTAGGTCCGCTCGCCCGTGTATCCCGTATCCTGAGGTTCGTGCCCGACGATGACACCCGGATGAAGTACGCACGCCTCGCCGATCTCCGTCCACCCGGTCAGAAAGACGTTGTGATAGAGCCGGCAGCCCGCGCCGATGCGCACGTGGCCCTCGATCACACAGTACGGGCCGATCTCGACGCTGTCGTCGACTTCGGCCTTCGGATCGATGATTGCGGTAGGGTGAATCTTCACGGGTATTCCCTAGTGAGCATGTCAGGCCTGCCCCGACTGAGGCAACCCGAGCCGCTCCATGACCAATTGGATGTCGTCCCAAGTCTTCCGCTTCTCGCCGGGACTCCGAAGCAGGTAGGCCGGGTGATACGTGGGCATCAGCGGAATCGACGGCCCCACGCCGGTGGTACCCGAGACGAAGTACTCGTGGAATCGGCCACGCAGCTTACCTATCGACTGAGCCGTATTGAGCAACGTCTTCGCCGCCGGCGAACCGAGCGCGATCATGACCTCGGGCTGAATGATCGCGATCTGCTCCTGCAAATAGGGACCGCACGCCAGAATCTCGTCCGCCGAGGGGTCGCGGTTATTCGGCGGCCGGCACTTGAGCACGTTGCAGATGAATACGTCGTCCCGGCTGATCCCCATGCCGGCAACGATCATCTTAGTCAGAAGCTGGCCGGCCTTACCCACGAACGCCAGGCCCTGCTTGTCCTCTTCGTAGCCGGGCGCCTCTCCGACGAAGACGAGCCTCGCGCCGGCGCTGCCCTGACCGAACACCGTTCGTGTGCGCGTCTGGCACAGATCGCACTTCTTGCAGGCCTTGACCTGCTGCTCATTCAGAGCCTGAAGCCGCTCCGCCTTGCCGCCGGTGTCAGCGGGGCCTGCCGCGGCGCCGGCCCGCGGTCTGCCGCCCGCCGGCGCGGGCGGCAGCATGGGCACAGCCCGCGCGCCCAGGAGCCGATCGCTCATGAGCTGCTGCCGCAACGCCGCACGCACATTGACTGAATCCGTGGCCAAACGCTTCCTCCTGTCTGCCGCGCGGTCTCGATCGCTCCGAACCGAGCCGAAGCCGCCACCGAATATCGCGTGAAGTCATCCCGGGTTCAAGCTACGATGCCGCCAATGGCTGATTTCGTTGAAATCTCGTTGGAACTGGCGGACGGATACACCGGCTACGCCCGCTACTGGGCTCCGGACGAGCCGCGCGGAGCGGTGCTCTATCATCACGGGATCCAATCCCACTGCGGCTGGTACGAAACCTCAGCCAGGCGGCTCGCGGAGGCTGGTTTCGCCGTCCTCCAGGTCGACCGGCGGGGTAGCGGGCGGAATCAGCAGGATCGCGGCCACGCCGAGTCGGTGGATCAGTTGATCGGCGACGCGGCGGCCGCCCGTGACGAGCTATTCCGCCGATCCGGTTTCACCAAGTATCACGTCGTCGGCGTGAGCTGGGGCGGCAAGCTCGCAGCAGCCGCCCACGTCATGCATCCCGAGAACGCCCTGAGCCTCTCGCTCGTGACGCCTGGCCTGTTCCCCATGATCGGCGTCTCCCGCGGTGCGGCCGCCAAGATCGGCTTCGCCATGCTCTACGAGCCCCACAAGCGCTTCGACATCCCGCTCAACGACGCGGAGCTCTTCACCACGACGCCGCAATGGCAGGAGTTCTTCCGCACGGACGAACCCACGCTCCGACAGTGTACAGCCGGTTTTTATCTTGCATCTCGGCGAATGGACCGCGTCTTCGCCAAGCTGACCAAGGCTCCGCCCGTCCCGATCCACCTGTTCCTCGCCGGCGATGAGCGGATCGTCGACAACGAAAAGACCGCCGCCTTCATCCGCGATCTTCATTGGCCGAACTGCCGGATCACGAAGTACGACACCGCCCGCCACTCGCTGGAGTTCGAAGGCGATCCGGAGATCTACTTCCGCGATCTAGTAGCGTTTGTCGCCGAGCGTAGCTAACCGCCCCTCAGCCATATCGCGTGTTAACAGATCGCCCGTATGACCGTCCCATTGGTAAAGGGGATTCCGCGCCGTGATGCAGCCCAAACCACTCCGTCGAAGATGGCTCAAGCTTCTCGCCGGTGTACCTGCGCTGATACTGGTCACCATCGGGTTACTCCACGTCGCGGGCCGCGCCGGCACGGGCAAATGGAACCGCTACGCGGACAAGCTCCGCGAAGACGGCATGCCGCTTACGTATGCCGAGATCGCGCAGCAACAACGCGCCGTATCCGAGGGGCCGACCGTCGCCGGACGAATCATCGAACTGTCCGACGCTTTGCCGCAGCCTCCGCAGGGATCGGAAGAGCCGCTCTCGTGGACCTGGGGCGGCAGAGCACTCACCCCGGATACCTTCGCGGGTATCACCGAGCACTCGGTGGACTCGACGCGCGAGTACCTTGCGGCACGCCAGGGGCTTCTGGATGACCTTGCGGCACTGCGCGATCGGCCACCCGGCCGGTTTCCGGCGCCTACGGATGCCAATTCCGTCGTCTTCGCTAATCCGTGGCTCTACGCGTCGCTGCGCGCAGTCAGACTCCTGCGCGTTCAGGCTGTCATGTCACTCGTTGACGGAGATCTCGCTCGCGCGATCGATATCGTGCGGTTGCAGCGCCGCATCAGCGAGGCTCTGGACGAGCACCCCATGATCATCTCGCGCCTGGCGCAAGCCAACGTTGACCGCCTCATGCTGTGCAACATTGAGAACATATTGGGCACAGCAACGCTGCGCGGCGAACAGCTCGGCGCATTGGAAGAGGATATCGAAAGTCGCATGAACGCCGCCACGATGAAATGGGCGCTCTATGGCGAGCGGGCCGGTTGGGTGGCCGTGTGCGACCAACTCGTGGCCGGCAAGGAGCCGTTCTGCTGTGTCATTTCAGGCCCAGCGACCGTGACGAGTGTGTTTGGCACACTCGTGCCCGATATCGCCCCAACCTGGTTGGTGCGTAAGAATCAGATGCTCGGGACGGAGATGTGGACTCGCTTGATCGATGTCCACGATGACTCGGTGGCGGCGTTGGGCGCGGCGCGCCGCATCGACCGGGAGTCTGCGGCTACAGGCACGGTGCATTTCATCGCCAAAGCGTGGTTACCGAATATGGTCGGGATATGCGTAAACCATACAAATAGCGTAGCACATCTACGCTGCGCGTACTCGGCGCTGGGCGCCGAGCGCTTTCGGATGGCCAAAGGTCGCCTCCCCGAGTCGATCGAAGAACTGGTGCCGGAGTTCCTCAGCATGGTACCGGCAGACCCACTTGACGGTCAGCCGATGCGCTTTGCCGTCACGGACCAAGGTATCGTGATCTACTCGGTAGGTGAGGACCTTCTTGACGACCGCGGCGACATCGTCCGCCCGAGCCGGCAAACTGACGCGCCGGACGTGGGGTTTCGACTCCTTCGGCCCGAGCACCGCGGCTTGGTCTTGCTCGCCGAGACGCCGCCGGCGGAGGATGATTGACGAAGCTCCGGTGCATGCGGAGGATCTTTGAATCGCGGTCGACCGCCCAGCCCGATTGCGGCGTACGACCGAACTCGACTGACCCCAACCTCGTGGAGGTGCGATGACATCTGAGCGGAACGACGGTCTGCCTTGGTGGATCAAGCTTGTCGGCAGCGTCGCAGCTCTCATGCTGCTGACCATCGGCCTGTTCTACTTCCTCGGCCACGCGGGCACCGGCAAGTGGAAGCGCTACGGGGAGACGCTCCGCGCCGGCGGCATGCCGCTGACGTTTGATGACATCGCCGCACAGCAGGCTGAGGTCCCGGACGGCCCAAACGTCGCGGACACCATCCTCGGGATCGCCGACGCTTTGAACGGGCTCGGAACGGAAAGGTCAGACGACAACGTGTGGATCTTCGACCGCAGCGTGTCGACCGTGGATGCATTCACGGACATCCCGCAATATACGATCGAGCCGACTCGCGGATTCCTGGCCGACCATGTTGAAGTACTGGACGCGTTGGCGGCGTTTCGGGAGTTGCCGGCCGGACATTTCGTCATGCCGCGGGATTCCAACGCCGCATACTTCCAGCTTCCGGAGTTCAGCCTCGTGCGTAAGGCCGACAAGCTCCTGCGCGTAGACGGCCTCATGCAACTGGTCGACAAAGACCTGGCCGGCGCAGTCGAGACCGTGCGGCTGCAACGTCGCATTAGCGAAGCGCTCGATCAGCACCCTACGATCATCGGGCGTCTGGTTCAGATCGCCGGCGACGCGCTGATCGCAGCAGCCATCGAGGATATCCTCAAAGCGGAGTCGCCCGACCTGGAGGCGATCGAGGCGATGGAACAGGACCTCGACAACAGATTGGCCGCAGCCACGATGAAGTGGGGCATGCTCGGCGAACGAGCGTTCATCGTCGCCGTATTCGACGATATGGCCGCCGGCAACACGCAGTCGCCGGCGTACATTCAGGTAAACACCGGGGTGCCGCCCTGGATACCGGTGTGGCTCGTGCGCCAGAACCAGATGCGCGCGGCGGAGATGCTGACATGGCTGGTCGACGCGGGGGACGACCCGGCCGCTCTCATGAAAGCGGCGAACCGCATCGACCGGGAGATGCCGACCGCTCCGGCAAGTCATTTTCTGGTCAAGATGATGATGCCGAGCCTCTCCCGCGCCTGTGTGCTGCACCTCAGATGTCGCGCCCGGCTTAGTGCCGCAAGGGTGGCGTTGGCGGCTGAGCGATTCCGAATCGCTAATGGCCGGTTCCCTGCTTCCCTGGACGAACTCGTACCGTCGCTGCTCCACGAGGTCCCACTCGATCCGTTCGACGGGAAGCCTCTGCGCCTCGCCACCACGGACGAAGGGATCGTCATCTACTCGGTGGACTTCAACGGCGTCGACGACGGCGGCGACCTTCAACGTGCGAAGAAAACGCACGACCCGCCGGACACCGGATGTCGACTCGTCATGCCCGAGCATCGGGGGATTGTACTGATCGACACGCCGCCGCCTGACGACGATTGACGGCACAACGACTCCCACTGAAGATGGGCCGCTGTGCCAAGTTCACACCGACATCCCGACGGCATCGGCCGTCCTGACGACTCCCCTCGGTCGCAGCCTGCTGAAGATCGCGTCGCCACCGCACCGAAACGTCGGCTCCCACTGTCGATCAAGGTACTTCTTGGTGTCGTGGCGCTCGTGTCGCTGGCGTCCGGGGTCATCTACTTGCTCGGGATCTCCGCCACGGCAACGTGGGAGCGCTACGCCGACACGCTGCGCGACGGCGGCCAGCCGCTGACTTATCAGGAGATTGCGGAGCGCGAGACACAATTCCCACACGGACCAACGTTAGCGAGCGCGGTGACCGGAATGGAGTCGCGATTGCTCGCGCTGGCAAGCGCGGAGACGACCCGATCGGTCTGGATCTTCGACAGCAATCTTCCGGACCTTGATACCTATGCGGGCATACCGCGGCGAACCGTCGGACCGACGAGGGCCCTTGTGGCCCGGAGTCGCGATCTGCTGGACACGCTCCCGGCGCTCGCGGTTCTCCCTGCCGGCCACGTGCCGAGATCAGACGAGGCGAATCTGTTTGAGTTCGCCCTTCCCGCTCTGACGCATGTGCGCAATGCCACCAAGCTCTTGCGCATCGAGGCCATCTTGGCTCTCATGGACGGGAACCCGGCCGTGGCTGTCATGGCGGTTCATTTGCAGCGCCGGCTGAACGAAACGGTTGACGAGCATCCGACCATGATCGGAAGGTTGGTACAGTGCGCCAACAACGACGTCATAGTGAGCACAATCGAGGATACGCTACGCTTGGCCACGGTCGACGCGCGGGCACTCGAAGCGCTCAGCGAAGACGTAGATGACCGGCTCCGCGCGGCGACCATGAAATGGGCGCTGCTCGGCGAGCGAGCACAGTGGATCGAATTGTGTGACCAGATGGCCACGGGCGAGTTGCCCTACGACGCGATTCCAGGAACCGGGAACCAGGCGCCGACTACCATCGGGCTCCCTACCTGCGTCGTTCGATGGAGTGAAGTGCGCGGCGCGGAGCTGTTGACCACGCTCATCGATGCACACGAAGAGCCCGCGGTCCTTATCGAAGCAGCCAGGCAGATGGCGCTCGACGTGAGGAACGCGCCGGCGACACTGGCACTGCTTGAGCCCCTGATGGCGGACCTGACGAACGCCTGTATCATCCACGCACGCCGCGCAGCCAGGCTGAGAGGCGCTCGAGCCGCCCTGGCCGCCGAGCGGTTTCGACTCGCCAACGATCGGCTTCCCGGCTCGATCGAGGAGTTGGCACCGCAGTACCTCGACGCGATCCCAACAGACCCGTTTGACGGCCAGCCGCTGCGTTTGGCAACCACCGAGCAAGGCATCGTCATCTATTCACTCGGTGAGAACGGACAGGATGACGGTGGCGACGTGGCCCGAACTCCGGAAGTGCGCAGTCCGCCGGACGAGGGGTTCCGGCTGGTGCGACCCGAGCATCGAGGCATCGTGCTGCTGGATGACCCGCCGCCTGATGACGGTTGATTGACGCCAAGCCTACTCCCACTCAACATGAGCCACACTGTGCCGTGATAACGGCAATACGCCTCGACAGTGTCCGAACAAGAGGAGCTTCGGATTGGCAACTTCGGGAACGAACGACACCGTCGACCACAAACTCCGGATTCCCTGGTGGGTAAAGCTGCCGATCATCCTCGCAGCCTTCGCACTCGGAGCCGCCGGCACGCTTCACTTCCTCGGCAGCTCCGCAACGGCGAAGTGGGAGCGCTATGCCGACAAGCTCCGCGACGGCGGCATGCCGCTGACGTACGAGGAGATTGACCAGCAGCGGACGACATATGCCGACGACGAGAACTCAGCCAACCTGATCCTCGAACTCGGGCCGCTTCTCGACGAGGCCCCTCAGGAGACGATTGACCTCGAGATTCTCGTCTTCGACTGGATGCGTGAAGGGCAGGACGTCCTCTCCGGCATCGCTGGGCCCGGAATCGAACAATCAAGAGCGCTGATCGCGGACTACCGGGAACTCTTCGACAAACTCGAGCGTATTCGCGCCATGCCTGGCGGGCGGTTCGCGTGGCAGGGCTTCGAAAACCCGCTAAACGGCATCGGGCACGGGGTCGGTTATGTGCTCGAGCTGAGGAAACTGCTGCACGTCAGGTTACTCGTGGTGTTGGTCGACCGAGATACCGAAGCGGCGACCGACACGCTCCACCTGTTGGCCAAGGTCGCCGAGTCCCTCGACGAGGTTCCCGACTCGCTTTCGCGTCACGTACAAGCGCGGGTACAGACGACCCTTGCGTCGGACATCGAACAAACGCTCCGGGCCGGCGTCCTCGCCGAGTCCGACCTTCAGAGCCTGTCGGTGATGCTGAACGACCGGCAAGCCGCCACGACGATGAAATGGGCGCTACTCGGTGACCGCGCATTTGCAATGACCCTCTTCGATGTCTTGGCCGACGGTGGAGCCACATGGATGCCGGATTACTCCGGCCGCGCATCGATCTTCGCTCCGGTGGCTCCGAACTTCTTGCCGGTGTGGCAGGTCCGCCGCGGTCAGATGCTCGCCGCTGATCTCATGACGAAAGTGGTCGAGGTCGGAGGCGATCCTCTAGCTCTGCTGGAGGCTGCGAGAGAATATGAGCGGCAGGCGGACATCGCCCCGCCCACCGCCCTGGTCAGCTACTTCCCGCTTTCACCCACGTGCGAACTCCACCAAGCCGATCTGGCACAGTTGCGGTGTGCGGCGCTCGGCGTGGCGGCTGAGCGGTTTCGGCTAGAAAGCGAACGGTTTCCGGCTTCTCTCGATGAACTCGTGCCGGCGTACCTCGAGGCGCTGCCGGCCGATCCGTTTAACGGCGAGCCGATGCGGCTGGCCGCAACGGAGCAGGGGATCGTCATCTACTCGGTGTACGAGAACCTGTCTGACGATGGCGGTGATATCGCGCAGTCGGAAGCACGACCAGACCCTCTCGATGTCGGCTTCCGATTGGTCGAACCCGAGCATCGCGGGATCGTGCTGATCGACCTCCCGTCGCCGGATGAGGATTGACGGCGCCCCAACTCCCCTTGAGGATGTGCCATTCGATTCCGCGCGGAGCGTAGTCAGAACGCGGCGGCTCCGCGCCCGATGATTATGCGGTGAGCAAGCGGCCCGAAGTCAGATGACAGACGAAAACACTCGCAGGTTCCCCTGGTGGATCAAGCTTCCGATCGGTATCGGGGTCATTGTGCTCGTGGTCGCGGGCGTGATTCATTTCCTAGGCCTGTCCGCCACCGCCCGATGGGAGCGCTATGCCGCCAAGCTCCGCGAAGACGGTACACCCCTGGACTATATGGAGATCGAGCGGGCGCGGGCCGCGGTGCCGGACGAAGAGAACTCTGCGTCGTTGGTAGCGAGCTTGGTACCCCTGATTCCCGAGATCACGATGTGGGATGTCGATCCGGGCGTCTTCGTGTTCGGCGAGATGGAGGATGGGGACGACTTCTTCACCGGGATCGCCCGATCACGAATCGAACCATCACGAGCTTTCCTCGAACAGCACGAAAAGTTAATCGAGGCGATCCTGCCGCTCTCTGACATGCCGAACGGACGGTACGGACTCGTCTTCGGTGGGCCGATGGACTGGGGCACCCCGGATCTCACAGAGTACCGCACACTGGCCAAACTGCTCTACCTCCTGAGCTATGTGGAGTTGATCGACGGGGAGTTGGAAGAGGCGCCGGACACAGCGGTTCTCGTCATGCGACTCGCCGCGGCGCTCGACGATCAGCCGTCAACGATAGGGCACCTCGTGCGGTTGGCCTCGGACCACCTTGCGCTCCGCATTCTAATGAACGCGCTGCGCGTCGGTGAGCTGCCCCCCGAAGATATCGAGCACGTCGAATACGAATTGAGCGAGCGACACGCCACCTTGACGATGCGTTGGGCCCTGTTGAGTGAGCGTGCGATCTTCGCCGCCGTCTGCGAATCCCTGGCCGCCAGGCAAGTCGGGCTGACGGAGATATTGCAGGGGAAGGCCGCGAACGCGATTGGCGTGTCGGTGCAGCAAGAACTGCCGGTGTGGCAAGTGCGCCGCAATCAGATGTTTGCGGTTGAGCTGCTGACGCGATTGCTCGACAGGTCGGATCAAACTCGGGAGCTATACGACACGGCTCGGGCGATCGACCGGGAACGAGCCTCCGCTCCGGAGACGTACTTGTTAGCGAAGATCCTCCTGCCGTCTCTTGCGCGGGTGTGCTTCTTGCACTGCCGGCTACGGGCGGAGCTACGATGCGCGATCACCGCGCTGGCGGCCGAGCGTTTCCGCATGGACAGCGGCCGGTTCCCCACGTCCCTGGACGACCTTGTCCCCGACTTCATCGACGAGATTCCGCTCGACCCGTTCGGCACAGGCCCTGTGCGCCTGGCCGAAACGGACGAAGGCGTCGTGGTCTACTCGATCGGCACCGATCCGGAAGACGAGAACGGGCTGGATGCTCGGTTGGACGATCCCGGCAATGACGCCGAGATCGGGTTCTGGTTGGTGAACATCGAGCGTCGCGGCATCGTGCTGATCGACCTCCCACCGCCGGATAAGGAGGATTGACGGGGGTATAATGATCTGAGGGAAGCCGACAGGAGGCGTCATGTTTATCAAACGCAAGAAGCGGTTCTCCTGGCGAGCCAAGCTCATCGGCGCCGTTGCCCTAGTACTGGTTCCGTGCGGTGTGGTCTACGTGCTCGGGGTGTTCGCCACGCACAAGTGGGAGCGCTACGCCGAGAAGATTCGCGAAGGCGGCATGCCGCTGACCTATGAGGAGGTCCTGAAGCATCAGAGCGAACTCCCGGACGGGCCCACAGCCGCCGATGTGATCGCCGAGCAATGCGAGGCGTTGCGCGACCTCCGCAGGTCCGAGAGAGGTAGTCGTCTCTTGTTCTTCGACGCGAGACTACCGACCGTGGACCTGACCGTTGGCATCCCGGAGTATTCGATCGAGCCGACGCGCGAGTTGCTCTCCCGGAATCAGGAGCTGCTAGATGAGCTTCTTGCCGTTGCGGACTTGCCGGCTGGTCGCCTTCCTGCGCCACGCACGAGCATCCGGACGTCGTCTCAGTTTGTATGGGAGACGGTGGCGGCACAAAACGCCGTCATGCTCCTCCAGAACCATGCCGTGATGAGTATCGCGAGCGGCGACCCCACCGAAGCGGCACGATCCGTGCGGTCACAACTGCGAGTAGTCGAGACGTTTGACGAGTACCCGACGCATTCCAGCCAACTCAGACAGTTCGGTGCATGGTACAGGACCCTGCCGTCGATCGAGGGCATGCTGCATGCGATGCAGCTCGACGCCCCAACTATCGAGACTCTATCGATCGAAATCGAGAGCCGTCGGCGCGCGTCGACGTTGAAGTGGGTGTTGCTGGGGCAAAGGGCCTGGTGGGTGGAGACGTGCGAACAGCTTCTGAACGGCGACCTCAAGCTGTCGACGTTCCACCACGGGCCGGCGCCCCCGTGGGAATGGACTCCGACCTGGCTATTTCGGCGTGACCAACTGCGTGGAGCGGAGATCTTCACCCAGTTTCTCGAGATGGGCGACGACATACCGAGAATGCTGAACGTAGCTCAGCAGGCGGATCGCAAAGCCAATCCCTCTCTCGCCGACTGGCCCCTTCTGGTGATCGGCTCCATGGGGATGTCTGACGCGGTCACGTTCCACGCGTGGAACGTCGCCCAGCTTCGCAGCACGCATGCCGGGTTGGCGGTTGAGCGGTTTCGCATGGCGACCGGGCGGTTCCCCGACTCGCTCGACGCGTTGGTGCCCGAGTATCTCGACGCGGTCCCGGTTGATCCGTTCGACGGAAAACCGTTGCGCTTGGCCACTACTGAAAAGGGGATCGTCATCTACTCGGTGTTCGACAACCTGATCGACGACGGTGGCGATGTGGCTCAGACCGAGAAACGAGCCCGGACGCCGGATATCGGGTTCCGGCTGGCTCGCCCCGAGCATCGGGGGATCGTGCTACTGGATGACCCGCCGCCGGAGCCGTACCCGTCGCGCGGCCCACACGGCGAAAGCGACTGATCCGTTCACTCCGGCCTTGGGCCAGTGACGATCGCCATCCAGGCCGCGTAGTCGGCGATGCTCACGTCTCCGTCATCGTCAAAGTCGAAGCTGCACAAGCACGCGGCGCGCAGCGAGAGGTCAAGGTCGGCCGCCCCGAAGCACATCTGCAGGGATGCCGCGTCGGCAAGGTCGATACTCGCGCTGTCGTCAAAGTCGCCGATCGGCTGAATCCGGTCGGACTCGTAAGCGCCCATGTCGACGCGGCAACTCTGGAGCCGCGGATTCCCCGCCAGATCGACCGCATCGGGCGCAAACTCGGCAGCCGGGTCGCCACGGTTGATGCAGGGCGATTCGGCGGCGAGCCGAAGGTCGTCGTCCAGCGTGCCCGCCACGCCGTCCGGTCCCAGCGGATCGACGAAAAGCGGATTAACGTCGATGTTGCCCACTCCGGGGAGTTCCTCCCAGGATCCTTCGATGCAAGAATGGCGCATCGCCCGGACGACTGACTCCGAAACCTGCGCATACGTTCCGGAAACCCATTCGGACGTGTTGCCCCATAGGATGGAATCGACCACGTCCGTACGATGCGCGTAAAGACCACCGACAGTCTGAGCCGAGTTCTGACTGAAAGTGCAGTTGAGAAAGGTGGTACGAGCGGTTTCCCCGCCGATGACAAAAGCGCCGCCGCCATACTGGAGCGCCGTGTTGCCGTTGAACACGCAGTTCGTCAGCACGGCGCCCGTGTTGATGCCGCCGAAACCGCCGGCACCACCGTACGATGAGTTGCCGCTGAGAATGCAGCTTTCAAGCCTCGGGGCTCCGGAGTTCACGTGAATCGCACCGCCGTCGGGGTAACAGAGTCGTCTCCCGTCCGCAGATGTACCGCTTCGCGCGGACGGATCGGCCACTGCGTTGCGGACAAAGACGCAGTTCGAAATCGTCGGGCTTCCGTCTCGAATGTACATCGCGCCACCGGAGCCGGCGGCTGTGTTGCCAACGAATACGCAGTTCGAAGCCGTCGGACTACTGTCTCGAATGTACATTCCCCCGCCGGAACCCGCTGCCGAATTGCCATCGAAGACACAGCTTGAAACAGTCGGGCTACCATCTCGGATGTACATCCCGCCGCCGGCCCGGGCGGCTGTATTGCCGATGAAGGCGCAGTTCGAAACGGTCGGATCCCCGCCTCGGATGTCCATGCCCCCACCGACTGCGACGTCAGAAGCGTCGGCATTCCCACCTTCGATCGTGAACCCGTCCAGCACCGTCCCTGCGCCCGCCTCGATGGCCAGCACCACGTGCAGGCTGCTGTGGCGGACGTCGGGTTCGAAAGCGGGCACGTCAGAGACCGAACAGACGGACGCGGCCGTATCTACACACTCCTGATCCCAGGGTGCCTCGCAACACTTGGAGAGGAACCAGCAGACCACGACCTCGCAGCGCCAATCGCCACACCCGGGCGCGTCGTGGGGCACGAGGCAAGGATTCGTGGTCGGCCCGAACTCACGCTCGTCGATGCGCCCACTCAAGACGGTCTCATGGATTCGCGGGTCTCGTAGGTCGGGGCCGGGAGCTGTCACGCCGGCGTATCCTCCGAGCAGTCGGACGCCGTCGACCAACTCGAATGAGGCGTACCGATCCCCGGCGGCGACGTACGCACCGGCGTCCGGTGTGTACACGCCTTGTGCCACGCGGATTTCACTGACGACCCCTGGAAAACGCAACGCCTCCGCCAGCGCATCCTGAAGATGGATGTAAGCATCGGTCCAACTCCCGCCACTGTCGCTGCCGGCGGCCTTGGCATCGACATAGCGGACACCTTGGGGATCGCCCGCCGCAGAGGCCGCTGCGTAAGGCATCGTGAGTGCGGTTAGCGCGAATACCGACAGGACCGCTGGCGGAGCGAGACGTCGAGTCTGCATAAACGGCCTCCTCGTGCGCGCGGACCTTCCGCGCGGTGATTCGGTGGACGGACGCATAGCGCGCGGATCAGCGGTAATGGCCGCTCCGCGCGAAGACGAGAGGACGCAGTCGCGCCCGGTCGGGCGCTGCGTCGGATGCTTTCAGTAGGTAGGACACCGGAGGCCACCCGACGGCGGAAGAAATTGTGGGGCGGTGCACCGGCGTGCGCCCCCCGCCGGGCTGGCAACGAGCCGGCAGCGCCGGTTCCGGGTCCGTTGCCTCCGCGCCGAGCACCGCTCGAGAGCGGTGGCACACCGGAGGTGGCTTGTCGTGCCTACATCGGGGCCAAGCCCGACGCTATTGGTCGGTTCAGCATGCTCCATCCCGGTGAGGCGCCGGGTTCAGCGGTGCTCGTACTTGGCCGTATCTCGGCTGCGCCTGTGAAAACTTGACACTTTGGGTCGCCTTCGCGACCATCGCCGATCTCGGCTTTTTTTCGGGTTGGCCGGCCCGACCGCCTACGCTTGGACCCCGTGATATGCTTCGAGCCCTCGTTACCTTGATCGCGTCATCCCTGGTCGTGCTCGTCCTGGGCTCGTTCGCGCTGGTCGCGGGGCTGGTCTATCCCGCACGGTGGGTGATCGCGTTCGTGTCCCTCCAGTGGGCTCGGACGATCATCTTCTGTGCCGGAGTCGACCTGACGGTCCTGGGGGCGCACCGCCTGGCGCCCGGCAAGTCCTACTTTTTCATCGGAAACCACGAAAGCGGCCTGGATATCCCGATCCTCGTCCACGCTTGCCGGGGCCACGTGCGTTTCATGGCGAAGGATTCGCTGTTTCGGATTCCGGTGTTCGGATGGCTCATGACGAGGTACCAGTTCGTCGCGGTGGACCGCTCCCGGCCCCGGGCCACGCTTAGAAACCTCGACCGCGTGCTCGGTAAAATGCGTAATAACCCCGTTTCACTAGCGGTCTTTCCCGAGGGCACACGCTCTCGTGACGGCAAGCTGTTGCCGTTTCGGCGCGGCGCGATCAAGATAGGGCAACGTAGCGGGCTCGACATTGTACCCTTCTGTATCGACGGGTCCGCCGCGGTGAACCACCCGGACGTATTCCGGGCGGTGCCGGGGCCGGTGCGTCTGGAATTCATGACGCCGATCCCGGCCGCCGACGTGGCGTTGATGTCACCGGGCGAACTTCACGACCGGGTCCGGGAAGCCGTCGAGCGTGGATTGGAAGGCGGCCCGGCCTCGCTGAGAAGCGAGATGCCGGCCACGGTCGCCCTGGAGAGAACGTAGCGTGCCCCACGACACGGGCCATACGACGGATCGCATTCGCGATCGTCTGGCGGGCCAACACCTGCTGGTGACCGGTTCGACCGGTTTCCTCGCCAAGGCGTTCATCGAAAAGCTGCTGCGCAGTGTCGACACCATTGGCAGCATTCACTTGTTGGTTCGCCCGCGTCCGGGCAGCAATACGCCCCAGCAGCGCGTCTTTCGCGACGTGCTGGGATCGCGCGCGTTCGATCGACTTCGGGCGCAGCTCGGCGATGGCTTTCATCGACTCTGCGAAGAAAAGATTCACGTCGTCGGCGGAGACCTGACGCACGAGCATCTCGGCGTCGAGCCCGACGCTTACGAAGCGCTGACCAAGAAGATCACGCTCGTGGTCAACAGCGCGGCCACGGTGACGTTTGACGAACAATTGGACCTGGCGGTCCAGCTCAACACGCTCGGTCCCCTGCGGTTGCTCCAGTTCGCTCGGGATTGCGGCGACGTCCCGTTCCTGCACGTATCGACTTGCTATGTGTGCGGAACGAGGCAGGGCGTGGTGGCGGAGGACTTCAGCGCGCCGGAATCGGCATGCGAGAAACTGCCCCGATGCAAGGACACGGGAAAGTTCGACCTCGATGCGCTGGTCGATTCCACGCTGACCGAGGCAACTGCGATCAAGGAAAAGCTGGGCTCGGGCACCGAGGCCTGTCGCCGTGAGTTGATTGAAGCCGGCATGCGGACCGCCCGATCCTTCGGCTGGAACGATACGTACACGTTTACGAAGTGGATCGGCGAGCAGCTACTCATTCGCGAGCGTGCCCCGGTCCCGGTCGTGGTCTTCCGCCCGGCGATCATCGAAGGCAGCTATGACGAGCCCGCACCGGGGTGGATCGACGGGCTTCGCATGGCCGACCCGATCATCGTGGCCTACGGCAAGGGCAAGCTGAACGAGTTCCCCGCCCTACCCGACGTGGCGCTGGACATGATTCCGGTCGACTTCGTCGCGAATGCGATGATCGCAACGCTGCCGGCAGGGCGCAAGACGCAGGACTCCGTACCGGTTTACCATTGTGCGTCGAGCGGCCGACACCCCGCCTTCCTGCGCGACATGCGCAAGCCGCTGGAGCGAGCCTTTCGCAAGCGCCCCATGCTCGACGACGACGGCCGGCCGATCGACCCGGGACGTCTCGAACTCGTCGAGAAGACGGAATTCGTCACGCGGTGGCGTCGTCGGCAGCGGCGTCTGGCCCGCTTGCAGAAGCTGTATAAGCGCCTCGGGATTACCGGCCGGAGATTCCGGAAGCTCTCGGCGCTATCGCGACAGATCGAGCAGGTGGTCTACTTCGCCAAGATCTACTCACCCTATACCCACCTGGACTGCCGCTTTGCCGACGACGGCCTGGTCAACGTGGCCGAGCAGTTGCATCCGGAAGACAAGAAGCTCTTCCCCTTCGATGTCGAGGTGATCGATTGGGCCGACTACCTGATCAACCGGCACGTACCGGGGTTGCGATCGTATGTTCTGGGAACCGGCTCCGAGCCGAGCGCGCGGCTTCGCGCCACCGAGGACTTTGGCGAAATCGACGGTGAAGCGCTCTCCGACGCGCTGCAGGCCAATGACGTGTTCGAGGTGTTCCGGCGGTCGGCCGAGCGGTTCAAGAGCAAGCCCGCGCTGCAGATACGCCGTCACTCGCGTTGGATCCGATACAGCTACGAGGACGCCCTTCGTGCAACCGGCGCGATCATGCTCCGCTTCCTCGAACGGGGCCTGGAGCCCGGCGACTGCGTCGCGATCTGCGGCGAAAGCTCGCCGGAGTGGGGCCTGGTTCACCTGGCGATCATGCGGGCGGGCATGACGGCTGTGCCGCTCGATCCGCAGATCCCCGCCGACGAGGCATGGGCGGCGGCACGGTTCGTGAGCGCCAAACTGATGTGCGCCACGCAAGCTACTACGTCCAGACTCGAGCAGAGTCGCGGCAATGAGGACGCGCCGCTGGTGACCATGCGGGAGCCTTTCGTGCCACCGCCCGGGGCATCGCGTGACGCGGTGCCCGACCCGGTGGCCACCGACGGCACGGCACCGGCCTCAATCCTGTTCACGTCCGGTACCACGGTCGCACCCAAAGCGGTGCCGCTTACGCACCGGAACCTGATCGCTAACGCGCAGGCCCTGCTTCAAGTGCATCGAATCCATCCTTCCGACGAATTGCTCTCCGTGCTGCCTATGTATCACGCATTCGAGTTCACGGGAGGTTTTCTCGTGCCGCTCGTCGGCGGCGCGACGATCCCCTACCTCGCGGACATGAGGGGGCCCGAAATCCGTTCGGCCATGAAGGCCACCGGTACGACGGTCATGCTCGTCGTGCCGCGCCTGCTTCGCAGCTTCTACGACGCTATCGAAAACCAGATCGCCGCGTCGGGACTTCTCAAGCGCGGGGCCTTCAAGATGCTGGGCGCCGGCTCGGCGATGACCGGGCGACGATTCGCACGCGGCTTTCATTCTGCCGTACACAAGGAATTCGGTGGTCGGCTGCGGATGTTCGTGTGTGGCGGCTCACGGCTCGAGCCGGATCTTTTCGACTCCTTCGCGGCCCTGGGCTTTCCGGTGTACGAGGGCTACGGCCTGACCGAGACCTCCCCGGTGCTCGCAGTCAACCCGCACGGATCGAGTCGGCCGGGTTCGGTGGGCAAGGTGCTGCCGAATGTCGAGTTGGAGATACGCAACCAAACGCTCGAGGGCATCGGCGAGATATGGGCGTCCGGTCCGAGCGTCATGTCGGGCTACCTGAACAACCCGAAGGCCAGCGCCGAGGTCATCGTCGACGGCTGGTTCGACACGGGCGATCTGGGCCGGTGTGATTCGGATGGGTATCTCCACATCACGGGCAGGTCCAAGGACCTCATCGTGACCGGCGCCGGCAAGAACGTTTACCCGGACGAAGTCGAGTGGCGGTACCGCGATTTGCCGTTCGTCAAGGAACTCTGCGTGTTCGGGATGGATGCGGAGGACGGCATCGGTGATGCGATACACGCCGTGGCCGTCATCGACGAGGCCGCCCCCGGCGGGATGGACCGATCCTCCATCGAACGCGAGATTCGAATGGCCGCCGAGTCGGTCTCGGAGAATCTGCCGAGCCACCAGCGCATCAGTGCCTTGCACTTCTGGGATCAGGAGCTTCCCAAGACCTCGACCCTCAAAGCCAAGCGAGGCGTGATCCGCGATCTGATTCGAGCCACACGCACCTCATCGGGTTCGGCGTTACACGTCGAAACGAAAGAGCCATCGCGGGAGGAGCTATCCGCACCCGTCGACGACGGTGTGGCTTTTCGTGCCCTGCGGGAGGTGCTCGCGAGAGTAACGAGACGGCCCGAGGCGGACATCCGTCGCGACACCCACCTTCTGCTCGACCTGGGCGTCGACAGCATCGGCAAGCTCGATTTGCTCGGTGAGATCGAGGCGAAATTCGGTATGCAGATCGACGACGAGCAGGGCGCGAAGATCGCTCGGGTGTCCGATCTGATCACGGTCGTCGGGACGCGGCGGCCGATTCTCGGCGGCAAGAAGGATCCGGCGGCGTGGAAGAAGCGCATCGCAGCCGAGACCGCCGCCAACACGAACGGCCAACTGGCCGCCCCGCTCATGCCCGTTCGTTGGCTGCTCCGTGGAGGCGTGAGTCTGTTCCTCAAGACGTACGTGCGTGTGCGCGCGGTGGGTCGCGAGAACATACCACGGAGCGGCGCGTTCATTCTCGCACCGAATCACTCGTCGCACCTCGATTCGCCCAGCGTCATGCGCGCCGTCGCCGGCAAACGTCGCGTGTGGGTCGCGGGCGCGGAGGATTACTTCTTCAACACCCGTTTGAAGCGTTTCCTGTTTGGCAAGGTGCTCGATACGATCGCCTTCGACCGCAAGGCCGACGGTATTCAGGGTCTGAGGCGTTGCGGCGACGCGCTGAGCCGCGGGGACGGGCTGCTCATCTTCCCGGAGGGCACGCGTTCAACGACGGGCGAGTTGCAGCCGTTCAAGATCGGCGTGGCGGTCCTGGCGATCGAGCGAAGTGTACCGATCGTACCGGTCCACATCGATCACGCCTACGACCTGCTACCCAAGGGAAGACGAATCGTCCGGCCCGGAGCGGTGACGGTACGATTCGGCAAGCCGGTTACACCACCGGCGCCCGAGGAACTCGACGATCACTACGCCGCCTTCAAGGAGGTGGCGAGCCAGGTCGAGTCCGCGGTTGTGGCCATGACAGACGAGGCTACCGACTGATGGCTGAGTCCGCTGAGCGCCCCGATAACCGAGCCGCCACGTTCTTCGACGTGGACGGCACCCTCGTCGAGACGACGATCGCCCACTACTACGCCTTCTTCCGGCGCAGCCGCATGCCCGCGCTGTTGAGCCGGTTGTGGTTCGCCTGGTACGTCGCCAAGTGCGGCTACTACATGGTGCTCGACAAGATCAACCGCAGCCGCATGAACATCGTGTTCTACCGCAGCTATCGCGGGCTCCCGGCCGCCGAGACCAAAACCGACTCGATCGGCTGCTACGAGGCCGTCATGAAGCCTCGCCGTTACGCGGAAGCGGCGCAGTGCGTCGAGCAGCACCGCCGGGCCGGCCGCAAAATCGTGCTCGTCACGGGTTCGATCGACTTCATCGTGGCCCCGCTGGCTGAGGAAATCGGTGCGGACCACGTGCTGGCACCTGTGCTCGTCGAGTCCGATGGGGCGTTCACCGGCGAACTAAACGGCCCACCCATCGGCGAGGAGGAGAAGGCACGGCAGATACGGGCGTTCGCCGCGCGCAACGGCATCGACCTGTCCGCGTCTTTCGGCTACGGCGACAGCATAGCCGATCTGCCGATGTTGGAGGCTGTCGGCCACCCCGCGGTGGTCAACCCGGACAAGGCGCTCGGCGCCGTCGCGGCTGCGCGCGGCTGGCCAATTCACAACTGGACGGTCGAGTCACGGCGCGAGGACGACGGGCGATGAAAGCACTGCAATATCGCAAGAGCGTGCCGCGGTATCTCACGTTGAAGCTGCTCGGGCGCAAGTTCAAGGGGCTCTACACCAGCGCTGTCTCTCCCGTGACACTGCGTGACATCGACGAACCGAAGCTCCCCACGTCGCAATGGGCGCGCATCGCCCCTCGGCTCGCCGGGATTTGCGGCTCCGACCTGTCGACCTACTGCGCCAAAGGCAGTCCCTACCTGGCACCGGTCACGTCCATGCCCTTTGTCATGGGGCATGAGGTCGTCGGGACCGTTGCCGAAGTCGGCGACGATGCCACAGACTTGTCAATCGGCGATCGCGTGGTGCTGCATCCGGCTCTCGGGTGCAAGGCCCGGGGCATCGACCCACCCTGTGATGCCTGCGGCAACGGTCGCGACGCCCTCTGTCGGAACGTCTGTCGCGGCGACATTTCCGCGGGCATTCAGACCGGCTTCTGCCGCGACACCGGCGGCGGCTTCTCCGAAGGCTTCGTCGCCCACAGATCACAGATCCATCGTGTCCCCGACGATGTCGACGATCGGTCGGCTGTCCTCATCGAACCGTTCGCCTGCGCGATTCACGGCGCACTGCGCGCCGAGCTTTCGAAGGATGACACGGCGTTTGTGATCGGGTGCGGTTCGATTGGCCTGCTGACGATCGCCGCACTGCGCGCGACCGGATGCGAATCGCGCATCGTCGCCGCCGCAAAACACGAACATCAGAAGGAATTGGCGCTGGCACTGGGAGCTGACGAGTTGGTCGCGTCGCACGGATCAACGAGCGAGCGCTACGCCCAGTGGGCCAAGACCCTCGACGCCGATATCCTCCGAGGCGACCTGGGCAAACCCGCGGTCATGGGCGGCGCGTCGGCGGTGTTCGACTGCGTGGCCTCGTCGCGCTCGATTGACGACTCGCTTCGGTTTACGAAAAGCGGCGGGACTTTCGTGCTGGTCGGCATGCCGGGCACGCCATTCGGCGTCGACTGGACGCCGATGTGGTTCAAGGAACTGTCCGTGCATGCCGCTTACGCGTACGGGCCCGAGCGGTACGCCGACGGCAAGCACGAGACGTTCGACATCGCCTTGCAGCTCATTCGGTCGTGGGGGCCGAAACTCGCGAAGCTGGTCGGAGACCCCTTCGACCTGAAAGACCATCGTGCCGCGTTCGCATCGGCGCTGGGAACCGGCAGGAGCCGCACCGCAAAGACCGTATTCGGCCTGAACGGTGCGACATAGTGCTCTGTCAAGCGACCGTTTGATGGGTGGCATGGGCAAGCGCTAGCTTGCCCGTGTTCCTCGATAGCCAACGTGCACGGGCAAATCCCGGCGCGCCGGGACCCATGCCACCCGTCAGATCAGCTCTGACGGAAAAGTAGATGGTGTCCAAGCGTCACGGGTGAGGCGCGGGCAACTTGCAGCGAAGGAAGTGTCGCCAAGGCAAAGACGGGCCGACTTGATGAGTCAGGCATCCGACATCCTGATCGTCGTGAATCCGACCTCGGGCCGGGGACGCGGGCAGCGCGCCGCCGAAGCGGTGGCGGCCGACTTGCACAAGCGTGGCGCCGATGCCGTCATCCGCCATACGACCGCCATGGGAGACGCGGAGCAGGTCGCCCGCGAAGTGAGCCTGGACCCAGCGCAGCGTCCCCGCTGCATCGTCGCGTGCGGCGGCGATGGAACCATGCAGGAAATCGCCAACGCGCTCGCCTCGCTGAAGGCGGAACTGGCGGACGATTGCCCGGTGATGGGGCTGGCGCCGGCCGGGCGCTGCAACGATTTCGCCCGCGTGCTGGGCGTCACGCCCAATCCGGGCGTCATCGCCGGTATCCTCGCCGACGGTGAACCTCGCGCGATCGATCTGGGGCGGGTCAACGGGCGCTACTTCTGCACCGTCGCGACGGTGGGTGTCGACGCCGACATCTCCAGCTACGTCGACAAGATGGGTGTGCCGCTGACCGGAACCGCTGCCTACCTCTACGGTACGCTGTGCGTCTTGCGACGCTATCGGGGAAGGCACTTGCGAATCGAAGGCGATTTCGGCGTGATCGAACAGCCTGTCTTTGTCGCGTCGAGCGCGAACACATCCTCCTACGGTGGTGCTATTCCGATCGCGCCAGAGGCTGTACCGGACGATGGAAAGCTCGACCTCTGCCTGATCGACGACATCTCGAGGCTTCGATCGCTAACCATGTTTCCGCGCGTGTTGTTCGGGCGCCATTGTTTGCAGCGCGAGGTGCGTTTCCTGCGCACATCGCGTATGAACATCCAGTCGGACAAACCAGCAGAACTCTGGGCGGACGGCGAACGCATCGGATGCACCCCAGCCACCATCGAAGTCGCCCCGGCCGCGGTTCGTGTCATGCTTCCGCGTGATTCGAACGTCGGATCAAACGGCGCGGCTAAGACCTGATTCACCCACCGATTCGGCGATTCCTCGAGACCGGCGTCAGAAGGGCGTGCACCAACGCAACACCGCCACGCCAAAGCCTATCGCCACGATCGCCGGGAAGATGAGGTACTGAAACACACCCGTATAGATCAGAATGATAAACAGCAGAATCCCGAACGAACGCAATCGTGAGTAGATCGGGCCGAAGGTGCGTGGAAACAGATGTTCGAGGACCCATGACCCGTCCAGTGGCGGGATCGGAATCAGATTGAAGAACGCGAGCAGCGTGTTGATCAGGAAGCTGAGCTTGAGGACCGTGAGCACGGCGCCTATCACTTTCGCACCTGCGACTCCCTCCACCGTCACCCCATCAAAGAAGTCGAAGGTCGAGTAATTCGCCACGGTTGCGCTCGGGGCGACGGCTTCAAGGATGTACGCCCCACCGAGCAAGAGGATCAGCGACGCGGACGCCATGAGCAAGTTGGACCCGGGGCCGGCAAGGGATACGAGTATGTGCGCCCGACGCCATCGCGGCAGCCCTTCCATCTGGACCGGGACCGGCCGGGCCCAGCCGAACACCGCCTGCCCCGCCATGAAGAGTATCAGTGGCAAAAGCAACGTGCCGATGGGGTCGATGTGCGCGAGCGGGCTGAGCGTGACTCGACCCAGGCGCCGCGCCAAGTCGTCGCCCAACCACCATGCCGTGATCGCGTGTGCCGCTTCGTGAACGCTGAGCGACATGAGGATGACGAGCAGCCCCGCCGCAATCATCCCCCAATTGTGCTCCTGCTCGAGCACCGATTGCGCCACCACCGATGACGCCTTCGCTTCCTTCTGAGTGACCGGTCTCCGCACCTCCTCGTCACCTCGGTATACGCCGTCGGCCGCGTCACGCGCGCCGGAATCGCCGTCGAACAGCCAGAGCGTGGCCGGAATCGACACCACCAATCCGGCGATCAGAAAGATGAACGCCGCCGTGCAAACGGCCCGCGAATGGTCCCACGCGCGCGCGCGGCGCACGCGCTTGCGGTGGAGGATCAGCAAAACGACCGTGGCGATGGCAGGTGGAATACCAATGATCGGCACGAAGGCGCAGGCCGAGGTGATCAGAGCCCACACCGCCAGCGACGACACCTTGGGCCACAGCAACGGCCCGCGATCCGGGGCAGCGTCCTCCGTGGCCGGCGCCTCGTCGGCCTGTTTCGCGTCCAACGCCCCGAGACGTCGAATGAGCGACTCCGCCTGCTGCGACGAAACCACAAAGCCGATCTCCTGCTCGAACGTCGAAAAGCGTACGATGTAGCCGCTACCGTGCGCCGCCACGTAAATGTCGGACGGCCAACGCGATGCGGGGAATTCCGTCCGCTCGTCTCCGCGGCTGAGCATGATCCGCTCGGGCTCGACGGAGACTCCCCAGGCCTGACCGGCTGCGTCCGTCCACACTGCATCCGCGCCGGTGCGAGCCGAGTCGTCGCCGGAAGCTTGGGGCTGGTCGCCGTTTTCGTTACTGTCCATTCGCTGGGCCTGGGGGGTGTTACGCCTCGATCGGGGTGTCGAATTCTTCCGCGCGGAAGCTGCTTCCGAGGTAGGTCTTGCGCACCAGTTCGTTTCGCACGATCTCCGGAGGCGTGCCCTCAGCCAATTTGCGCCCGTCATGGACGATGTAGCTTCGGTCCGTCACCCGGAGGGTCTCGCGCACGTTGGGGTCGGTCAGGAGG
>JAJDDX010000264.1 GCA_029260055.1 Phycisphaerae bacterium
CATGTTGGCAAGGAACTCGCTCTTGGAACGGTTGGCTGCGTCAGCCAGTTCCCTGGCTTGTTCCAGTTCGGCCTCGGCCTCCTTCTGCACGGTGATATCGGTCATGATATCCGCGAGGTAGGCCGGTCTACCCTTCTCATCGCGGATCAGGAATATGTTCTCGAGCGTGGGCGAGATCTTCCCGGATTTGGAGATCAAAGCCGTTTCGCCGATCCATTGTTCGTCGCGCATCACGGCAGGCATGGCCTGCTCGAGGACCCTTTGCCGTTCGTCTTCGGCGTAGTACCGATCGAAATCGCGCCCGGTAGCTTCGTTTGGATCGTCGAGCCCGAGCGTTCGAGCCAATGCCGGATTCACGTAAGTAATGCGGCGATCGAGGCCCGCCATCGCGAGCCCCTGACCTGATTTTTCCGCGAACCGCTCGAATGTGCTGAGACGCTGCAGCACGGGATCAGTGACCCGCAGCACCAGTACCACACCAAGAACAACAAGTAAGACCGTCACGCCGCCGGCCACCATTGCCGCGGTGATGAACGGGGCCCGCACCTCCGCCAGATCGATTTTGGCCACAACACCAAAGCCAAGAGCTGGCACGGGCTCGTACGCCGCAAGCACCGTTGCGCCGCGATAGTCGACCCCAACCAGCGTTCCTTCGTTGCCCAACAGCGCCAGGCGCATCGGCTCAGCCAATCCGGACGCCCAGGGAACCGGACCGGGGTCGCCGCCATCGCCGTGACGGTACGGGTAGGAAAAGACGATATCGCCGCCGGCGCGTCGAGCCACGACGAACTCGCCGGTCTTGCCGAACCCTGGATTGTACTGCCGAGCGTCCGCGAGTTGAGCGAGCATGTCGGCCGCGACGGATCCATGGGGGTGCGTCACGTTGGTATGCCCTTCATCGTGCCTGACGATCGCTTCCATGAGCCGCGCCTGCCCGCAAGCGATCTCTATCAGGAAGGCGCGCTCTTCGTTGAATGCGGTTCGATAGAGGACGCCGATCGCCACCGCCACCGCGCAGAACATCCCGGCCGCCATGATCATGACGGATGAGACAAGAATCCGCTTACGGTTTGTCACGGTGGCACTCCTGATCGCGCGGCAGGCAGACTGCCAAGATCGATCACGTCTTCCGAGCACGGACGCTGCGCCGCGCGCGTTTCCACTGGCATGGTTGGCAGCGGTTCCGCGAGCGTTACCCCGACCCGGAGTCGCGCGGCGCGTCCGCATCGACGAATGCCACGCCGCCCTTAGGAGGGGTTGTGACAAACGTCCAAGAGTGCATCGACGGCATTCAAGGCACGCTTTCCACTCCATTCACATAGCTGTCTGGCGCTGCGCACTCGTCCGATAGTCAAGCCGAACGTGCGGCCCAGACGTGTCATTCCAAAACGGTGGTGGTCGAGTTGGGGTTAACCCTGGTCACACGATGGCGCGCAGGCTTGCGTTCAGGGGCGACGAGCAACGGGCGCCGCCGCCGCCGCTTTGGCAATCCACTCCGCATCGCCGTAGACACCCGCCTTGGTGAAGTCGAACAGCTTGAAATCGACCCCTCGCGCCAGTGAATCGTTCGGCAAACGAAAGTCGCGCGCGGCGGCATTCGCGAAGCCGGGGTCGGCAATGACCGATCCCACGTCGCGCC
Organism: Phycisphaerae bacterium; assembly: GCA_029260055.1. GTDB lineage: Bacteria > Planctomycetota > Phycisphaerae > UBA1845 > UBA1845 > JADFOB01. Next base: position 1,640 of record JAJDDX010000264.1, read on the forward strand.
CGGCTGCGCGCCACTCGGCCCAACCCATCTCGCCGACCTGGAACGATCCGCCGCCCGCATGCCAGTAGCAGTTGCGGTCGATCGTCGCGTTGATCTTCGTCCACGGACCTTGGAACAACACGCCCTCGTTCCAATAGACAATGTTGTTCTCGAAAACGAATGAACGATGCTCCTCGACCCGCGTACACTGGATCTGGTACATCCGGCTGAAGGCGAAGATGTTGTTGCGGATGATGTTGTCGCGCCCGTAGTGCTGGTGGAACCCGCCCGACTTCACGTCGTAGACCAGGTTACCTTCCATGCGGATTCCCGTGCTGCCCTCGTCCGTGTAGAGCCCCCAGCCGCCGTACCCATAGCTGTCTACATCGTGGATGACGTTGTGACTTACGCTCGTGCCCTCAGACGGCCCGAGCGTGTAGACGCCCCCCATGTCACTGAGCACGCCCTGACCGATATCGTGGATGTGGTTGAACTCGATCACGTTCCGCTTCGCCGGGCTCTTGGCGTATCCCCACCGCCAGCCGACAGAGACACCCGTGTAATACAGGTCGGATATCTCGTTGTGCGTAACACGGTTGTCGCCGCTGTGCCCGATCCACACACCGACGGCGCACGGGAAGATGTGTCCCCCGTCCCGAATGATATTGTTATCCACCGTGATGCGGCCGGTGTGTTCTGCCTCCGGTTCGCGGATGACCGTCTCGCCGATGCGCACGCCGCCGGCGCCCATATCGCGGATCAACGTGCGGTGCACACGGCAATCCCGACAGCCGCGGCGAAACCAGATACCGTAGCGGCCGACGTGTCCGATTTCGCAATCCACGATGTCCACGTGCCGGGCGCCGTCGAGCATCACGACCGCGTCGATCGGCGCCGCAGCCTGTGCCGCCTCGAAGCCCTCGGGTGGCATCGGGTAGGCAGCATGACGGAACGTGAGTCCCTCGAATCGGATATGCTCGACAGACGCTCCGACCTCGGGACGGCCTTGTACCACGATGAACCGCTCGGCGACCGGCGCAGTCGCGAGCACAGAGGCGAGGTCCTCTCCGGCTCGCGGCTTGTATGACAGAAGGCCGGTCCGATCGAGGAACCACTCGCCCGGCGTCGACAGCGTGCCGGCGCAATTTTCGAGCAGGTAGCGGGTGTCCTTCGCCCAGCGATTCCATGGCTTCATGCCCGTACCACGCGTGACGATCGCGCTTCGCTCGGTGTCCACGCGTTCGATAAATCGGCGCGTGATGTCCCATTTGTGGAAGATGACCAACTGAACATCCGCGAGTTCCGACGACTCGAGGTCTCGCAACGCGCGCAAAGCCTCGGGTTTGACCGTAAGCACCTGTCGCGCCGCCTTGGGCACGCGATCACCTTCTTCGAGCACTGTCTCCTCGACGCTCTGCAGTTGGAAGTAGCCGGTGTCCGGCGTGCGAGCACGCGTGGCGCGCCGGCCGTTCACGAAGAGCTGCTCGAACCGCCAACCGCCGGAGCCGGGAACACGGGTGGTACAAACGCCCGTTGAGTTAGCGGTGAACCCCGCGATCTCTCGGCCACCGCTGAACACGGGACGCTCGCCGGAGCGAGCGCGATAGATGATCGGAGCCTCCGCGGTGCCGCTATCCTCGGGCGTGAGTATCAGCGGCTCCACCGCGGAATACGTGCCACCCGCGATCTCAACCGTGATCGGCCCACGCAGGCGTTTCGCCTTGTCCAGGCGCCTGATCGCATCACGGGCTCCGCGCAGGGAAGCGAGCGGACCGTCCGTACCACCGGAGTTCGGCGCCGCCAGTCGACCTGACCAGGAGTCCCGTCCGTCCGGCGCGACATGCAGCCTGATGTCGGCAAACACCGGGCAAGCCGCAAGGCACAAGGCCATAAGACAACCGGCAACCCGCTGGCAGCGCATGAACGTAACTCCTGCTATTCGATGACGCGTTGCGCCGACCTTACTCGTCCTTCCGCCGCGTGCCTTCGTACATTTCGTACTTGAGCAACCGGCAGTCGATCTTGGCGTTGAAGAACTCCATGCGGCGGCTGGCGCGGAGGCCGATCTTCTTGGCCAGCGCCATGTTGCCGGTGAAGATGTACCCGGTCCAACCGGCACAGCTCTGCTTGAAGAAGTCGCCCATGCGCTTGTAGGTCTTCTCCAGTTCAGCCATCTCGCCAAGCCGCTCGCCGTACTCGGGATTCAGGATGACGATCCCCTTGTCCGGCGGGATCGCGGTATCGGCAAAGTCGCACACCTCGAACTGGATCATGTGATGAACGCCGGCAGTCTCCGCGTTCTTCTTGGCGGCCCAGATGGCCTTCTCATCGATGTCGGTGGCAAGGATCGGTGCGACCGCGCCCTTGTTGCGGATCTTCTTGGCCTCGCGGCGCATCGTCTGCCACGCATCGGCGTCGAAGGCCTTGTGATGCATGAATCCATAGTTGCTTCGCAGCAGCCCCGGCGGGCGGCCCGACGCGATCAGCGCCGCCTCGATAGCCAACGTGCCGCTGCCGCACATCGGATTGACCAGCGGCACCGACCCGTCGTACCCGGTCGCCAGGATCACGCTCGCAGCCAGCGTCTCTTGCATCGGCGCTTTGTGCGGGATCTTGCGGTAGTTTCGGTCGGCCAGCTTGCGGCCGGAGGTATTGAGGAAGAGTTCGCAATCGTCGCCGTTCCAATAGAGGTGGACGACAAAGTTCTCCCGTTTCGGCCCCGAGTTCGGCCGCGTCCCGACGGCTGCCGCCACGCGATCCACGATGGCGTCCTTGACCTTGAGGCTCGCGAACCGCCAATCGCTGATCGTCGGCGTGTTCACGCTGGATACAACGCTCAGGTATTCCTCGGGAGCGATCATCTCCTCCCACGCGATCGCGCTGGTGC
>JAJDDX010000265.1 GCA_029260055.1 Phycisphaerae bacterium
CCGGCCGGCCCGGCCGGCCCGGGCGCACCGATCACGGCCGTGTCGGCATAGAGACCGATTCCGAGGCCGAAGTAGCCGAATTCCGATGGGACTGCGGGTTCCAGTGTGTTGTCCAGATTCCAGGACAGCCCGTCATGGCTAAACAAGTACGCCGCTCCCGCGCCCGAGGCCGTGGCCGAGTACCCCGGCGCGCCGACGAGGAGTCGGTCCTGGTCCAACGTCACCCCCAAGCCGAAAAAGTCGTTGACCTGTGGGTCAGGACTGATGAGTGTCTCCTCATGCACCCAGTCCGTCCCGTTGTAGCGATACAGCGCGAGCGAACCGGCGCTCTCGACCGGCGGGGTTATCGGTGTCGTGCCGATCGCGATGACGTCTCCGTGTACGGCAAGCGCTCCACCGAAGTGAATTCGAGTCTGTGGGACCGGAGCCGTAAGCTTCGCCTCTTCGATCCATGTCCCGCCCGTGTTGCGAAACACGTAGACTGCGCCGGCCTTGTCGTGGCCGCCTACGTGTTTTTCAGGAGCGCCGACAACGATGACGTCGGCGAACGCCGCGGCGGTGGTTCCGAACCGGGTGCCGGGCTCCTCATCGCTGGCAGCCAGGCTCTGCGCCCAGGACCAGGCGGCCCCGTTGTACTGGAACACGTCCGCCTCCGACAGGCCGTCGCTGGGGCGTCCGACTACGGCGTAGTCGAGGCCGAAGTGCGCGAGTGCCACGGAACTGCCGGAGTCAAACCGCACGCCGCCCGGTGGGACCAGATCCTCACCGCATATGGCCATGGCATCAGGCGACGACAGGGATGTCGCGATGAGAGCGGACAGCAGGACGCTCATCCACTTGGCACGAGTTGCAGGCGGACGCCGCAGCACTCGAGCGACGGGTCGGCCAAAGTGTGCAGACACGCGGGCTTGGCAATCATCTGGAGTGCTCATGGCTACATCTCCGAAGGCGGCAAGTTCGTTTGGATGTCGACCCATGTGGGGCCCGGCCAAGCGGTGCCCAAGGTCGTGCGGCGGGACATGGAGGCGCACGACGCTGGCATTGTAGTTCTGGGCGCGCCCGGCGGCAAGACATTCTCGGACTTCCCTCGTACAGTGCCTCTAATACCGGGATTCCTCAACCTGAGAACGGAAGGTGGGGGCGATGGCGTTACGTCACGCGAAGCTGACACCGCGCGCGCCGCAGCCTACCCCGCCCCCGTGAACTGCTGCTGGAAGGGCCTGAAGTCGTTCAGGTCCACGTCGCCGCCGTCGACGTGGCTTGTGTGTGAGGTGCGGGTCTAATCTGACGGGGAACGAATCGGGCGTGTGCCCGGAGTGCGGCACGGAGGTCGAGCAGCCATGGTTCGCGAGGCGGTTATCGCGTGCCGTGTCTTTATTCCGCGGAAGCTGAGTCTCCGCAAGCCGGCCGTGGTCGTCGGCCATCTTAAACGCTTGCGCAGGAAGGCGTTACGGTCAGTCCTGAGCGGCGTTAGAATGGCTGGATTAAGACATCGCCCCATGGGTCAGGGGCAAGATGGAACGCGCTCACTATAATCACCCGCCTTGCGGAGGAGTTGGACACCCGAGACTGATGGTCACGGAGATGCTGACATGCGCGCTACGACGGATCTCATTTCCTTCAAGCTGGTTGCGTTGACTTTGATGTTCGGGCTCCTCGGGTCGACTGCGCTCGGCGCCACAGAGGCGTGGGCGCCGACCAGTGGGCCAACGGGCGGGTCCGTCACTGCGTTCGTGTCCAGCGGCACAGGCCTCTTCGCCGGAACCTGCGGCGCGGGGCTCTACCGGTCGACGGACTCGGGAGCTACGTGGTCGCGGCTGACGGTTGGCCTACCGCAGCTCCCGACGATCGTCGATTTGGCCACTGCCGGCGGCGAGGTCTTTCTCGCGACGGAGACCTTCGGCGTATTCCGTTCGGCGGACGACGGGGATACCTGGACGCCCGTGAACGCCGGACTCCCCGCGCTGGAGATTCACCAGTTGATCGCGCGCGCCGATGACCTGCTTGTGCTGCAGGGCACTGCCCTCGGTGGCTTCCTGTATCGGTTGACCGGCCTCGGAAGCTCCTGGGAACCACTACCGATGCCCGACGGGTTTACACAGATTGTTGCCAGGGATTCCGTCATCCTCGGAGTTTCCGGTTCGGCGATCGGGAACTGGCGCACCACGGACGAGGGGGAAAACTGGGTGCTGACCGAAGGAAACGGCCTTTGGGGCGCCATGATCGACTCGTTCGTCATCGACGGAAACAAGGTAATCGGAGTGCATTCCAGTTCCAGTCAGGGACGTATCTTCGAGTCGGTCGACGATGGTGACAATTGGACCGCCTGGGTCCTGCCGAGCGAGCGCGTCCGAGGGTTGACCGTGAGTGGGTCAACGTTCCTCCTCTTCGCCGGAACGGACGAACTGAACGGTCCCGTCTATCGCTCCGCGGATGGCGGAGAGACGTGGGAACCAGCCAGCGCGGGTCTGCCCGGTGGGCAGGGCCAATACGTCAATCGAATCGGCGTCCACGGGGATTATGCACTTGCCGGCAGTCGCAAGGGAGCCTCTCGATCGGTCGATCCGTTCGGTCTTTGGGAAGATGCTAACGATGGTCTGATCGCGACCCACGTCGATCAGTTGATCTCGGACGGCACCACTCTCTACGCCACGCTCGCCGATGCGCAGGCGTTTACGGTTTCCCTTCCTCAGTCCGGTTCGGCGGCCATGGACACGGTCTTCCGCTCCCCGGATTGCGGGGCCACGTGGCTACGCGGTACCAATGGTCTGCCGGAAGGTTGCGGTGTCACATCCCTGGCGCTCTCTGGTACGTCGATCCTGGCCGGCACGATAGCGAACGGGGTATTCGGGTCCGTGGATGAAGGGATGTCCTGGGCGCCGATGGGTACAGGACTGCCCACGACTTACGGAGGCTATTGCCAGGTTGACCACATCGTGATGAGCGGCTCGACGATGCTGGCCGCGACCCGGCCGCGTTCGGTGGGTGGCGGGCATGGCGTGGTCAGAACGATGGGTGGTGGAGTCACTCGTTCTAACGACGGCGGTGCCACCTGGGCGTCCGTCAACACCGGTCTTCCAGCTCTCGGAGAGGACAATCCTCCGGACGCATTCATCTACTACCCCGACCCGACGGGCATGGGGGTGATCGACGGAGTTGTGTTCCTCGGTACTGACTACTTCGGAGTCTTTCGCTCCGACGACAACGGAGACACTTGGACGGAGGCCAACGCCGGTCTGCCCATCTTCAACGATAAGTATCCGCGCATGACCTCTTTCGTTCAGCGCGGGACGGACATCTTTGCCAGCTCGCGCGGGTTCTACTCGAATAATGAGGCCGGGCGCGGGGTGTTCAAATCCGGCGACGGGGGATCCGCTTGGACCGAGGTGGGCGGAGAGTTCGCGGGCGGTCGCCCGGTCAGTAGTCTGGTGGTCTACGACGGCGACCTCTTCGCCAGCGTGGGCTGTCCGTCGCAGCAAAACGACTTCCTCGGATGCGAACCCGGTCCAGGCGATGGGGTCTACCGGTCGCGCGACGGCGGGGGGACGTGGGAGCGCGTCGGTACAGCCCTGGACGGCATCGCCACAGATTCGCTGTGCCTGCAGGAGAACGGCTTGTATGCCGGCACAAGCGGTCACGGGGTGTGGAGTTCCGAGCTCGGTCAGCTCGAGCCGATTCCAACCGTCTCGGAGTGGGGCATGTTCGTGATGGCCCTGCTCGTGCTCGGCGCTGGGACTATCGCTTTCCAACGTCGGCGGGTGGCGTAGGCTGCGTCCATCCGCCGGGACCCCGGTTGGCTGAGTGCGTTGGCTAAGGCTTGCCTGTGGGCAGCAGCGGCGCCGGCCAAAACCGGAGGGCACGCAACGAGGGTGAACACGTTTCGCCGACTGGTAACTGCGGTAGCGAATTCGTGGGCGCGACGAGCTTCAAGCGGGGGATTACAGGCGGCTGAAGAATTCCGTTTTTTTCTGTCAGGCGCTGTCGCTTCATCCGACCAATCAAACACGGGAGCGCCGGGTTGTTCATACCCCGGCGTCCGCACGCGCGGCGGATCGAGGCCGTCGGCCGTGGTGCTGCGAGCGACGGGCCTCTTCGACGTTGAGTGATCTACCGGTTGCGGCTCGTGGGATTCACGAAGAAAGGGCAGTGCTATGCGATTTCTGAAGCTCAAAGTGGTTGTTGCGTACGTCGCGTGCGTTGTGCTCCCCGCCAGCGTTCTCGGCGAGCCGACGCGCGCGGCCGGGGTGAAGGTTGCGCCGACCCCTGGAACGCAGCCGTTGCTGGTGTGGGAAACGGTCGTGTCCGCCGCTGGCCAGTTTGAGGGCGCCGACGACATGGTCGTCGATGGAGCCGGCCATGCTGTAGTCGTTGGCTACTTGGCGGTGGAACAGGATTTCTACGTCCTGCGCTTCAATCCGAGCGGTTCGCTGCTCTGGAGCCGGATCATCGGCGGTAGCGGGTTGGACACAGCCAGCGGCGTAACGGTGGACGCAGCCGGCGATATCTATCTAGTCGGGCGTTCGCTGTCCACGGATTTCCCCACGCAGTTCGCGTATCAGAGCACCAAGAACGGTCCATCGGACGCGATCCTTATGAAGCTCGCAGGCGAGGATGGCCGCACGCTGTTCTCCACGTATTTCGGCGGCTCGCGCGGCGAGTGGGGATTCGACGTCGAGATCGGACCGGACGGGAGCATCTACATTGCCGGCCAAACCGACTCCCTTGACCTCGAAACCGCGAACGCCATTCAAGATGGGCTAACGCTCACGCAGTGCTTCTGCGAGGATGCCTTCGTCACGCGCTTTTCGCCGGAGGCTGACGTCGTGCTCTTCAGTACGTATCTGGGCGGCGCGTTCGACGACCAAGCGAGCGAGATCGAGGTCGACGCGGCCGGCAACATCTACTTCGCCGGGCGAACGCGCTCCGACGACTTCCCGACGGCCAATGCGGTTCAACCCGTGATGGGCGGAGGGGAATACGACGGCTTCGTGGCAAGCATCACAGCAGATTATCATCTCAGCTACAGCACGTTTCTCGGTGGGGAGGATTGGGAATTGCTCAAGGGGATGGACGCCGACGCTGAGGGGAATGTCACGCTCGCCGGGAGCACGCGGTCGGTCTCGTTCCCCACGACGCCCGGCGCATTTCAAGAGCAGTTCGTCGGCGGAATCAACGCTTGCGAGGTTCCGTTCGGCGCCGACCACAACTGTTTCGACATCTTCGTCACGAAAATGACTCCCGACGGGCTCTATGCCTACAGCACGTTTATCGGCGGCTACAAAGTCGATGAGCCGGCCAACGTAGTTATCGATGACGCGGGCCGGGCGCACGTGGTTGGATACACGTACTCCGACGACTTCCCGCTGGACGCACCGTTCGGAACCCATGTCGCGATGCGGCTCAACACGGCCGGCAGCGATCTCGACTACCTGATCAGCCATGATTCGCCCAACGTAAACGGAGGATCGGCGATCGCCGTGCACGGCGACGAGGTGTTCATCGCCTCCTCGTCCGGCACGATAAACGGCAACCAGGTTACCTACGACACGTACGTCGCGAAGTATGGCACTAGAGTGAACGCCGTGCGGCGCAGCCTACGCGCGCCGTAACCGGGCTAGTAGGCGTGACAAGCAGACTGTGCTCACCGGCGAGGGGCCGACCGACGTAGCAGTGCCCCAAGCCCGCGGCATCCCGCAGGACGCGGCGGGCTTCCCGGGCGGTGGAAGTCCCTCCGCCGCGCAGCGCGATCGTCCGGGGCAGGCATGCCCGTAAACACTCCGCCGGCTGGCTAGCGTGCGTGTTTGCCCCTTGCCGAACAGCGATCGAGCAGCGCGGCTCTACGCCCCAACCCACCTCCGATGCCGCATCGCCTCGATGACAGCTGTCGGCGCGAGATGGTCGAGGTAGCGTGCGGTGGTCGCGATGCTTGAGTGACCGAGTTGGCGGGAGATGATGGCGATGTCGACTCCTTCGGCACGGAGTTGGGCCGCGTGTGTGTGGCGAAGACCGTGGGCGTGGACGCGCTTTTCGATGCCGGCCCGCGTGGCGAGGCGCTTGAGCATGACGCGGATGTAGGCGTCGGCCATCGCGTGACCGCGAAGTGTACAGAAGACGGGATGCCGACCGTTCAGACCTAGACGCGACCGCGCGTCGAGCCAACGCTCGATCACGGCGGCAGCGCCGGGGTCGATACCGACGGTGCGTGATCGCCCACCCTTGCCGTGGAGCACTCGCACGATGCCGTCGCCCAGTTCGAGGTCCTTCGGATAGAGACACAACGCCTCGTTGATCCGTAGGCCGGTGCGATAGAGCAGAGCGATCAACGCACGGTTACGCACGCCCGTCGGCGCGTGGCGGCCGCACGCTCGCATCAGTGCGCACACCTCCGCATCGGTAAGCACCTCCGGCGGAAGCCGACGCCGCTTAGATGCACCGTTTCTCGTTCGATTCGTCTTCGCATTCATGTGCCACCTCCCTGACATTCTTGAGCTACACTCTTCAGGCAAATCGTAACTCAGCGCTACCTCGGAGAGGCCACCAAGGGAAGAACGTAACTCCTTGCGGGGAATGCACTT
>JAJDDX010000266.1 GCA_029260055.1 Phycisphaerae bacterium
CAGCCCGATCGACTCGATCAGACGACGGAGTCCCCGGCGGATTGAGGGATCATCATCGACGACAAAGACGGTTGGCTCCGTGCTCATGCGATTCTCTCGGAAGCTGGGTCCGGCGATCGTGGAAGCGTGATCGTGATGACGGTTCCGGCACCTGATTCGGTGCTGATACCGACCGTCCCTCCGTGCTCGGTCACGGTACCGTGTACGATGCTCAGACCGAGACCGCTCCCGCCTTCGCCTGCTCGGGTCGTGAAGAACGGATCGAAAGCGTGCTTCTCTTCTTCGGGCGCCATCCCTCGCCCGCGATCCCGCACATGGATCAGTATGCTACGGCCATCCTGTTCCGATTGCACGTTGATCGCTTGGCCTTCGTCGCTCGCATCGATCGCGTTCTTGATGACGTTGACGAAAACCTGCTCCATCTCAGTGGAGTTGGCGACGACCGAAGCGATGCGATCGTCGGTCGCCGTTTCAATGCTGACGTTCCGGCGTCCGCCGTACCCGCGAACGAGTCCGGCCGCTCGGTAGAGCACGTCGTTCAGGTTCAGCGCTTCCTTCTCGGAAGGTTGGTGCTTTGCAAACAGGAGGAGGCCCTTCACGATGTGTCCACACCGATCCGCCTCATCAATGACCTCCTGCAACGAGGTCTCGACGTTGAGCCGATCCTCGATCGACCTCAGGGCATGCCGAGCCGACATCAGGATCGAGGTGAGTGGGTTGTTGATCTCGTGCGCGACACCGGCGGCGAAGGTTCCGATCGATGCAAGTCGTTCGGACTGCCGCATCTTGGCTTGAGATTCCGCAAGCGCGCTGGTTCGTTGCTCCACCAGGTCTTCCAGTTGATCGCGATACCGGGCCAGTTCCTGCTGAGTCCGTTCGCGTTCTGTGATCTCCGCGCGGAGAGCGTTTGTGGTCTGATCGACCTCGCGCGTGATCAGGCGTGTGGCGGCCCCAGCCAGAGCAAGACCGACCAACACGGCTCCGGCGCCAAGCGCTACGATCGAGAGAACCTGCGGTAGCACCTGCCGGTCGATGGCTTCTCTGGAGAGTCCGAGATGCAGACCCGCTCGTTCGTCGCCCACCTGCAAGGCCATGTCGGTGAACCGGCCGCCCGTCGCTCGCTCGAGTTCGTGGGTCGCGGGCGCCCCGGCAGATTCGGAAGGCACGGTCAGCAGATCTCTGGGCACCCCGGACTCGAAGGTGTGAATGTAGGGCTGACCGCCTCTCTCGACGAAGGCGTACTCGACCTCGTCGTGGTCGTCGACCATGCCGCGCAACAGCTCCTTCAAGGCCACGCGATCATCCAGCAGCATGAGACGTTCGGCACGGTCTGACACAACGGTGAGCTGAGCAGAGAATATGTCCTTCGTGCTGGCACGATGGTGGCTCACGGCGAACGCACACGCCAGCCACGTCACGATGGCAATAAGCCCGGCGACCAACCCGCTTACCCGGATGAAGATTCTCCGGTTCAACGTCATGGCTTCTCCCCGCCCGCCGTCTCGACCTGCCGCAACATGGTTCGAACCGACTCATAGGCTTCGGGGTCACCTTCCTCGAACCGATCGATCCGGAGCGATCGAAGGAGTTCTCGCGCTTCGACGTCTCCGTGAAGTGTCAGGAAGACCGTCTCTAGCCGGTCCTTCAGGTCGCGATCAAGGTCGGGATGCACGACGATCGGGGGAATACCGTATGGCGGTGATCTCTCGATGATCTTCGTTTGGGACGTGTTCACCGGGTCTGTCTCGGCAAGGTATTCCCACACAAGTGAGTCGACCGCGGCTCCGTCGGCCATCCGTCCCGCCACGGCCTTGATCGCATTATCATGACTGTAGGTGAAGAAGAAGTCGGCGAAGAACGACTGCGCCGTCTCCGCTCGCTGAAGCAGCATGTACTTCGGCACGAGACAGCCGGTGTTCGACTCGGGATCGGTAAGAGCGAAGACTCTGCCTCTGAGGTCGTCGAATGAAGTGGCATCGCTATCTCGATGCACCAGGATGTACGAGTGGTACACTTTTCGACCCTGCGTCACGGGCACTGCCAGAAGCTCCATTCCGAACTCCGCATTGCCGAGCACGTAGGGGGCCGTGCAGACCAGCGCCACGTCGACCTCCTTGCGCGCGATCATGTCGTTGATTTCGGCGTAGGTCTTGCGTTGTACGAGTACGGCTCGCCGGTCCACACGTGCCGCCACCAGGCTCAAGAGAGCGTCCCATTGCCGGCGCGTCGTCCTTGGCGACACCATGGCTCCGGCCGCGACGCGCAAGGTGGTACGTGGTTCCGCTCCGCCCGTCGTACTCATGTCGTCGTCGAGCACTACGTCAGTGAAATCGACGGTGGCTAGAGGCTTTCCGGCCCACGGCGATATCGGCGCGACCGACATGGCGACCGCGAGGATGACGAGTCCCGCGAGCGCCGCCATCAGGCGCGCCCGCGTCCTGGCATCGCCCTTTGCGTTCGTCGAGTCGTCCATTCCTGTTCCGCCGTTTCGCGAGAACGGGCCAACGGGGCACCGGCGTCGAGTCCGCCGGCTGCGGGCCCGCGGGCGCGATCGAGTGTCGGGCAGCGCGCGGGTCGAATGGCCGCAGTCGCAGGTTCGTAAGCCGTGATTCTTCACGAAGCGGGAGTTGATGCAAGGGCAGTCGCTCCACCGCGGCCGAGGGAGTCATTCGGATCAGTTGAGTCCGCAGACCCGGCACAGGTGGTGGTACCAGCGTGGCACGGCGAATGGCTGACGTAGCGAGTCCGTGAGTCCCGCCACCGACGCAGCGCTACGGCCCCGTGAATCGCTCCTGGAAGCGTCGGAAGTCGTTCAGGTCCACGTCGCCGTCGTGTTCGAAGTCGAACGCCTCGCACGCGCCGGGATAGGGCGCGCCTGCGGGGCCGGTCATGCACGCGTTCCACGCCGCGAAGTCGGTTAGATCGACATCGCCGTCACACTCGTGGTCGCCGATGCCGGACTCATAGGCGCCCATATCGACGTTCCCGCAGAGGATCCTGGCGTGCCCATCGAGATCGATCGGGTGCGGTTCGTCCGTGTCACCGTCCCCGTCGAGGTCGGCGAAGTCACGCGGCAATAGGGCGCTGGCGCCCGTGTCGATGCACGCGGAGCCGGTCGCCAGGCGCACGTTATCGTCAGGCGTGCCGAAGTCGCCGTCCGGGCCGCCCGCGTCGACGAAGAGTGGGTCGTGTTCGGGCAGCTCGCCGATATTTCCGGCACCGGGCCAACCGCCCTCTATGCAACTGTGGGTCGCAAGCATGCCGCTATCCGGTTCGATGACGATCGTGTTGCCCCACACGACGCTATTTGCCAGCTCACAGTCTGAATAGTACTCAGCATGGATCCCGGCGCCGACTTCCGTAGCCGTGTTGCCGGTGGCCGTGCAATTCGTCAGCCATCCATCCGAGTAGTAGTCGTAAGATATACCGCCGCCGTCTCGGGCCGAGTTCCCAATCAATGTGCAGTTGGCCAGATCGCTCTCGGATTCGTCGTGGCCCAGTCCGCCACCACGGCCGGCAGCGACGTTCCCGAGGAAAGCGCAATTCACAAAGTCGGGATAGCTATAGAGCTCGCTGAATACGCCACCGCCGTGGAGGGCCGAGTTTCCGGTGAAGACGCAATTCACGAAGTCCGGGTTGGCGTTGTCCCGGTTGTTCACTCCGCCGCCGAAATCAGCGGCCGAGTTCCCGCTGAAGCTGGAATCGATCACATCCGGGCCGCCGTCCATGATGTACATCCCGCCACCGTCGTAATCGGCCGAGTTTCCGGTGAAGGTGCACTCGATCACCGTCGGGTAGGCGCCCTCGATGTACATCCCGCCGCCGTAGTAGACGGCCGAGTTTCCCGTGAAAGTGCAGTTGCTCAGCGCGGGATTGCCGGCGTTGTTGTACATCCCGCCGCCCCTGCCGCCCGGCCACACGCCGGTGGCCGTGTTTTCGCTGAAGGTGCAGCCGGTCAGTATCGGGTTGCTGCTGCTGTTGGAGACCCCGCCGCCGTCGGCGGCCGCGTTGTCGCTGAAGGTGCAGTCGGTCAGCGCCGGGGTGGCACCGTTGTTGTACATCCCGCCGCCGTGACCGGCAGCCGAGTTCGTGACGAAGTCGCAATCGGTCAAGTTCGGCGTACTGCCGCTGTAGTTGTACATTCCGCCGCCGTGTTGTGTCGCCGAGTTTCCGCTGAAGGTGCAGTCGGTCAGCGTCGG
>JAJDDX010000267.1 GCA_029260055.1 Phycisphaerae bacterium
CGGCCGAGCGAGGCGATGGCATCGGTCAGCGGGATCTGCTTCGGGCACACCTTTACACAGTTTTGGGCGTTGCCGCAGTCGGTGATGCCGCCGGGGCCCATGACCGCGTGCAGGCGCTCGTCCTTGTGGAACTTCCCGGTCGGATGCGAGTTGTGCAGGGCGACTTGTCCGAGCGGCGCGGGGCCAACGAAGTTCGAAGCCTCGTGGAACTGCGGGCAGGCCTCCATGCAGCACCCGCACGTCATACAGCGTGAGAAGAGGTAACGGATGGACTGCTCGCCGGGTCCGATCAGCGGTGCGTGGCGATGAATATCCCACGAGCCGTCGATCTTCACCCATGCCTTCACGTCCAACAGGGCATCGAACATCTTCTGGCGATCGACCATCAAGTCACGAATGATGGGGAACTTCGTGAGCGGTTCCAGGACGATCGGCTGTTCGAGTTCGTCGATGAGCGCCGCGCAAGCCTGCCTCGGCACGCCGTTGACGTAGAGCGAGCAGGCGCCGCAGACCTCTTCCATGCAGTTGCAATCCCAGACCACCGGCTCGACGCGCTTGCCCTTGGTGTTGATCGGGTGCTCACGCAGATACATCAGCGCCGACACGACGTTGTGCGCCGGCGCGTACGGCATCTTGAACTCTTCCCAGTACGAAGCCGCGTTGGCGCTGTCCTGCCGCTTTATCTTGAAATGGATCTCTTTGCTCGCCATCAAGTATTCTCCAAGCCCCGAGTGACGGGTGGCATGGGCAAACTCGTTTGCCCGTGCACGTTGGCTATCGAGGGACACGGGCAAGCTGCTGCTTGCCCATGCCGCCCACCATGGTTCATTCGCCAGAGCACTAGCGGTAGTCCCGCGGTTTGGTCGGCGGTAGCACGGACACGTCCAACGGCTGATACGTGATATCCGGGCCGTCCTCGGTGTGGGTGGCGATCGTCGCCTTGAGCCACTCGTCGTTATTCGCCTTCCACTTCGCCTTGTACTCATCGAATTCGGGATCGCCCGGGAACTTGCCCTCGGGGATCTTGATCTCGAACTCGGCCTTGTAGTGTGAACCGCGGCACTCGTCGCGCAGCCGCGCGCCCTTCGTGATCACCTCGGCGAGCACGATCATGTCCTGAACCTGACGCGCCCACCCCAGCGACTGGTTCGCTTTCGAACTGCGGTCGTCAAGCGCAATGTTGTGCGATCGATCCTTGAGCTTCTTGATCGCGTCGAGTGCCCGATCGAGCCCCTTGTTGTCCCGTTCGACGAAGACATCCGCCTGCATCACATCGCCGAGTTCGCGGTGCAGTCCGAATGCATTCTCCGAGCCGTCGGACGACACCAGCGTCGCATTGATGCCCTCCTGTCGCGCCGTTTCCCGGTCGAAGCAGCCGTTACCGTTCCCCGAGGCCTGCTTGCCGCGACTCTTGACGTACGCGCCGGCTGCGTCGCCGGCGATCATGCCGCTATATGTTGCACTCAGCAGCGAGTTGGCACCGAGCCGATTCGCTCCGTGATACGCGCTGTCGCATTCGCCGCTGGCGTAGAGGCCTTCGATCGTCGTCTTGTGATTGTCCGGGTGCACGCGCTGCATGCCGCCCGTTTCCTTGTCGCCCGCATAGCCGACCAGGATGCCGCCCATCGAGTAGTGCGTAGCGGGGAAGATCTTCATCGGGCCGGTATAGGGGTCCTCCCCGGAAAAAGTCTCGTACATTTCGAGGATGCCGCCGAGGCGGGTTTCGAGGAACTCCCGCGGATGATGCGACAGGTCGAGATAGGCCGCCTTCTCACCGCCGACGCCGAGTCCCATATGGCAGACAGCTCGGAAGATCGCACGGGACGCCACGTCGCGCGGCACCGTGTTACCGTAGGCCGGGTACCACTCCTCTAGGAAATAGAACCGCTCGTCTTCCGGAATATCAGCGCCCGCCCGCCGGTCGCTTGCGTCCTTCGGAACCCAGACGCGGCCGCCCTCGCCACGACACGCCTCGGACATCAGCCGCAGCTTGTCGTGCCCCTGCATTCCGGTTGGATGAAACTGGATGAACTCAGCGTTGGCGAACTGCGCGCCTTGCTGATAGACGCGCGAGGCCGCAGCTCCGGTCGAGTTCGTCGACATCGTCGAACGACACCAGATAAGCCCAAGCCCCCCCGTCGCCAGGATCACGGCATCAGCCTTGAACGACTCGACCCGCATGTCGCGCAGGTTCATCGCGGTGATGCCGCAGCAGGTACCCGAGTCGTCGCGGACGATCGACAGGAACTCCCACTCCTCGAACTTCCTGACGTGGCCCTCGGCCTCATGAGCCCGAACCTGTTCGTCGACGGCGTAGAGGAGCTGCTGCCCCGTGGTTGCCCCGGCGAAGGCGGTCCGGCGGTTCTTGACGCCGCCGAAGAGCCGCTGATCCATCACGCCCTCCGCCGTGCGGCTGAAGGTCACGCCCATCCGATCGTAGGCTCGGATCAATCCCGGAGCCGCTTCACACATGCTCTTGATCGGCGGCTGCTCGGCGAGGTAGTCACCGCCCTTGATGGTGTCGACGATGTGCTGCCAGATGGAATCGTCCTGGCCCTTCACATCGAGCACGGCATTGATCCCGCCCTGGGCGCAGCAGGAGTGCGAGCGCTTCACCGGGAACAGCGAGAAGATGTCGACGGGAACGCCTGCCTCGGCGAGGCGTAACGAGGACCACAGGCCTCCGAGCCCCCCGCCGACCACAATCACTTTCGGTTTCTTGGCCATCACACGAATCCCTGTTGATCGTTACGTTCTCGGTTCCCGCAAGGCGATACCCATCGCAGCCGCGCCTCAGGCCGGGCCGGCGTCCTCGGTGATCATCGCCGCGTGCCCGCTCTGGCTCGCCGGTGAGGCGGAGTCTGTCGTATCCATGCGCTTCAGGAAGAAGATCGAGGAAAGGCCGAACAACGCGAGCACGATTCCGAGTGCGATGCATACCCGTCCGCTGTAGGCCTGTGACTTCGGGCCGATCGTCACGCCCCACGTGATGAGGAACGTCCAGACCCCGTTCGCCAGATGGTACACCGCTGCCAGCATGCCGATCGCGTAGACCGGTCCGGCCCAGATCGGCTGCATGGCCTGCGCGGCGCTGCCGGCGGCTGCGTGCGGGTCGAACTCAAATGCCCCGGGGATGATCCAGTGAACGTGCCACAGATGCAGGATGATGAAGGCGAATGCCATCAGGCCGGTGACGCGCTGGAGGAAATACCTGATGTTGCCGCCATGCGTGAAGGTCGTCACGTTGGAGCGTCCGCTCAGCCAGATCACGACGCCCAGGATGCCGTGGAAGGCGATCGGAGCGAAGATGAAGGCGACCTCAACGGCCTTGAGGATGCCCAGATTGTTGAGTTTGTGAATCTGATCGACGGCGTACTGGAAGGCGCCCCCGCCCATCGCAATCGTAGCGTTCACCGTGAGATGGACGCACAGGAATGCGCCGACCGGAATGATGCCGGAGAGCGAGTGCAATCGCCGGATCAGAAAATGGTACCGCTCGTTCAGGGTTCCCGCCTCGATTGCTGCGTCACTCACTTCCTACCGTTCCTTCCTGCGGACATCGCGTGTCCGGCTGCTGGAACAAATCCCGAGCTGGCGTGCTCGTTGATGCGCTATGATTCAGCTTCGTTAAAGCCGTGATTTACGGCTCGACGGTCATTTCGCCGCAGTGCGCGTGGACCTCCGCGCCAACAGTGTCCACCACGCCGCGGCGCCTACTTGTTACCACGCGGGAACTCACAAGTACAGCGCCAAATGCCCCGATCGCCGAGGCCCGGCCGCGGTTCCCTCGCTGAGCGATCGACGCGTGCGGCACGGCGAACATGCCTCGGCAATCCGCGCACCGCGCCAACGCAACCGCCCTTCCCTACACGGTACAGGCACTTTTCGTGCCATCGACACGTCGCGTTGCGGCGTGTCCCGCACCGATGCGCACATCCGTCGGAGCGGCAAGAACTCACAGGCGGATTCGAACAGCAGGCTACATCGCGAGCCACTCCGAGCACGTCGTCGCGTGCCAGCGGCACGCCGATCCCGTCCCGCTGATCCGCGTGTGCACGCGTGCGCCGGACGCATCGAAGAAGGTTCACCTCCTTTAATCACTCATGGTGTCTTGGCTTTGACTACAGGGTTTCCTCGGGCGCGCGCAAGTGCTCGCAATTCAAACCTGGCACCAGTTTTTTCTTGCTTTTCGCACCTCTTATTCACTACATTATGAGACGGTCGTAGTTCAGGCAGCGACTGGGCAAACGCGTCACATTTGTCCCGTCCAACAACGCTTATCAGAAGATTGGTGCGCGCGCAGTTCGGTCATGGCTGCGCACGTCGCTCATTTGCCGCGCGTCTTTTTGCCATTTCGAGGGAGGGTGTTCTTGGCTGTTATGAGCAGAGTTGTAGCGTCGCAGCGATGACTGCGCGCTGGAATCGGTTCAGTTACAGGGAGCGATCAAGTCATGGGATGTACTTCATTTCGATCGAGTAGGCGGCTATGCCGCCTGGGTGTAGCCGTTCTCGTACTCGGCTTCGCGGTGAGCCCGGCCCTAGCGGAGATCAGACCGACCAAAGGTGTCGAGCGGGAGGCGGTCCAGGTGGCACCGGTCCCCTCCAACGGTGTCACGGCCATTGCCGAACCGATCGGTGATACCAAGGAGCTCATCAGCGTCTTGGTCTACACCGACACCAACGAGACCACGGCGGCACTGACGAAAGCGAACGTCAGAAACTTCGCCGCCCTTAGCGGCGCTTACGTCAAATATGAATACACAGTCCTTCCGGGTGTCATGAACCTCCGCGATGTCCACCCCGACGACGTGGCGGAACTGGCGAAGATACCGGGTGTCATCAAGATCGAATCGGACTTGTATCACGAGAACGTGGTCAAACTGCACGACAGCATTCCGCTGATCCGAGGCCTCCAGAGCCAAATCACCGGAGCGGGCTACTCGGCTGACGGAACCGGCGTGCGTGTCTGCATCGTCGACACCGGTATCGACATGGACCACACCATGTTCTCGGCGCGGATCGATACAGGTGCCAGCTACGACTTCGCCAACAATGACTCGAATCCCGACGACGATCACGGGCACGGCTCACACTGCTCGGGTATCGCGCTGGGCCGTACGGGGCTCACCTACGATCCCTGTGGGACCGGAGCCATGCCATTTCAGGGGCTCGCCCCCAACGCGACCCTGATCGGTGCCAAGGTGCTGAACTCGGCCGGCGGCGGAACCGACAGCAACATCATCGCCGGTATCGACCACTGTGCCGACCAGTCCGGCAGCGGTGGTCGCGCCGATGTCATCAGCATGAGCATCGGTACGGGCAACTACTCCGGCATCTGCACGCACAGTTGGGCGGTGGCTGCCAACAACGCCGCGGCGGGCGGCGTGGTCGCAATAGCTGCTTCCGGCAACGAGAACAACTCGAACTCCATGGGGTCTCCGGCGTGCGGCGCGGATGTCATCGCAGTCGGTATGACTTGGAAGAACGACTACCCCACCTGCGAGGACGCTACGACCAACTGGAACTGGGGCATCTGCACCGACTCGGGACCCCAGACCGACGATGTCGGCTGCTTCAGTAACGAGAGTGATTACCTGGACGTGACGGCGCCCGGTGCGAACATCTGGTCCGCCGGCATCACCGCGGGCGGCACGTCCATCACGGGAAGCAGCGGCACCAGCATGTCATGCCCCACGGTGGCGGGTCTGGCGGCTCTGATCCTCCAGGTCGAGCCGACGGCTACGCCCGCACAGGTGCGGCAGTACATCCGCGACGGCGCCATCGACATGGGCCCGGCCGGCTTCGACCGGGCATACGGCTACGGCCGCATCGACGTGCTCAACACGCTGTCGTTGCTGACGCCATGCACCGGTGACGGTGACTGCGACGACGGAAACTGGTGCAACGGCTCGGAGACGTGCAACGTCGGAAGCGGATCGTGCGTGGCGGGTAGCGACCCATGCCCCGGCGAGTCGTGTGACGAGGTCAATGATGTCTGCGTTCCGTTGCCGACGGTCCAGTACAGTTGGAACATGAACAGCAACCCCGGCTGGACGATGAACGGCGACTGGGCCTACGGCCAGCCGACCGGCGGTGGTGGCGAGCACGGCAACCCCGACCCGACCAGTGGCGCGACCGGCAGCAACGTCATCGGCTACAACCTGGCCGGGGACTACGGAGCCAGCATCGCCGAAACGCACATGACGACGACGGCGATCAATTGCACCGGCTTTATCGACACGACGCTGCGCTTCCAGCGATGGCTCGGCGTTGAGTCACCCACGTATGACCACGCCTACATCCGCGTAAGCACCAACGGCAGCACCTGGACACAAGTCTGGACGAACGGCGCCGAGGTCACGGACGCCGCGTGGGGGCAGGTCGAGTACGACATCTCGGCCGTGGCTGATGGCCAATCCACGGTCTACATCCGCTGGACCATGGGTACGACGGATAGCTCGTGGTTCTATTGCGGCTGGAACATCGACGATGTCGAGATTCTGGCGACGACCACCGGCGGTGCTACGTGCAGCGACGGGATCCTGAACCAAGGCGAGGATCGCATCGACTGCGGTGGCCCCTGCACGGCATGCAACTGCCTGAGTGACGGTGCTTGCAGCAACGGCGCTTACTGCGACGGCACCGAAACGTGCGACACCTTCGGCAACTGCCAGGGCGGCACAGCCGTCGATTGTAACGACGGCGTGGCCTGCACGAACGACTCGTGTAACGAAGGCACGGACTCGTGCGATAACGTCACGAACGACGCCGCGTGCGACGATGGCGCCTACTGCAACGGCTCCGAGACGTGTCACGCGACGCTCGGCTGCCAGAGCGGCACCGCCGTCAACTGTAACGACGGCGTGGGTTGTACCGACGACTCGTGCAACGAAGGTACGGACTCGTGCGACAACACGGCCAACGACGCGAACTGCGACAACGGCGCATGGTGCGACGGATCGGAGACATGTCACGCGACCCTCGACTGTCAAAGCGGCACCGCCCCCGACTGTGACGACGGCGTCGCTTGCACGAACGACTCGTGCAACGAAGGCACCGACTCGTGCGACAACGTCACGAACGACGCGGCGTGCGATGACGGCACTTTCTGCAACGGCGCCGAGACCTGTCACGCGACGCTCGGGTGCCAGGCCGGCGGCGACCCATGTCCGGGTCAATTCTGCGACGAGGGCGGCGACACGTGCGTCGACTGCCTGGTCGACGGCGATTGCGATGACGGTGCCTATTGCAACGGTGCCGAAACCTGCGTCGGCGGAGCCTGCCAAGCTGGCACGGCCGTCAACTGTGACGATGGCGTGGGTTGCACGGACGACTCATGTAACGAAGGCACCGACTCGTGTGACAACGTGGCCAACGATGCCAATTGCGATAACGGAGCGTGGTGCGACGGCGCCGAAACCTGCAACGCTGTCAGCGATTGCCAGGCCGGCAACTCCGTCAATTGCGACGACGGCGTGGGTTGTACGGATGACTCGTGTAACGAAGGCACGGATTCGTGCGACAACGTAGCCAACGACGCGAACTGCGACAATGGCGCGTACTGCGACGGTGCGGAAACGTGCAACGCTGTCAGCGATTGCCAGGCCGGTACCGCGGTCAACTGTGATGACGGCGTCGGTTGCACGGCCGATTCGTGCAACGAGGCGACCGACACCTGCGACAACGTCACCAACGACGCGGCCTGCGACGACGGGCTGTTCTGCAACGGTGCGGAAACGTGCCATGCCACGCTCGACTGCCAGTCCGGCAGCGATCCGTGTCCGGGCCAGACCTGTGACGAGCCCACCGATACGTGCGTTGACTGCCAGGTCGACGGAGACTGCGACGACGGCCAGTGGTGCAACGGTGCGGAAACGTGCAACGCAGGCACCTGTCAGGCGGGCACGGCCATCAACTGCGACGACGGCGTGGCCTGCACGGACGATTCGTGCAACGACGCGACCGATTCGTGCGACAACATCGCCAACGACGCCAACTGCGACAACGGCGCGTGGTGCGATGGAGCCGAGACCTGTCACGCCACTCTCGGATGTCAGGCCGGCACGGCCGTCAACTGTGACGACGCCGTGGGTTGCACGGACGATTCATGTAACGAGGCGACCGACTCGTGTGACAACGTCACGAA
>JAJDDX010000268.1 GCA_029260055.1 Phycisphaerae bacterium
CCAGGGCAACGCCCTGGGGACGTTACCACGTACCCCACGTTGAGCCCTGAAGGGGCGTCATAGAAACGCGCCCTATTGCGCCCATTCAGGGCTCGGTGAATCCGTCGGAGTTCTTGTCCCAGGGCTAGGGCTATTCCGCCCCTTCTGGGCTGCGAAAGCGGCCCGGTACTTCACTAGTTGCCTCCGTCCTCCTCGCCGCACAGCCACGGCACGACGTATTCTCGCAGAAACGCCGGAGCCAGCGAACCCCAGTGCAATCCGTCGTTGCCGAGCTTCGCCATCGACTGATCCCACGCGACCTGCTCGAGCTTCGCCGCGAGCTTCTTATCCTCCGGAGTCATGAAGCCGGCAAACCCAGACGAGGGGCGGAAGATGCGATCCATCGTTCCGTGGTTCGTCGTGCCCGCCTCCAGGACGGCGCTGTCGAGGGAGCTATAGTAGTTCACGATGCCGCGCCGGCACATCCGAAGGGCCCTCGTCAGGTCGTACCCCGGCGAGACCGCGCCCGACAGCAACACCATCCGCTCGAACACGAAGTCGTCGGGCAACTCCTCGCAGGCGAAAAGCGCGATACCGGCGCCGCCGGACAGGCCGACGACCGAGAGCTTCACGTCGGGCTGATCGCGGCGCCAGTCACGCAACTGGTTCGCGAGCGTCTTGGCTCGGGCCAGGTTGAGCGAGTATCGCGTCAGGTTCTCGATACCGCCGAGACTGATCGTCGGTTCGAGCTGCGTCCAGTCGTAGACCTGCGCGGACGTGTCGGGCGCGTGCTTCTTCACCGCGGAAGCGATCGCGCCAATGCCCGAGCCGAGGCCGGCTACGCCCGGCAGGATCAACACATGGTTCGGCTTCGTGCCGTGGATGCCCGTCGGCGCGGTGCAACCCGTCGCCCACACCGCAGCGGAGGCGATGAACCCCACGAGTCTGAACGGTTTCACGCGAGTACTCCTACGCGCAGGACTTTGGCTTTCGCCTACTTCCCGCCGCCTTCCCGTTTGACCCACGTGTAGTGGTAGTCCTTATCCTCGATCGAGTCGGCCACATCCGTCATCAGCAGCGGCTTGAACGTATCACACATCACCGCCAACTCGCTCGTGCGGTCAGTGCCGACGCTCGCCTCGTACGTGCCCGGGTGCGGGCCGTGCGGAATGCCCATCGGGTGCAAGCTGATCGACTGCGGTTCTATACCCTTGCGCGACGTGAAGTTGCCCTCGACATAGTAGAGGATTTCGTCGCAGTCGACACTGGCGTGGCCATAGGGGCAGGGGATCGCCTTGTGTCCCTTGCCGTCGTCGTAGTAATCCACCTTGCGCGGTACGAAGCTGCAGATGATAAAGCCGCTGCCGGCGAACGTGATGTGTATCGTCGGTGGAAGGTGGACGATCCCGACGCGAGGCTGATAGTCCTTGATGTTGAACGCCACGGGATAGGAGTAGCCGTCCCACCCGACCAGTTCCCACGGAAAGTGCTCGAACTCGTGAACGGTCAGCTCGTTGGCGTGCTTGACCACCAGCGGATAGGGCCCCGTGCCGTGCTTGGCTGCGTCGTAGACGAGCATCTCCTGCGGGATACGGAAGTCGCGATGGCAAAACGGTGCGTCCATCGTGATCTGGCCCGCCTCGTTGCGGAACTGCTTGGGCACGTCGATCCGGCTCGGTGATTCGAAGACCAAAAACGTGCTCTTGTCGGCGTCGCAGTGAAGGCGATAGGGCGTCGACTTCGGGATGATCACGTAATCCTGCTTCTTGAAGGGCAGGATGCCGTAGACGCTCTCGACCACGCCGCCGCAGTCAAAGGCGAACCAGCACTCGTCGCCCTCGCTGTTGCTGAACCAGTGCTCGGGCTTGGTATCCGGCTTGCAGATGCCGACGCGCACGTCGTCGTTCATCAGCACGGTCCGCCGGGCGGTCAGAAAGTCGCCGCTGGTCTTGAGGTCCTGCGTGCGGATGTGCCGGCGGTGCAGGCGCTGCTGCGCCATCGGCTGAATCGGGCAAAAGCCGGGCACCTCCATCGACGAAACCGCACATTCGTCCGTCGGCGGGACCTTGAAGTAGAGCAGGCTGTACGTGCTGTCGAACCCGACGCGCGTCATCGCCTGCTCCATGAGCAGCTTGCCGTTTTCGTCGTAGTGGGTGACGTGATGCTTGGGCGGCACGCTACCCAGTTTGTGGTAGTGAATCATGGTCGCTGTGCTCCATTGCTTGGATGCGCACGCGGCCGCGCGAAGGAGGGCGTCTGTTGCATCAGTTCGCCGCTTGCCGCTTCTTTGTTCGTTAACGCCTACAGGTTGCCGCGTCGCTTCTGCTCTTCCTCGATGCTGACGAACAGCGCCTTGAAGTTGCCGATGCCGAACCCATTGCTGCCGTGCCGCTCGATCACTTCGTAGAAGAGGGTTGGCCGGTCCTGCATCGGCTGCGTGAAGATCTGCAGCAGATAGCCGTCGTCGTCCTTGTCGAGCAGGATGCCGAGTTCCTTGAGGCGGCTCCAGTCTTCGCCTACGTCGCCGACGCGATCCATCATGTACTCGTAGTACGTGTCCGGCACGCGGAGGAAGTCGATGTTGCGATTGCGCAGCTCCGTGACCGTGTCGTAGATGTTGCCCGTGGTCATCGCCACGTGCTGCACGCCGGGCCCCTGGTAGTAGTCGAGGTATTCTTCGATCTGGCTCTTGCGCTTGCCCTCAGCCGGTTCGTTGATGGGGAACTTGACCTTGCCCGTGCCGTTTTCCATCACCTTGCTCATCAGCGCGCTGTACTCGGTGCTGATGTCCTTCTCCGTGAAGTGAGCCAGGTTCCTGAAGCCGAGCACTTCGGCGTACCACTTCGCCCAGAAGTCCATCTCGCCGAGGTGGACGTTGGTGACGATGTGGTCGATCGACGCGAGGCCGACGCCTTCGGAGCCGTGTGCGTCGATCGGCTCGAAGCCCGGCGCGAAGCAGCCCTTGTAGTTGCCGCGATCGACGAAGCGGAAGACCGTGTCCCCGGCGTACTTGAGTTCGCCGGTGACGTAACTGCCGCCGTCGTCTTTTTCGACGGTCGCCGGCTTGAGCACCGTGCCGCCGCGCTGCTTGGCCGCGGTAAGGGCGGCCTCCACATCGGAAACCTCCACCGCCATCGCCTTCACGCCGTCGCCGTGCAATCCGCAATGCCGCGAGATCTCCGAGTCCGGCGAGTACGCGCTGGTGAACACGAGGCGGATCTTGCCCTGCTGCAAGACGTAGCTCGCCCGGTCGCGACAGCCCGTCTCGAGACCGCGCTTGGCGACGGGGGTAAACCCGAACGTCTTGTCGTAGAAATGGGCGGCCTGCTTCGCGTTGCCGACGTAAAACTCGACGTGGTCGTAGCCCTTGATGGGCAGAAAATCCTCACTCATCGGCCCGTATCCCGATCTTCACCTGTTGATAGCAGCCGCCCGAGCCCGGGTGAGGCGGTTAGCGCCCGAGCGGTATGTCCCTCTTACCTCCACGTGCGGGCGGGATTATAGCAGAAGGGTAACGGTCCATCCAACCGGGGTGGCCCGCCATCCCGCACGGGCCATACTCCCTTCCGAACCGCGCCCGTAAGGAAGCGGCCCCCTCGCGTCTGTGGAGAACCGCTCCGTGACTAGCCAACTGCATGAAGCTCAGCCGGGAAGTCGCACCGCGACGCTGCCTTGCCGCCGGACGATCGAGGGACCACGGCGTGCCGCAACGCGCGAGCATCTCGAAAGCCCCGTCAGGGGCGGAAGAACGTAGCCCACGGCGTGAGCCGTGGGTCGGGGCATGAGCGTTCCCGACCAAGCCCCGGAGGGACGCCAGGGCCGCGCCGTCGCTGAAGTCCGATGTACCGCCCCTACCGGGGCTGTGACCGGTGCGTCGCTGCCAACCCACGGCTCACGCCGTGGGCTACAGCAGTATCGCCCCGATGGGGCTTTGCCGACCGTCTACCAGGGTTACTGTGGTGACTCGGTGGGTTGCGCCTTTCCGAACCGCGCCCTTCCGAACCGCGCCTTTCCGAACCGCGCCCGTCAGGAAGCGGCTCCGTCGCGTGCGTGCGAAACCGCTCCCTCACGGTCGCGGCTCGGAGCATTTGCGTCGCAGCAAGAGCGAACTGCTACGTTACTGTGCAATCGCCATGGCGATCGTCATGTAGATGGCCACCGAGACCACGTCGTTCAGCGTGGTTACCAGCGGCCCCGAGGCGATGGCTGGGTCGACGCCCAAGCGACGAAACGTGAACGGCAGGGCGATACCCAAAAAGCCCGCGGACAGAATGGCACTGGTCATCGCGAAGCCGACCGCAAGTGCCAACCGGCTCGGGTTCGTAAGTCCGAGCGACTCGACGTCGAAGCGCTGAAAGAGCGGAAGGCCCAGCGATACCAAACCCCACGCCGCGAGGCCGCAAACCGGTGCGAGCAATAGCGCGATTCGTCCTTCACGCCGAACGGCGCGCCACAGCCGCGTCGAGGCGTACTCACCCGTGGCGAAGCCGCGGACGATGACCGTCGAAATCTGAATGCCACTGTTACCGCCCATTGCTCCGATCATGGGCACGAACAGCGACAGGGCCGCAAAAAGCGCGACGTCGAACTCCCGCTTGGACAAAGCGAGCACGGTGGCTGTCACCATCATCCCGAGCATGCAGGGCAGAAGCCACGTGAGTCGAATCCAACCCGCGCGAAAGACCGAGTGCGTATCGAGCTCCGACGGGTCGGTACCAGCCGCACGGAACAGGTCCTCCTCCGCCTCTTCGTCCGCTACGTCGAGCAGGTCGTCGTGCGTGATGCGACCGATCAAGCGCTCGTGCTCATCGACCACGGCGGCCGAGATCACGTCGTACTTACGGATGATCTGAACGACCGTCTCCTGGTCGTCACCGGCGAAGACCGTGACCGGATCGCGCTCACAGATGGCCGCCAGCTTGGTCGACGGCGGGTTGGTGACCAGTCGTCGTAGCGGCACCGTGCCGACGGGCCGGTAGTCGGTGTCGACGATGTATATTTCGTGCAGATCCTCGTCCGGCGTGGCGTCGCGAATCTCCTCGACGCTGTCGCCGACTGTCGCCGACTCGGGTATCGCCACGACATCGGGCGTCATGATGCCGCCGGCGGTTTCTTCGTCGTACTTGAGCAACTCCTCGATCTGATCCGACTGCTCGTCCGGCATCTTCTCGAGGATTTCGTCGCTTTCCTCGTCGGGAAGCTCGCCGAGCACGTCGGCTGCGTCATCCGGAGCAAGCTCGGAGACGATCTCGGTCAGCGCTTGCCTGTCGAGCTCGTCGACCACCTCGCCGCGGACGGCCTCGTCGAGCATGACGACGACTTCGGCGGCCGTGTGAGGCGGCAGCGCGAATAGCACCTGCGAGCGTTCGTCGTCGGACAACTCCTCGAACATGTCCGCGATGTCGGCTGCATGCGCGGCGGACAGCTCGGCCTGGAGCGTGGGCGCATCGTCGGCGCTGATCGCTTCGCGCATCCGATCGAGTAGTTTTTCGCCGTCCTGCTTCATCGCACGCTCGCACCGCCGTGTAAGTGGCGTCAAATGGGAGAGGGCA
The DNA here is from genome assembly GCA_029260055.1 of Phycisphaerae bacterium. Taxonomy (GTDB): domain Bacteria; phylum Planctomycetota; class Phycisphaerae; order UBA1845; family UBA1845; genus JADFOB01. The sequence goes on from JAJDDX010000268.1 coordinate 5,532, forward strand.
TTATCATCCTCGCGGACTCAAAAGCAACGCGCGTAGCGGTCGGCCGACAGGCACGGCCCAAAGATCAACTCGACGCGTCTTTCGTCCGGGAGAAAAGCCGTGCCCCTTACCATCTACCGCAAAGACGACGCCGACATGGCGCCGCTTGCCGGCTCACGCGTGGCAATCATCGGCTACGGCAACCAGGGTCGTGCGCATGCCATGAACCTGCGCGACAGCGGCATCGAGGTCGTCGTCGGGCAGCGGCCCGGCAAGAGCTTCGATCGCGCCGTGGAAGATGGGTTCATGCCCGGCTCGGCTCAACAGGCTTCGGCGCGGGCGGACCTGATCGTGCTTACGCTCCCCGACGAAACAGCGGCTGAGGTCTATGCCGCCGAGATCGCGCCGGTCTTACGGGCGGGCAAGACGCTCGGCTTCGTTCACGGGTTCAACATCCGGTTCGGTTTCATTGAACCGCCGCAAGGCGTGGACGTGATCATGATCGCGCCGAAAGGGCCGGGAACCTTGTTGCGTTCGCTGTTTACGGACGGTAAGGGCTTGCCCTCATTGCTGGCTGTTCATCAGGATGCCACGGGACAAGCGAAACAAACCGCCTTGGCGTGGGCAGCCGGCATCGGCGCTGCGCGGGCCGCGATCGTCGAAACCACCTTCGCGACGGAAACGGAGACGGATCTATTCGGCGAGCAAGTCGTGCTTTGCGGTGGATTGTCGGCGCTGACCAAGGCGGCGTTCGAGACACTTGTGGAAGCGGGCTACGAGCCGGAGTTCGCCTACCTCGAGTGCGTCCACGAACTCAAACAGGTCGCCGACCTCCTCTACGCACAAGGCCTCAGTGCCATGCGCGACCGTATTTCCAACACGGCTGAGTATGGAGACCTGACGCGCGGCTCGCGCATCATTACCGACGAGACCCGCGCCGAAATGCGGCGGATCCTCAGTGAGGTACGGGACGGCTCCTTCGCCCACGAGTGGATATCGGAGTGCCGCGCGGGCGGCAACAAGTTCAGACAGCTCCACGACGCCGATGTCGACTCTCCGTTCGAGCAGGCGGGCGAAGGTGTTCGTGCCTTGATGCCGTGGCTGTGACTCTGGGACTTTGCGACTCGTTTCGTCCCAGATGGTGAGCATTTGCGTGATCCATCGCCGCTCCGGTTTCACCCGGGGCCTCCCACTGTGCGCCTTTTTCGCCCGACTGCCGGGCACTTAAACCGCTGTTTTTCCATCACCGAGGCGGCAGAAGGGAAACCGCTATCCTCCCTCAACGTCTCCTGCTATACTTATGGGGCGGTGGATGGAAGCAACGGTCGCGGTGGGGTGACCGAAACACGCCGATGGAGGGCTACCATGGCTTATCGTTCACGGATACTCACGCTGGTATTCGTTTGCGCCGCGCTCGCGGCGTCGTCGACACGCGGTGCGGATGATCCGGTGGTTCGGGATTCGAATCTCGCCCCCGCGACGCCGGCTGCTACGCCGTCCCTCAAAGATCACATCGACCCGGTTCGGTCCGGCAGTGCGGGCGAACGCGGTCTGGCCGATCGCGTCGCTTCATCGCCGCGCTTCGCAGCGTGCGACGTGGCGTGCACCCTGGATAGTACGGTCGAAGACGAAGCGGACTGCGGCGCGCCGGTCGATACGACCAACGGAGGATGTGACTCCGTGCCGCCGGTGTTCGGCACGGTGGCGTGTGGCGAGACCATCTGCGGGAAGGTCGCACTGGACGGCGGCGTACGCGATACCGACTGGTACCAGATCACCGTCGCACAGCCCACGCGGCTCATCTGGAGCATCCTGCCGGAGTTCCCGCCCGTGATCGGCGTGGCGGGGACGAAGCCTGTCGGTTCGGGCGACTGCGGTCAGACCACGGAGTTCATCAACCCCTCGGCGATCGGCGAGGAGTGCGTGGTAACGGACGTGCAGATGTGCCTGCCGCCCGGCACGCATTGGATGTACGTGGCACCGGCGGGAGACGAGATCATCCCCTGCGGCTCGAACTACGAGGTGACCCTGTCGTGCGAGCCGTGCGTGGCCATCGGCGCCTGCTGCACGCCTGAAGGCGACTGCGTCGAAACCGACCAAGCCACGTGCGACGCGTACTTCGGTACTTTTCAGGAGGACGGGTCCTCATGTGACCCGAACTGCTGTCCCACGACTGCCGCCGGACACGATGAATGCAGCCAAGCCGTCGCGTACGCGATTCCGGTCGACGGTTCGATGCGGACGGTGTCCGGCGATAACGCCGGAGCGACCGCGACCGGTGACTGGCCCGGCTACCCGCCCACCTGGTGGGAAGCGTTTTCGATCGATCAGTGTGCGACGGTCTGGATCGATCTCTGCTGCACCGAACCGGTGATGGCCCCCAACTACACACTGCTGGGGGACGACTGCGCGTCGGAAGGCGGCCGGCCCGCTACCACGACATCATGGGTCGAGCCGCGGATCGACGGGTGTGCGTGGGACAACGTCCGTATGGTGTGGGACAACCTGCCCGCCGGTACATACTACTATCCCGTCTACTCGGATGCCGACGGCAGCGTCCACGGTTCGTATCAAATGCACATCTCAGCCGACGCCTGCGGCACCGGTGCCTGCTGCCGGGAAGGGGGCTGCGTGTCCGATTGGGGCCCGACCATGAGCGAGTCTCTGTGCATCAACATCGGTGGCGAGTGGTTCGAGGGCCAGGACTGCGACGCGCTGACCTGTCCGCCCGCCAACGACCGCTGTCAGGATGCCATACCGGTGGCTGTGCCCTCCGAGACGACGGGTTCCACCCGAAACTCACGATTCGATGGCGTAGGAACCTGTAGTACGACCAACACCTCCCCGGGTGTGTGGTACAAGGTCATCGGTACCGGGAGGAAGTTGCGCGCGTCAACCTGTAACGCCGGCAGCTCGTTCAACACGAAACTGAGCATATTCTGCGCTGACTGCGATGCACTGACCTGCATCTCCGGCAACAACGACAACTGCACGGGTTTCGGGCCTGCGCTGTCGACCGTTCAGTGGTGTACCGAGTACGGCGCCGAGTACCTCATCCTCGTACACGGCATCCTGTCAGCCACGGGCGACTTCAGGCTGGATGTCTGGGAGTCCACGTCAACCTACTGTCCCGGTGCGATAACCTGCGGCGGCTCACCGCTGGTTGCCTGCTGTTCAGCCACCGACCCGTGCGATGAGCTGCCGACTGCGCTTTGCTGCGCTCTCGGAAACAACCCGTTTCTCGACGAGGATTACTGCCGGGGTGACAACAACGGCAACGGCGTCAACGACGCGTGCGAAGTCTTCGGCGACGGCGACGGCGACTCCGACGTCGACACGGATGACTGGGCACTGTTATTGCCTTGCATACTCGGGCCGGATTCGGCCGTTGATCCCGGTTGCACCTGGGCCGACCTCGACGGCGACGACCGAGTCGACATGAAGGACGTGACGCTATTTACCGGCGCGCGGACGGAGCGCCTCGATCCATGCATTACACCCGAGCCGTAGCCCCCGCGACGGCGCCGGGCGCATCGCGGCGCCGCTCACCCATCCAGCCGTCGCAGGCGCGGCACGACCACGCCACGCGTGGTCTGATTGACTTTCCCGTGCGCGTCGGCTAATCCGTCGGGCTGAAACCGGCCACTGGGGCTCGGCCGGTACTCTGTACGTTCTCACGGAGGTGATCATGCTGTCTCGACGCATTTTCGTGTTTGCATGTGCGGCCGCTTGGGCGATCGTGCCCTGCGCAATCGCCGAGCCGTCCGCCGATCTGGAGGAACTCGCCGATCGCTACTGGGATGCGATGATGCGTCAGAATCCCACCTGGGCCACCTCGCTCGGCGACCACCGTTTCTCCGACCGTCTCGACGACCTGTCCGAGCCATCACTGGAGAAGTTCAAACAGCACCTGCAAGGCCTGCTCGGCGATCTGCGGCGGCTACCGGCGCACGGCTTGTCGCAGGAGGACAGGCTGACGCGCGACTTACTCGAGCGCAGTATCCGCGATAACTTGCTGCGTGCCGCGTGCCTTGGCCATCTCATGCCGATCGACCCTCTCGCGGGTCCGCACCTCAGCTTCCCTATGATATTGGTGTCGCAGCCCTTCGACACGAAAGAGGATTTCGACGCTTACGTCGCCCGACTGCGCGGGTTCCCGAAGCAGGTCGCCGACATGATCGACAACATGCGGCGCGGCATCGCGACGGAATTCGTCGCGCCGCGCATCCTCGTGGATCGCGTGATTCCGCAGGTCGAGCAGCACATCGTCACAGACGTGACGAAGAGTGAGTTCTACACGCCGGTTCAAAAACTCGGGTCGCTCCCCGAAGCCGATCGCGAACAGGTCACGGCCGCCATCGACGAGGCGATTCGCACGCACGTCGTTCCGGCCTATCTGCAACTGCTTGCCTTTCTTCAAGACGAGTATCTCCCGCGTTCGCGGACCACGGTCGGTTACTCGGCCTTGCCGAACGGTGACAAGATCTATATGGCGCTTGCCGGTCTGAATGCGACGGTGCCGGTCGTGCCGGACGAGGTTCACGAGCTCGGCCTGTCCGAGGTGAGCCGAATCCGCGGCGAGATGGACAAGGCGAAGGACGATCTCCACTTCAAGGGCGATCTCGACGCCTTCATCGCCCACATGCGTGACGATCCGAAGCAGAGATTCAAGTACCGTAAGGAACTGCTTCCGACCGCCGACGAGTACCTCCGGCACGCGAAGCTCCGATTGCCGAAACTCTTCGGCCGGCTGCCGAAGGCCCTGTGCCGGGTCAAGGAGATGGAGAGCTTCCGGGCGAAGTCAGCCCCGGCCGCGTACTACAACCTGCCGTCCGAGGACGGGTCGCGCCCCGGATATTACTACGTCAACACCTACGCGCCTCAAGAGCGCCTGCGCTTCACCATGGAGGCACTGACGTACCATGAGGCGGTGCCGGGGCACCACCTCCAGATGGCTCTCGATCAGGAGAACCAGTCGTTTCCGAAGTTCCGGCGCTACGCGCGGTTCACGGCCTACGAGGAAGGCTGGGCCTTGTACGCCGAGAAGCTCGGATACGACGTGGGCGGCTACAAGGAGCCCGACAACCGCTACGGGCAACTCAGTTTCGAAATGTGGCGGGCCTGTCGCCTCGTGGTCGATACCGGCCTCCACGTCAAGGGATGGTCCCGGCAACAGGCGATCGACTTCATCGTCGCTAACACGAGCCTGGCCCGGCACGACATCGAGGCCGAGGTGGACCGGTACGTCAACTGGCCCGGCCAGGCGCTGGGCTACAAGATCGGCGAGTTGCGCATCCTGCAACTGCGGAAAGAAGCCGAGGAAACCCTCAAGGACCGCTTCTACCTTCCAGCGTTCCACGATGCCCTGCTGGCCGGCGGCGCCATGCCCATCGACATGCTCGAGACCCGCATGAGGGCGTGGATCGCCTCACAGTAGTGACTACTGCCTAGGTAGTTGCCCCACTAAGCATCCCAACGCAGTTCATCGCCTCGGCTTCTAGTCGGGGTTTCCCCCGATGACGCCGACCTAGTGCTCCCGTTACATTCCGCAAGCGGTCGCCGTCGACAAAAGGACACTATGGATTCGACTGCCCCCGACGCACCCATTTCAGCGATCGGACGCGAATACCTCCGCCTTCACCTCGCGCCGGAAATCGGACCGATCCGTCTCCAAAATCTGATCAAGTACTTCGGCTCACCGGCGTCCATCCTGGCCGCATCCCGCGCGCAACTCGAGCGGGTGAACGGCATCGGCCCGCGCGGCGCCGAATCGATCATCCAGGCACGCCACGACCCGGCCATCGACTCCGAAGTCGAGCGCGCCGCCAAGCTCGGGGTACGGATCGTCTGCGTCAAAGACGCCGACTACCCCGATGCGCTGCTCCACATTCCCGACCCGCCGCCTTGCGTCTACATCCGTGGCGAGGTCGAGCCGGCCGATTGCGTGGCCGTCGCCGTCGTCGGTACGCGGCGATGCTCTCACTACGGACGGGAACAGGCACTTCGCTTCGGACGGGCACTGGGGGCTGCCGGCTTCACCGTGGTCTCGGGACTAGCTCGCGGTATCGACGGACATGCCCATCGCGGCGCACTCGAAGCCGGCGGGCGCACCATCGCCGTGCTCGGCAGCGGCCTCGGTGCCATCTACCCGCGCGAACATGAAGGACTGGCCGACGACGTGGCGCGGCAGGGTGCCGTGATCACCGAATACGCCACCGACTTCGCGCCGGCGCCGGGCAATTTCCCGAGCCGCAACAGGATCATCACCGGCTTGTCGCTCGGTGTGCTCGTGGTCGAGGCGGGCAGGCGAAGCGGAGCGCTCATCACCGCGAGGCTCGCGTCGGAGTACAACCGCGAGGTCTTCGCCATACCCGGCCGCATCGATCAGCCGCAACACACGGAAGGCGTGAACCGCTTGATCCGGGAAGGGCAGGGGAAGCTCGTGACCTGCCTCGAGGACATCCTCGACGAGCTGGCGGAAGTGGGTTCGATCATGAGACCCGCCACCGACGACGAAGACAGCGCCGCGCCTTTCGACTCGGGCATTGCCGCGCGTCTCACGGATCATGAGCGCGTTGTACTTCAGGCGGTTGAGGCGGGCGCCGAAGACGCGGAGCACATCGCAGCCGCCGCGAAGCTGCCCATGGGACAAGTCACGTCGACGCTGACCTCGCTTCAACTCAAGGGTCTGATCACGCGCTTACCGGGCAACCGATTCGCGAAACGAGGCGTGTAGGGATTACCAATAGGCGGCGTATCACGCGTTTTGCGCCTTGCGCCGCTTGCGGACCGCCACTTCCGGCGCTTCCTTGATGCACGTGACGAGGATCTTCATCGCCATCCACATCAGCCGGAAAGTGCCGCGCACGAGCCCCGGAGCGTCCGGGCCCACGTCGGGGTAGCCCTTTTCATCCGGCTTGACCGTCTCGAAGTTGTTGAACAATCGGCCCCACTTGCTCCGCAGCACTTCCTGCACGCGCGATCGGCCCCGCAACGGGTACCAGAGCGAGTCGTGGTAGATCACGCTGGCGATGTAGGCCCACGGCGCGAGCCACGTCTTGAGCGACCACTCGAGCGGTTTCTTTAGCGGCCCCCAATAGATCTTGTGCTGCATCCGCGCGGCGAACGTCATCTTCTTGAACGGGCCGACGAAGTGCCAGTTCTCCTCGGCTGCGTCCGCGTCGCCGACGAACTCGATCTGCCTCGTATCGCCGCAACCGAGGCCTCTTTCATGGGCCAGTCGGATGAACTTGATGTCCAGCGGGTCGAACCCCATCATCCGCGCAGCCGTCGCGTCGATCGCTACCTGGTCACTCGACGCCAGCAGCACGTTCTTGATGTGCGGTATCATGCACCGCGGGCCCGGCCCGTCGCCGACGAACGTGCCGTCCATCACCGCGAACACCCCGCGATGAATCTTCTGCTGGATCATCAGCAGGTCTACGAGCGTTTCATGGATGACCGGATGCGTCCAGTGGCGATGCTCGTTGAGTAAGCCACCGAACGCGTTTTTCATCGCGCCTGTCGTCGTCGTGAAGACGTGCGTCTTGACCGTCGGCAAGTGGATGATGTTCTCGCCGATGAACCGCTTCGGTATCGAGAACCCCTTCGGGTAGACCTCGTTGAGGCAGAGGAACTCCTTGGCCAGGTCGCCGACGGCGTCGCGGACGTTGACCCACTCGTGCTCAGGCTCATACAGGTGGATGTTGCGCAGACCGTGGGCCTTGACCACGTCGATTTGCTTGTTCTCGCGCTCGCCGAGATAGGCGTCGATCACGACGGTCCGGTTGTGGCACCCGTGAATGAGGTTCGGATCGTAGCCGTCGCGCTTCATCGCCCGGATCACGCCTTCGAGTTGCCACGGCGTGGTCGACGAGCCCGGATAAAAGAAGTGCCACGAGATGTTGATCTTGAGTGCGGTGTCGACGTCCTTCGCAACCACGTCCTGATACCCGGCGGCCGTCATCAGGCGATGATAGTCTTCCAGCACCGTCCCGGGTGTCGTGCGAACAACGGCGACTTTCGATCCACTCATGGAAAGCTCTCTCGAATGCTCTAACCACGCTGCCGCGCGGCAATCTAATACCGCACCGAGCTAGTGTGCCGTCTCAGAATCGGTGCGACGTTCGGAACCGCGACCGTAAGGGAGCGGCCCCGATCGGGTCGGCGGAGTTTCGCTCCCTGACGGTCGCGGCTCGGAGCGAATACGTCGCGGTGTCAACGAACCACTGCACTAGCCCACCCAACTGAAGGCCCCGGCCAGGCCCTCGGGGCCGAACACACTCTTCTCATACGCCACAACCAGGGCGATGGCCGTCCAAAACAGGACGGCAAGCAAGATTCCCTTATCTCTTAGGACGATTTCGGTAGGCCCGCTGTAAGCGCCTGATTCGGTCAACATGGCAAAACGGAAGATGCCGTAGACCACGATCGGGAGCGTGTAAAAGAGATGCTCTTTCGCAAAGATGGCCGACCCCGTCGTCTCATCCAGCGTGTAGAGCAGGAAGGTCATCACCGCGATGCCGGCCGAGACCGTGATGAGATGATTCAGCAGGTCCGGGGTGTAGTGCGTCAGGGTCGTTCGATGCCGGCCCGCGTCGTCCTTGTTGTTGATCATCGCCAGCTCGCAGCGCCGTTTCCCGAAGCCCATGAACAGGCAGAGCGTGAACATACAGGCGACGAGCCATTTCGATGTCACCACGCCCACGGCGGCTGAGCCCGCCCACGCCCGAAGCACGAAACCGGTGGCGATGATGATCACGTCCAGGATCATGAGATGCTTCAGGAGCATCGAATAGGTAAGCGTCATGACGAAGTAGGCGAGCAGCACCAGCGTCGCCGTGCGGTTCAGCATCAGGGCGGACAGGACCAGAGCGCTGAGGCCCAGAACCGATCCGAACGCGACCGCAGCCGCCGGGCCGATCGCGCCGCGTGCCACCGGGCGACGGCACTTGGTGGGATGAGTGGCGTCCGCCTTCCGGTCGACTGCATCGTTGATGGCGTAGGTCGCTGAAGCGGCGAGGCAAAACGAAGCGAACGCGATCAGCGCCTGTAGGAACGAGGCGGCGGAGGTCAGCGCGAGCCCGGCCGCAGGACCGGCGAACACC
>JAJDDX010000269.1 GCA_029260055.1 Phycisphaerae bacterium
AGTATTTGAAGTAATTTTGGATTTGATATCATCGATGTCACAGATAAATCGAATATGGTACTGGTGAGCCGTTCAACGTATCCCATGTTGGGCTATTGCCATCAGGGGTGGACCAGCGCGGATCGTCAATATCTATACATCAATGATGAATTTGATGAAGCGACCCATGATGTACCCACACGCACGCTTGTGTTTGATATTTCAAATCTCGAACAACCTACATTGGTGAATACGTTTTCCAGCGGCAGCACAGCCGTAGACCATAATCTCTATGTGCATAACGGTTTTATATTCGAAGCCAACTATACCAGCGGATTGCGGATTTTTGATGCGACCATGGATCAGGTTTCACCACCTGAGGTCGGTTTTTTTGATACTCATCCGAGCGATGATGATGCAACGTTTTCAGGAGCATGGAGCACATTCCCCTATTTCCCCAGCGGCAACGTGATCATCTCAGACCAATCAAAAGGGTTGTTTGTCGTTGACCCCGGGGCTGCGCTACAGAACGATAACAATCCATCCGATTAACGGCTTCATATAAGCTCCATCCAATGATCCCTATAGGCCAACACACCTATGTGTTGGCCATGTGCCCTTGATCCTCTGTTTCCTGCACTACACACAGCGATCCCATCCGGAGCGTTGAGTCGTCAATGACAGCACAAAATCGCTCACTGTAACAAAAGCATAACGAGCATTTGACGACAATAACGTCCTTGATATAGATGAAATACGTGATGATCACATTGATGCAACTGCTAAGGTAAAACAGACACTGATGCATCGATGGGTGCATATCAAGTTAAGGGGTAAATCATTGCTGTTCGATCACCCCAGCAGATTCGTTGCATCCTCAGCCCTGAAAGGGCAAAAACATAACAGCCCAGGGCAGAGCGCAGCGCCGCCCTGGGCATCAGGATTCGATAAAAACAAGCCCTGTAAGGGCGGTACTTCAATGTTCGCATCAAGCGGTATCGACCTTTCAGGGCAAAAGACATCAACAAGTTCTACTTGATACGCACCCTCGATGAACATCACGATTGAATTATAATGCCGCAATTGATATGATGATCATGGACAAATTCAGGGGTTTGTGGTTGGTCAATGATCGTACGTTAACTTATGCATAAGGATATTATGATGTCGAACCGTAAAGTGCGCTGCAGCAGTATCTGGATGTTTGTGATGGCCATCATCATGATGGGGTTCATGGCGATTCCGGTTCAGGCTCAATTCCCGGCTGAGAAAATCGAGCTACTCAGTGCGCTCAGCCCGGAGCAATTCGGTGCCAATTCCGGCAATGACTGTTGGGGATACACATCCAATACCGGCCGCGAGTATGCACTGATGGGATTGGATAATCGCATGAGCGTGGTTGAAATCACCGACCCACGAAATCCCGTCATTATTGAATCCATTGCACATACCAGCAGCAGCACAAGCGACATCAAGGTCTATCGGGATTACGCCTATGTGGCCAACGGCAATGGTGGCGGGATCGATATCGTGGATTTGAGCGACGTCGATAATGGCAACGTCACACTGGTTAAGCGGCTCACGGACAATGGAATGGGCTCGAGTCACAACATCGCGATCAACGAAGAGAGCGGATATTTATATCTCGCAATCGGCAACATCAACGGCGGCGACCTTGTAGCCTGGAATCTGAAAAATGATCCTGCGAACCCGTTCATTGAAGGACAATACAATGGCAACCGGTCCCACGATCTGCATGTGATCAACTACAACGAAGGCCCTTATGCGGGCCGCGAAATTGCATTCAGCTTCAGTGAGGGACGTGGGTTTGAAATCATCGATGTGACAAACAAATCCAGCATGGTGCTGTTGGGCAGCTCGACCTATCCACTACTCGGGTATTGCCATCAGGGATGGACATCCGCCGATCGTCAATACATTTATCTCAACGATGAGTTTGACGAAGCCCGCAATGGCATCAACACCCGTACGCTCGTGTTTGATATAACCGATCTCGAAAATCCAACATTGGTGGACACATTCACAAGCGGAAGCACATCGGTCGATCACAATCTATATGTTCACGAAGGCTTTATTTTCCAAGCCAACTACACCAGCGGGTTACGCATATTCAATGCCAACGTGGATCAGGTCAATCCACCTCAGGTAGGATTTTTCGATACCTATCCGAGCGACGACAACCCGAACTATGCAGGGGCATGGAGCACATTTCCATACTACCCCAGCGGCAATGTGATCATATCGGATCGATCAAGAGGCTTATTCGTCGTGGACCCAAGCGAAGCGCTCGGCAGCGGTGAAATCACATGCGATGACATCAAAAAATTTAAAGGCAAATGCAAACCAAATGGCAAAGCCATTGCCATATTGAAACTTAGAAATAAAGACCATGATGGCGAATCGGTTGTTATAGGTTTCACAGGTGAAAACTACGAAGTTGCCATAAAAGGCAAAAGAGCGAAGGCCACCAAATGTTGCTTTAACGCGACCGTGATGATCTCACTCGAAAAACCGTCAGGTTGTGTCGAACCATTTCAGCGTATATGCCAATAAATTTTCAAAACCGACACGTAGGTACACGATCTGCAGTTGGTTATCGGTTGATGAACCTATATCCACGAACATCAATACGTATCAGGATTCACAGATCGGCGAATACCACTCCATCACGAATTTCTGATGTGTAAATCCGCACCTGCGCTTTGTCTGAATGGACACATAAACCTGTATTAAGATCGAACAACCAATGATGCCACGGGCAAGAGACCGTGTTCCCGTGGATTTCGCCGCCGGATAAATTGCCATTGGCATGCGGGCATGTATTGTCTGAAACCACATATCGATCCGGATGGGTCAAATGGTAGATGGCCAATTCCCGATCATCATGTTCGACGAACACGGCCTGACCCGACGGAATTTTGTCACACGAAATAAGGCGTTTCATCATACAACTCTAAACAGCCATCTTGATGGTCATGGTGATACACGCAAGCGTATTTCATGATAATCGAAAATGGGTTGTGGGTACAGTCAAATCGAGCGATGATGTGCCCCTGACAACATCGATCACAATTGATGTTATGACG
>JAJDDX010000270.1 GCA_029260055.1 Phycisphaerae bacterium
GGGCTCCGCCGCAGCCTGGTCCATCGCGTCGGCCACCGCGTTAACAAAATCGGTAAGGAACAGGTCGAAGAGCGTCCGGCCGGTGGCGCCCGCCGCCTGGGAGAACACCTGATCGATATTCGTGCCACAGCCGGCCAGACCCAGGCAGCTAGACACGATGACGACCGCAATCAAGGATGAGGCAGCGTTATGTGCGCGCATGGCATATCCCCAGTTGGAGCATCGTTTCGTCCAAACAACACCATCGAACGGCAAGCTCCCTTCCCTTGAGCGTTTCCCGCATCCGTTACGCCCTGAGATCTCACCGGCCATGCCGCGCGCGGGGTCTAACACCCGACCATGGCAATCGGCCAGCCCAACGTCGTGGTAGAATAGGCAAGTCGCGCAAACTGACGAATGGTTTGACAGCCTGTATCGCCCCTGGTACAGGTACCCGCAGGAATTGGAATCCCGTGGCGCGGTTTATCGGGGTTCTTTGGGCCAGTTTCGATCAAATAAGTTGGATGCGTGTGCCCGCGCGCCGTGTGCGTCGTCGGGCAGACGATTGCGCGCTCCAGATTAACGTAGTTGGCTAGTATGCCTGCGTACGGCCGGCAGGACCTTCCGAACTAAAGGATTATGAGGAGACCTCAAATGACGAAGCTGACTCTACGATGCAGCTCGCGGCTTCCGCTGCTTACCCTGGCACTTCTGTCGATAAGTGCGCTCGGGATCACCGGATGTGACCCCGGCACTGGCATCGGCACCGGCAACGAGAACGACAACGCGACCACGAATGACAACGACAACGCCACCGACAACGACAACGACAACGGAACCGACAACGACAACGACAATGGGACCGACAACGCGAATGACAACGGAACCGACACGAGCGGTTTCGACAACGCGGACGCCAACCGCGGCGGCGCGCTCTACGACAAGTGGTGGACGGTCGCCGGCGTGGATTCGCCGACCGACGACAACCCGCTCTGGGCGACCCGCCCCGATACCGAGTCCAACACCCGCACCGGGTCCGACACCTGGCGCTGTAAGGAATGCCACGGCTGGGACTACAAGGGCTTTGCAGGCGCCTATAGCTCCGGCAGCCACGTCACGGGCTTCGACGGCATCTTCGGCACGACGGCGACCGCTCAGGAAGTCTTCGACTCCCTCAGCACCACCCACGCGTTCGACACCACCGGCTTGACCGAAGCCGACCTGTGGGACCTCGTCAAGTTCGCCCTCGAAGGCACCATCGACACCGACGAAGTGCTCGACGCCGGCGCATTCACAGGAATCGCTGACGACGGAATGGCCACCTTCGACACCAATTGCGCGGCCTGCCACGGAGCCGACGGCCTGACCCTCCCGCCGGGTGCGGACACCGACTTCGACGCCTACGTCGGCTACCTCTCCAACGACAACCCGGCTGAGTTCCAGCACAAAGTCCGCTTCGGCCAGCCGGGCACCGCCATGCCGCAGCTCGCGGACGCGCTGACGTTGGATGACCTCGCCAACCTCGGTGCTTACTCGCAGTCCCTGCCCACCGAACCGGCCGCCGGTGAGCCCGATCCGGCCCTGGGCGAGGCCTTCTACGCCGACAACGGCTGCACGCCGTGTCACGGCGCCAGCGCCGAAGGCGTCGTCGGCCCGAGCCTCGTGGGTGCGGCCGCCGCCGATCTGCTCGGCAAGATCGACGGAACCGACACGCACGGCGGCGGCACTGTCGACGGCGTCACGCCGGAAGATGCGGACAATCTCGAGGCTTGGCTAGCGACACTCGGCGGAGGCTAGTCGACGCATCGCAATACGGCTGAACACAGGAGGCTGTTTCGTGCCACGGCACGGAGCAGCCTCCTTCTTTTGAGAAAGGCCGGCGTCTAGCGGCCACCGGGCTCCATCTCGAACCGGAGCAGCCGATGCTTCGGCCCCACCCCGTTGAACTGATGGAACTCCTCGCCCTTGTTGGTAAAGCCGACCCCCAAGTAGCAGCCGATGGCCGCGTCATTCTCGGGGAAAACCACTAGGGAGAGTTTTGTAGCGCAAAGCGAATCCCGGGCGTACGTGACAAGCTGAAGGACGAAAAACTCGCCGAGGCCTTGGCCCCGATGCGCCGGCGATACGATTACGTGTCCGAGCCAATACTGGTCGGCCGTGTTCCGCATCGGGTTTAGCTCGCCGTAGGCGACGGGCTCGCCACCCTCCCGGTCGAGCAGGATGAAGGCCCTTCCGCCCGGCTGCGGCCAGCGAATGACCTTGGCGGCGGTAAGGGGCGGCTTCGTGCTTGGTGCGAGTCGGTGCAACTCCTCGGTCGACCCGACCCAGTCGGCGACGGCGTCGGCATAGCGCGGATCGAACCGCATAAGCCGCAAACTGCTTTCGTAGGGTCGCACTGCCATGGATCTGGGCCCCGAAGCCACGATCGGACGAGCCGACCCCGTGTCCCGGTCCGCACGGCGTCCGAGTCCGACTCGACCGCTTGTGCCACACTAGCATCGGTGCCTGAGTTGGGAAACCCGGAGATGCAATATCGGGATGATGGCACGGGCGGGCGCCGAGGTTAAGGCCCCGGGGGGGGCCGGCGCTCCAGGGGATTCGATGCCCGGAACTGGATTCGAACCAGCACGTCCCTGAGGACACAAGCACCTCAAGCTTGCGCGTCTGCCAATTCCGCCACCCGGGCTACCGAGCGAAGCAGTGTACTGCCGTCGCGCGGGCACGTCAACGATATGGGAAAGTGGCCGGCTTCTGAGCCCGGACCGCCCCGCACCCGCTTGCGAGGACCCTTCCCCGCGCGGATAATATCCGGCTCGGATGGCCACGGCGTGGCCGCCCGACACGTGGACTGTCGACGTCGGCGTACCGCCCCTGACCGGGTAGGCCCGTCGGATCATGACCTCCGAGCGCGTTGGCGCGGGCTCGAGCGAATACGACAAGACCAGGATCACGGACCCCATTTCAACGGAGTTGCTGCTATGAACGGTCTGAACAAACGGCAAATGCTGGCGACGGCTTTGGTGCTGACCCTCACGCTCACTTTCGGATGCGATCCCGGCACCTTGCCAGATCCCTGCGCCCTTGGCATTCCGGGGGCCTGCAACGACAACGACAACGACAACGGCACCATCGACGTGGACAACGTCGAGCTGTCGGAGTTCGCGACGAACACCAACCGTGCGACCGCCATCGCACTACGCCCGTCCGACGGCGCCCTCTTCCTCATCAACCCCGACGGGCTCTTCGGCCCCATTGTAAGCGGTGACGACGTCTCGACCCTGACTCCGTTCGGCGCGACCAATCTCGCCGATCCAGAGCTGTTCGACACCGCGCAAAACTCCTTTGTCCTGGCGATCACGAGTGCAGGTGAATTCTGGATCGGGTCGCCCTGCTGCAGGCTCATGGGCGTCGTGCCGGCCGACGGCGGGGACGCCGTGCCCTTTACCGGCCTGCTCGACGGCGTCGCGGGCGACAGCGTCAACGTCCAGCCCGAGACGCTGGCGATCGTACCGACCGGCTTCGATGGGGCGCAGATGCACCCCGGCAACATCCTCGTCGGCGCAGACACGACCTTCTCGCGGATGGGTGCAATCGATGTCGACGCGCGCACGGCCATGCCGGTCGATAACCCGCTCGACCCACCCGGCGAGGTCGACGACACCAACCGTGAAGGCCATCACATGCACTTCGGCTTCGACGGCACCCTCTACGCCTCGCGGGCACTGCTCTCCGGCGACTTCGCCGGCATCCAGACCATCGCCACCGACGGCACACCGACGGACCTGCCCGGCACAGCCAGCGTAGCGGCCGACACATTCGTGGCACTCGAAAGCGGTGACCTGCTGCTCAACGGCAGCTACCGCGGGAGCGACAACGTCGTCAAGTACGGCATCTTCTTCTGGGCGGCGGACAGCGAGGCGATCGTCGCCGGCGCGGAAATCCCCGTAGGCGACCGCGCCGAGGACGACGAGATGATCATCGCCCCGGACGGCACGGTCTACATGTCCCAGCCGGAACTCAACCGCATCGTCCGCGCGACGGATAACCGGTAGGCGACGACGGCCCCGACACGACATCAGGCGGCCATAGGCGAAGCATTGCTCGCCCATGGCCGCCTTTTTGTGCGCCGTATCAGCGACCGCGCCAAACGCGAAGCAATCTCACAATCCCGCCAAGATCACATGGGGGAGCCCTCGAATCGCACGGCCGGTCCGTGGTAGACTGCGTGCATGGACGAACAACAACGGTGCGTTCAGATCGAACTCGCGGCTAGTGGCGACGCAGACGCCCTTCAGCGAATCATCGTCGAATACCATGAGTCACTGGCGGCCGCCGTCCGGCGAGGGATCGGCGATGCCCTGCGCCGCTACATCGAGCCCGAGGACGTTCTCCAAGAGGCGTACGCCGCCGCCTTCGAGGCAGCCAAGGGCAACACCTTTGCCGGGCCGGCCGCGTTCTACAAATGGCTCGAGACCATCACGCTCCACGAGCTGTCGAACCAGCGGAGGGCACTCCGGGCGAAGAAACGCGACGTGGCGCGCGAACTGCACAACTCATCGGCCGGCTCAACGACCTACCCCGATCTCGTCAAAGGTCTCGTCGGCTCCGACGGCACGCCCAGTCGACACATGGCCAAAGGCGAGGCCGCAGCGGCCGTGCTCTCCAGCCTCGCCCGCCTGTCCGACGATCAGCGCAATGCCGTCCGCCTTCGGTTCATCGAGGGCCGACCCGTGTCCGAAGTTGCCGAACGCCTCGGAAAGACCGAGGGGGCCGTCCACGGCCTCTGTGGACGCGGGCTTCGAGCCCTTCGCGTCTCCCTAGTGTCGATTTCCCGCTTCCTGACGCGGACCTAGGGTATTGGTTCGCTAAAACGCCCCGACTCCAAAGGTAGCGTCGGGGCTTGTCCCCGCGCAGGCAGTGGAACCCGCTCTCTGTGTGCCACCGCTCTTGAGCGGTGTCCGAAACTGAGGCCGCGGGTGCTCCGTCCTTCGGGTACGCCCGATGGGTGGGGGGAGGATCTGTCCGTGCGCGCCAGGTAGGGCACCTATATGAAGTGAGAAGTCAAGGCACGTTTTCCGCGGACGCCGCGGTTTTGTTTGACTTCTCAAGGGGCGCCTTTCGTATGGCGATGACGCGTCGGCTCCTGCGACGCCGGCCGGTGTTACGGCGATCAA
>JAJDDX010000028.1 GCA_029260055.1 Phycisphaerae bacterium
GTCAGCTTGCCGAGTTGGAAGACGATGGGGCCGGACGGTCGCGTGTGGGAAGGTGAAGGTATACCGCCGGACATCCCGGTCAAGACCAAACCCGAAGACTTCAAGACCGCCGACCCCGTGCTCGAGGCGGCGCTGAAGTACGTCCGAAAGTGAGCCAATAACGAACCGCGCCGGGCGCTGCCAACGGGACGCGGCCGGCACACCAAGTGGCCGGCCCCCAACCCTCGAGCCATCTCAGGAAGGCGAATTCCGCTCGGTGAATTGGATCACGGCCTGGCGGATCTTGCGTTCCTCCTCACTCATCCAGATCAGGTGGCCGCATGACTCAGCTACCACGATACGCGCGCCCGGCACGCGCTGAGCCACGAATTCCGCGTGATCGAAGGTGACGTTTCCGTCGTATCGACCGTGGACCACCAGGGTTGGACACGCGATTTGTTCGATCGGGTGTTCTTCGATCGCGGCGAACTGCGTCAGGTCGTTGTCCAATCCGAGCTTGCGAACGCTGAGCGGATAGCCGGACCGCAAAAGCCCGCGCATCCACCGGAACTGACGCGGGTCCCGCCGGATCGTCGCAAGGCGCTTTTCGATGCCCTCGCGATCCAAGGTCTCGGTGGCCCGCAGCATCAGCCGCGGGAAGGATTCCGGAGCTAACGCCGCGAACGCCAATCCGCCACCGTAGAATAGGTCTACGAGCCAACCGAAGCCTTGGACGAACACCGTCTTCCCCACGAAACTCTCGGTCGTGCGGGCCGGCTGAACGTGCCGTTTGGCGATCGCCGCCACCATCACCAGCGATGTGGCTCGTGACGCGTGCCGCATCGCGAACTGAAGCGCCGTCGGGCCGCCGCCGGAGACGCCGATCACGACCACCTTGTCGATCCCGAGCGTGTCGAGCAGTGCAGCCATCGCGTCGGCGCCCTCCGCGGGTGTTCGTCCCGTCGAAAGCGGCGTTCGTAGATAGCCCAGGCGCGATGGGGCGATCACCGTGAAATGCTCGCTCAGTAGCGTGTCTCCATCCCTCAGCGCACGGTCATAGTCCACACAGGCGTCTTGGCGAGCGTCCTCGATCGGCGTAAGAAGTGACACACCCAGCGCGACGCCCTGATCCCAACCGCCCATGCCACCGTGCAACACCAATACCGCCGGTCCGCTTCCGACGGTGGCATACTCGACCAGACCCTTGGCGGTTTCAACGACGCGTGCACCGCGTCGAAGTCGGTGAGCGGCTGTCGACCGATGCCATTGAAAGGCGACGACGCCGAGCGCAAGAACGACAATGATGGCAACTAGGATACTCAATTCAGCATTCCCGATTCAACACGCCTCGAGCCGACATGGTACCCGGCCGGAAAGCATGGGAACACCGGCGGCACGCCCGACGGTCCATCCGTGGCCGAACGAGGATCGAGGCGGGTCTTCCTCTGCGAAAGATGCGTCCAAGACAACTGGTGTGCCAGTGACGCGGCCCGCGTGGCTGTACGAACGCCCGCTTACGGTGTAGCATCGTCGTTCGATTCGCCTGACCACCGCTTCGATGCCCGCCGTGCTGTCCACGGCGGAGCGGTATCCCGGGCGTCGAAGTAGCCCTCACCGTGGCTGAACATCAACTACCTGCGGACACCGGCCTGAGATGCCCCGCCTGCGATTACAGCCTGACCGCGCTCACGTCGAACGTGTGCCCCGAATGCGGCGAGAGCTTCCTGATCGCAGACAGTGCCGGCCTCCCGCGACAAGAGCCCCCCTCGCGGTTCTCCCGATACACCACGCAACTCTACTATGCCGGCACCGCCGTGATCGTCTTGGGCTGGTTCGATGTGGTGAGTCCGACGATTTCGTGGATCGCTTTCGGCGTCCTCATGGCTATTTGGATACTGCCTCAGCCCAGGCGCTCCTGACGTGACCAGCGGACGAGTCGGCGAGAGGTTGGCCCATGCTACACTTGGCAAAGCTGGGATGAAACCACATGGAACGGATTGACTTCTTTCTCGAACTGTACGGAGCCCTTCCGAGGGCCGGACCCGGTGACAACGCATCGACCGGCCGGGCCTTCAGCATGATGAAGGGCTTGCCGCCCACCCCCACGATCCTCGACATCGGCTGCGGCCCCGGAATGCAGACCGTCGAGCTTCTGCGGCTCTCCGGCGGCACGGTGGTGGCGCTCGACCTTCTTCCCCAGATGATTGCACGGGTCAAGGAGGCCGCCGAACGTGCCGGGTCCGCCGACCGAGTCGAGACGATCCAGGCCGACATGAACGAGATGGCTTTCGAGCCCGCGAGCTTCGACATCGTCTGGTCCGAAGGCGCGATATACTTCATCGGCTTCGAGAAGGGCCTCGAGAAGGTCAGGCAATTCGTCAAGCCCGGCGGTTACGTAGCGGTCAGCGAAGCGGTGTGGCTCGAACCCGATCCGCCCGAGGAGGTGGTCGAGTTCTGGCAGGCTTACCCTGAGATCGACACCGTCGAAAGCAAGCTGCGGGTCGTATCGCGGCTGGGCTATGAAAACGTCGGCCATTTCGTTCTACCCACGTCGTCCTGGACGGAGTTATACTACGAGCCATTGGCTAATCGTGTGTCTAAGTACGAACCGGAATGGAAGGGCATCGCCGAGGCCGAGGATGTGCTTGCGGAAGCGCGGACCGAGTTGGACATGTTCGCAAAGTACGCGCGGTACTACAGCTATGCGTTCTTCGTCATGCGCAAACAGAGCTAAGACGGCGTGAGCGGGACGAGCGATGAAGCGACTTCACCTGTTCGAGTTCCATGATTTGAGCTGGTACCCAAACGACTGGCGCAACCTCCTTACCGACATCATGACGTCATTTGCGGTTGACTGTAAACCATACCGACCGATCGCCCCGAAGCTGAAGACGGCCCTCCAGCAGCTAAACTGCAGCCGAATCATCGATCTCTGCTCGGGAGCAGCCGGCCCCGTCGATTCCCTTCTCGAAGAACTCGACACGGTCGGTGGGCGCCCGGTGACGTTCACGCTGACCGACAAGTACCCGCACATGACGCCCTTCGAGCAAACCGCGGCAAAGTGGCCCGACCGCGTCTCATTCTGTGAAGAACCTGTTGACGCGACCAACGTACCGGAGGAGCTCGATGGCTTCCGCACGATGTTCAGCTCGTTTCATCACTTTGACCCTGAAACGGCTCGTGGGATTCTCCAAGACGCCGTACACAAGAGACAGGGGATCGGCATCTTCGAGTATACTGAGAGGCGCTTGTGGCCGTGGGTGCCGTCGCTCTTCTTCGGCCCCGTGGTCCTTTGGCTGATCACGCCGTTCATGAGGCCCTTCCGGTGGCGGCGTTTGCTCTGGACCTACGTTATCCCACTGTGGATGGTGTTCGCGTTCTGGGACGGCCTGGTGTCATGCCTTCGGACGTATCTCCCGCATGAGCTCGAGGAGATGACCGCGGATCTTGGCGACGGAGGTTACACCTGGGAAATAGGTCGCATCCGCTCCTTTGGGGCGTGCAGGGTGACGTACCTTCTGGGCGTGCCTCCTTCAGACACAACATGAACGGAAGGCGGACTCAGAGATGTAGATGTAGGGTCCGGTGTGCGGACCGGAACGCATCCGCGGTCCGCACACCGGACCCTACGTCTAATTGCCCGACGCGATACCCAGGACGACGCCCTTCTCGTAGGCGGCGTAGACGTTCACACTCCAGCCCGAACTACCCGATGTCAGGAACATGACACCCTGCAGGTTGTAGTTGAAGTCGCCCTCGTTGAACAGACTCGGCCCGCTCAGCCCGCCTCCGGGCGTGACGTATCCGATCTGCACGTTGGCGGACTCGTCGACTGTGCTGGCGCTGAGCGCCGCGCTGGACGTAGCGCTTACGCCTCCCTGGACGCCGGCGTTCATGATGCTGAGCCCGAACACGCTGCCGAAAGGACTGAACGTCAACGAGGCGGTCGTCGTGCCGGGCAGCGGGTCAAACGGAATGCCCGAGAAGCCGCCCGTGCCCGCGACGATGCCCGAACCGCCGATCGGGTCGGCGCCGGTTGGAAACGGCGGTGTCCACACGACCCAGTCGGAAAACCCGGTGAGCCTGAACGACGCGCCTTGGCCGTCAGGAGTGACCCGGGCCGTGAGCCCGGTGCTGACCCACTCGCCTGTGTCGTCATCCTGACGAAGCACGAGCAGGCTGGTTAACGGTGTGGGCGCGTCCAGGCGGACGGTTACCTGAGCGGGCTCGGCGAACGTCGTGCCGGCGGGTCCGAAACTGACGCCCTGATCAAAACCGGAATCAGCCGGCAACCCCATATCCGCCAGGGCGGCTGCATCCAGATACTCGAGCGTAAGTTCGTCGTTGCTGGGCGGATTGTCAGCCGCCACGTTCAGCGTGATCGACGCGGTCTCGAGCGTCAGGCCCGCTGTCGCGTCCCACGTTCCGGAAGCGGAGTCGACGGATGGATCGCCCCCACCGTCGCCGCCCGGGTCAGCGTCGCCACCCGGGCCGCCGTCGTCGCCCGAGTTCGCGTTTGTATTCGCATCGCCACCGGGTGGACCATCCGG
The DNA here is from genome assembly GCA_029260055.1 of Phycisphaerae bacterium. GTDB lineage: Bacteria > Planctomycetota > Phycisphaerae > UBA1845 > UBA1845 > JADFOB01. The sequence continues at coordinate 4,530 of JAJDDX010000028.1, forward strand.
GCCATCGCCTCCGGGGTCGTTGTTGTCGCCGCCGTTTGCATTTGTATCGCCACCGGGTGGACCATCCGGCCCGTCGCCTCCCGGCCCACCGTCATCGCCGGCGTTCGTATTCGTGTTCGAATTACCGCCGGAAGTGTCCTCCCCGTCGCTCGGTACCGTCGAGGTGCAACCAGGCAGAAAGACGATGATCGCAAGGAGCCCAAGCTGACCGTATCTCTTCATGACCGAAGCCTCCTTGCATCGCAAGTAGATGCCGAAAGGACGTAGGGTCCGCTGTGCGGACCGAAGAGCCGTAGGGTCCACTGTGCGGACCGAAACGACAGACGTAGATGTAGGGTCCGCTGTGCGGACGGAAACGAATCTGTGGTCCGCACAGCGGACCCTACTTTGCTATCGGTCATCACAGCCGCCCAGGACAGGCACATTTGACGACCGCGCTCCGCGAGCGGCTCGCGTGTATGTCGAGAACATGATGGTGCGTCTTGGATGCGGACTTCGAGGTTCAGGGCTCCACCGGCCAGAAGCACTGATCCTGCCTCCCGGCGTACCTGGGTTTCGAAATCACACGGTGGGATCCTCCGTCATCCACGCGGTTGGCACCGACGCTATAGAGCCGAAACGCACCGTCTTCGACCCGGTAGATCAGATCTCTGCCGGTGAAAGGATCGATGCGGATTTAGGCAATCCCGGCGCCTCGGAGTTCGTCGAGCGTACGTGGAAACTCGCCGGCCTTGGCTCGGTGAGCGAAGATGTGCGCGATCAGGTGGGTCGCCCTGCGGTGCGCAAACAGTCGCTCGTGCGACTCGCGCATGTCGCACAGATCGTGTGGCAGCACCTTGGCAAGTAGACCGGTGGCCTCCTTCTTCAACTTCTTCAAACGCTCGAGTCGGCCGCCGGCTTCGAAAAACGGAGCGTCCGCCCACTGGTAGGTAGCGTCGAAGATCGCGTTGCCCTCTTTCAAATTGACGTCGAACGCGCCGAGTACGAGTTCCGCCGGGACGAACCGGTCCCGCTCCTTCTGTTTGCTCCCGTCCGGCTTCTCAGTGTGAAGACCCTTCGACTCTGCCAGCTCCATGCAGAGCCACCATTGCCCTTTCGACTCGCCCGGGACATACAACCGCTGGCAATAATCCCAATACACGAGGCGGCTCAACTCGACAACGGTGGCAAACGACGGGACCGGCGGATCAACCTCGCTGAGCTTGCGTGACAGGCGCACGCCCAGCGCGTTTGGGTCCTTGGCGATTTCAAAGCACTTCCTGATCGCCCGATAGGCCATATGCGAGCAACCTGACCCGCGTGAAGACTGAAGCACGGAGGGCGACCGATCACGGAGCTGTCGCGCTACGGCGAGAACGGCCAATGCGTTCTCCGGGAGCAGCGTGCGATCGCCCTGCCCCCAGCGCTGGTACCCCTGAGCGATAAGGGCCTGCGACAGCGGGTACGCGAGCTCTTCGCGGGAAGCGACCGCGTTCCACAGGCCGCGCTCGACACGGGGCCCACCTGCCAGCGACCGATCGTATTTCGCCGGGACGTAGAATCCGCGCGAGTCCGCCAGCGCCCGGTAGCGGTTGATCCACGGTTCGTGTTTCGCCAGCCAACGGGACATCTCCGGTTGATCGCTCCACGGGCCTCGCGTCGCGAGATGGAGACCCCCCACGGGGTCGCTGTCCGTGGGTTCGAAGAGTCCATACTCGAACTCCTTCTCGAACGCCTTGAACGCATCGCGCGCGCCCGGCTCGACTTCTTTACCCAGGACTTCATTGACCCAAGCGACGCAATCGACAGGGGCGGCCGGGTTCGGGACGGGCGGCGTGTGTCCGTGGATTTTGACTTTGTGCGTTTGGCCAACAGCCGGCAGCGCCGCAACGCACGCAACGGCCAAGCCCATCAACGTGCGCCTCACCCAAGTCATCATCCTGACCTCCAATACCCGGAATAGGGTGTAGGGTCCGCTGTGCGGACCGGAACGAATTCGTGGTCCGCACAGCGGACCCTACGTAGCTGGTGTCATGCCTTCGCACGTACACCCCGCATGAACTCGAGGAAATGACCGCGGATCTTGGCGACGGAGGTTACACCTGGGAAATAGGTCGCATCCGCTCCTTTGGGGCGTGCAGGGTGACGTACCTTCTGGGCGTGCCTCCTTCAGACACAGCATGAGCGGAAGGCCGGCTCCGGCGGGCGGTCGATCCGCGTAGGGCGGGGCTGGTCCTCCCGAAGCACCTCCCCCAGCCCCTCCTTATTAAGGAGGGGAGCCGGAACACGACCGCCGCCCCGCCCGTCAGGATCGGCCGGCTAGGGCCCGTCACGACCGTAGAAGAAGAACGTCGCACCCGGTGCGAATGGCCTCGGTATTCGGGCATGATCTCGGGAGCCTAAACACCCGCGAGCCTGTGGGCAACCTGACGGTGCGTCCGGGACGCACCCTACGGGGTCATCTTCCTTTGATCCAGTGCCACACCGCTGCGCCGGCGAGCAGAAGCACGATCCAGTGTATGGGCATGCGGTAGCGGAACTCGTAGCCGACGATGTAGTAGATAAGCGGGAACGTCACCACAGGGATCAACACGGCCGCGCGCTGTGGAGTGGTCATGAGCGGTAGGCATCGCCTCGCGCCAACCAAGGCCAGTAAGGTCAGCGCTGACACCACGAGTGCCATCGCGGGGCGATGCAAGGGTCCGAACCAGAAGTGAATGAAACGCAGCACGGTCAGTCGGACGAACGCCGCCGGGTGGGCTGCAATCCACTCGAGGGCCTCGCGCTTCGCTTGTCGCATGTACTCCATCTCGCCCAAGTGCCGGACCATCAGCGCTTCCTCGTCCGTGCCTCCCGGGTGGCGGTACTCGCCTCGACGACCGATGACCTCTAAAGCCGCGGCGGCGCCCTCGTGATTACCCATGCGCAGTTCCAGGCCCAAGTTGCCGCGAATGAAGAAGACTTCATGGAAGACGTTGTAGTTTCGCAAACCCCAGGGGACGCAAGCGAGCATGGCGCCGATGGCCACCAGCGCCGACAGCCTCCACTTTTGCTGACCTCGGTTCCACCATGCCTCGAAGATGATGAAGCCGACGGCTACGGGCAGCAGCGCGGGTTGGACATGAAAAGAAACGCCAATCGCGAGCCCCAAAAGAAGCGAACGGAGCGGTGAGCCGCGCGCGGAAGTCCATCGCCCTATCATCGCAACCATCATGAGACCCAGGGCTATCGCAGCCAGTGCCTGGCCACTCCCGAACGGCAACGGGATCACGGCGCCGGTGAGGCCGGCGAGCATCCCGGCCTGCCTGCCAATACCGACCTTACCACCGACCCACGGAATCATGCCGTACAGGGCGGAGTAGGCTGCGATGGTAAAGAGCCGTGCGGCATATCCCCCGATGAGGGTCGTCCCGAAGAGGTACCAGATGCCGGCGATGAGACCGGGGACGACCGGCGGCAGGTGCGCGGTAGGCCCGGTGGGCAGCCTGTAGACGTCGCCGAACTCACCCCTTTCGATCAACGACATCGCGACGACTTGATCCTGACTGTTCGGGTTGTTCGGGTGCACGCGCCTGGGAGGGAGCTGGGCCAGTAGGAATCCGCGAATGACGAAGGCCGCGATAAATACGATGATGAAGGACCGTCGAGGTGAGCGTGCCGACCATTCCACGACAGCCGGCACGATTCGCAGCACGCCGTGCCCCGAGCCGGTGTTGTTGGTGGACAATCCGCTGACCACTGGCCGCCCTTTCTTAGCGCGCTCGCCGTCAACGTCGCGGTGACTCATTCGCAACCACCGTCGGGCTACCTGTCATCACCGCCGCGTGCGACAGCACCGTAGCCCCGTAGCCCCGTAGGGTGCGTCCCGGACGCACCATTTCATCCTATTCGCCCGCCGATTCGCGCATTCTGCGACGTCGCCGCGTCCGAGCACGTAGGGTGCGGCCCGGCCGCACCATCGGATTCTACTCGCCCGCGCGCCCGTCCACATCCCCGAAATCCGGTAACTCAACAGGCCCGGCGCACGTACATAGCCAATCGGACGCATACACATCCTGCCGTACCCACTTCGCGAAGCTAGAATGTGGCCACGCATGTGGACATCGAGCGACGCCGTGTCTCACCGGATTGTAATGGATGTAGTCCATATGGCGGGCGTAATCATCCTCGTCCCGGATGACGTGTTCCCAGAATCGCCGCTACCACACGCCGCGTTCGCCACGCTTGTGCCTCGATGCACTGCGCGTCGCCTCACGACCACCCGACGCTAGAAAGAGCTCCGTGAAACGCCCTTTGATCGCGGACCATCGCATCGCAAAGCGCGTGTCGTTGTCGGGAAGCGTCCAGACGCAGTGCACGTCAGCCGGCAGGATGACGATGCCGTCGATTTCGAACGGGTGGTGGTTCCGTTCTTCGCGGAAGGCCGTGCGCAGGTGGCGCACCGCGGCATCGCCCGTCAAGATCGGCCGGCGGGCGTTCGTCACGACGGTGAAGAAGAACGTCGCCCCCGGTGCGAATGGCCGTCGGTATTCGGGCATGATGTGTGCAGCGTACGCACCCGGGCGGTTGCCGACAATAAGATGGTGCGTCCGGGACGCACCCTAAGGAGCTAGCATCCTGAGACGGTAGCGATTGCTTGAGCGCTTGCGCTGCTGTACAAGCTGTGGTGCCGACTTGCGGAAGCATCGCTGGATTCATGAGCCGATGTCTAGATCAAGTAAGACCTGCATATACTGCGATGGAGAATTGCATCGCGTCAAGAAAGGCGAGCACATAGTCCCTAAAGCGCTCGGTGCTAGCCTGACGATCCGCTGCGTATGCAATGACTGCAACAATGCATTCTCAATTCTAGGCTCTGTCTGAAAACAGCAATCTGAGGTATCGACGGATCATAGCCAGTTGAATCATCCCGTGGAAGTTAACGGCGAGTTTCTCGAAGCGCGTACCAATGCGTCGCGATTCCTTCATCCATCCGACGCACTGTTCAAC
>JAJDDX010000271.1 GCA_029260055.1 Phycisphaerae bacterium
TTGAGTTCCTGGGCGCGATGATCCCAGTAGGCGATTTCCCGGGTTAGTCGCGTTCGGACCGCTTGGGCTGACTTGTCGATGAACTCGTCTCGGTGCTCTCGGAGAGCCTTCAAGTGCTCGGGGACAATGTGTTGGGCCGCGAATGCCAGCGCCTTCTGCTCCAGGTCCTGCGATAGCCACGGCTCGTCCAGTTGTGCCTGGACAAGCTCGCGTTCGATGTCCGCGGCCGGCCTGTAATCTAGGTACGGTGCCGATCCGGCGGATGAGATGTCGCCGGATTCCGAGATCTCGACGAACTGAAGCTCTCGCGAGATTACACGGCGGTCATTCGATGCCATCTGGACGGAATCACGGACTGCGTGCTCAAGGTAGAAAAGTACCCTCGGCGAGTCGCATGGGTCGTTCGGATCGATGAGTACCGTGCCCTGACGAAGCAAGGCGCGGCATTGCTCCAAGACCAGATCAATTACTGAATCAAGCAACGGGTGGCCTGGGCAGATGAACGCCGCAATGGGCTGTCCCGCAACGTAGATGAGATTCTTGTGGAACGTAACGCGCTCGTAGCGAGACAAGACCGGCACACCGTGCCCGACTTGGCGATCACGATTTCGGACGGAAGCCGGAACGCGAGTGACTTCATACCGACCTTCTTCACGCGCGACGATTCGTCCACCGAGCCGCTCAAAGGCTGCCATGAAGAAGGCTTCTATGAAATGTGGTTGGAGTCGCTTGGTCTCGGCGCGCTCCATGTCTTCACGCAGATCTTGTACACGACGGGCGTCCATGGAGTCTCGGGCGAGCGCGTCTTCGTCGAGCAGCTTGCGGATGTGCTCACGGTCGGTTGCGTTATCGATCGCACGTTCCAACCGGGCCCGGACCTCGGGCTGCTCGCCGTAGCGGATGGCATCGACGAGCATTTGGCGAAGCGATTGTCCTTCGAAGAGCCGACCAAGTACATCGAATACGCTGTCCCGCCCGCCTAACGCTTGGCGCTGCGTGTCGAGCTTCTCCAAGAGCCGCCTGTAGACATCGCCTTCGCGGGTTTCGTGGGCGACCAGGTTCCAGAGGTGGCAAACCTCGGTCTGCCCGATGCGGTGGATGCGGCCGAAACGCTGTTCGAGCCGGTTCGGGTTCCAGGGGAGGTCGTAGTTGACCATCAGGTGCGCACGTTGGAGGTTGATGCCTTCGCCGGCCGCATCCGTGGCGATCAGGATATGCACGTCGGGATCGTGTCTAAACGCCTCCTCCGTCGCCCGGCGTTTGTCCCGCCCCATGCCACCCTGGATGGTCACGATGGTTTCAGGGCGACCCAGGAGGGTGCCGACGCGATCGCGAAGGTAGGTCAGGGTGTCCCGGTGCTCAGTGAAAACAATGAGCTTGCGACGGTGTCCCGTCGAATCGAACATCTGGGGGTTATCCTGAAGCAGCTTCGAGAGCTCGTCCCATTTTCGATCGACGCCGCTTCTTCGAACCAGCTGTGCTTGTTCTTCTAGCCGTTTGAGAATCTCGATTTCGATTTCGAGTTCTTCGATTGTGCGTGCGGCCGTCGCCTCATCGACGACCTCGTTCTCCGCTGTTTCAACTTCGTCGCCCGTGGCCTCGTCGCTTTCCTCAAGGACATCAAGGTCGGTTTCTTCTAGCTCTCGCAAACGGAGTGTTTCCAGCAAGACGGACTTGCCGCCGCGGGCGAGCAGCTTTGCTTCGCGGAGCCGGCTTTCCAGTCGCTCCTTCCGCCGGCGTAGGCTATGGAAGATGGCTTCTGGAGAGGAAGCCAATCTGCGTTGCAGGATGGTCAGGGCGAACCCAACGGTCCCCTTGCGGCCATCGTTTTCCAATTGCTCAACGCGATTGAATTCCTCTCGCACGTACTCGGTGACATCTTTGTAAAGTTGGGCCTCGCCGTCAGACAAGTCGTAGGCCACCGTGTAGGCACGGCGCTCTGGAAACAACGGTGTACCGTCAAACCTGAGCAAACGCTCTTTGACCAGCCGGCGCATGAGGTCCTTGCAGTCCGTCGCGTGAGCGGCGTCACGCAGTCGACCTTCGAATCGATCGCCATCAAGCAACGCCATGAACAGCTGGAAATCTTCTTCCTTGCCGTTGTGCGGCGTGGCAGTCATCAAAAGGAAATGGCGCGTTACCCCAGAAAGCAGTTGGCCTAGGCGGTAGCGTTTGGTGTACTTGACCTCATTGCCGTAGAATGTGGCTGACATCTTGTGGGCCTCGTCGACAACGACGAGATCCCACGGTGTCGCCCGAATTCGTTCTTGCACATCCTCGTTACGGCTGAGTTTATCCAGCCGAGCGATCGCGAGACTGTTCTCCGCGAACCAATTGCCCGTCCGGGCTGATTCCAGTTTGTCGTTGGTGGCGATCTCGAAAGGAAGCTGGAACTTCTGATCCAACTCGTCCTGCCATTGCTCCACGAGGCTTCCGGGCGCGACGATCAGGCAGCGTTCCAGGTCGCCCCTGGCCATGAGTTCCTTGATGAACAGGCCAGCCATGATGGTCTTACCTGCGCCCGGGTCGTCCGCGAGAAGAAAACGGAGGGGCTGCCTCGGTAGCATGCGCTCGTAAACGGCAAGGATCTGATGCGGGAGCGGCTCGACCAAGGATGTATGGACGGCGAGGAGAGGGTCGAACAACGCAGCGAGGCGAATCCGCGACGCCTCCGAAACGAGTCGGAACTCGTCGCCTGGTGCGTCGAACGACCACGGCCGAGTCTTTTCGCTGATCGTGAGGCGTGGCTCGTCGTCCCGGTAAAGGAGAGTGTTGGCGACGGTGCCATCGGCACCTTTGTACGTGACCTCCAGAACCGAATCCCCGAACCACTGGCTGCTAACTACGGTGACTCGCTCCCGCGGGAGGATTCCCTCAACGCAAGCGCCGCTTGTCAGGTCTTCGAGTCGGTTCATGAACTACATTCCCGGTTGCCCGCAGAGGGCACACGAAGCCAAGGACATAGACCTAATCAGAAAAGATCATCAAGTGCAGCCTCTTTTTCGGCACTGGACGGCTGCACATATCGCCAAATGTACCGCTCGGAGCTTTGGCCGGAAAGCTCCATTGCGTATTGCACGCCGTGTTTCTCGGCGGCCTTTCGCAGACACGTGTGCCGGAGCACGTGGGCGTGCAGTCTGATCTTCTGGTCATCGGGGAAGCGTGCGTTCGCCTGGTTGGCGATCGCCTTCAGCGCCGCATCTACGTTTTGTCGGGCAAGTCGCCATCCGGATCGCGAGTGAAGCAACGGCCCAGGTTCGTGGCCGCGTACGTCGTTGAGATAGTGGTCAAGGGCTTCCCGTGCTTCGGCGGCCAGGAATACTCGGCGTGTGACCTTCCGCCCCTTCCGCTTCACGTTGACGAAGTGCTTGCCCTGGTACTGGTCCAGGTCCAGCCGAAGCAGCTCGGATACCCTCAACCCGGTCCGAAGCAACACGTGAAAGATGGCGAAATCCCGAGTCGGCTGCTGGTTGCGCCGGCGCTTTAGGTGGATCAGCTGTTCGGCCGCCGCCTTCAGGCGGGTGACCTCGATGTCCGACAGGCCTTTCCACTCGGGGTCGTCGACCGCGATATCCGCCACGCGTTCCGTGGGATTGCCGGCGAGGAACGGCCGCTGCCGCTGGACCCAACTGGCGCAATGCCGCAGTGTTGCCAGGGTGCGGTTGATGGTGGTCGGGCTTCGCTTGTCCTTCTGGAGGGCCTTGACGAAATCCCCGGTGATCGAGCGGGTCCAAAGGTCGACCTGGTCGCATCCGGTGGCCCGGGCGAAGAAATCAAGGAATGCTGCCAGGTCACGCGTCTTGGCCGCGATGGTGTTGTCCGCGTTGGCGCCAGCTTCCAAGCCCATGTACAGATTGAACCAAGCGGTCAGATTGGTGCGGTCGGGCGGCGGCACCACTTCAGCTGGTGCTGCATTCTTGGCCGCTATCGTGGTCGAGATCATGGTCCAAGACTAACACGGTATCTTATGTCACGCAAACGGCGAGATTCTGGAGGCCACGAGCCCACCGTATGGGCGAGGTGACGCCGATCGCCGGCCCGGATGCGTGTCATAAGGTGCGTTATGTCATGCTATCGGATGGGAGCGGCGGCCCCGTCGCATCTCAGGTGCCGGTCCTCAGGCGATGATGGCCTTCGGCGCCAGGGATAAGTTAGCCACGCCGTCCGCCGGCTTCAGCGTGGCCTAGAGACAGGGTTCGCCCCGGGCAATTGGCTGGTGACCTCCCGTCGCCGATTCGTATTCAGTACGCGAGTGCGGACCATTCGGTCGGTCGGAGGAGCGGACCTAGTGAGAGTGCTTCCCCGACGGTACATTGAGGGCTCGGCATCTCGCTGCTTCGGCGACGAGATGCCAGTTGGCGGAGGCGTTGGCTTGCCTGGAGAATCGGACCGTGCAGGATCAAGAGCAATCGTTGTATTGGCCACTGCTTGAGCGAGTCATGACTTACGCTGTCGATGACGCTCCTACGTCGCAGCTTGCACTCGGCTCTGAAGTGGTGGCTGAAATCCAGCCGGATACATTCTTTGACCAACTCTATGTTCGGCGAGATGATGGTGAATACGAAGTACGGCTAGCTGAACACCTGCTCTCGTCCGTGCCCCTACTAGTTCTTGCGTCTGGTCGCGGCTCCGGGAAGACCTCAGCAATCCGGTACGCGTGTGAGCTGATTCGACGCGATGCAAGGAATGCCGGTGTCGCCGTTGTAGTACTTGATTTCAAGCGCCTCTTTTCCCAATTTGCTGGACCTAAGCCAGACGTAACAGACACCACAGACACGCTAACACGCCTTATTGAAACTCAACTGCGTGCCCACTTCTTCCCAACTGGGTCCGATACGAGGGATCTGGTCGCTTGGCTCGTAGCCGGGCCGCCCGATGCAGAGAGCGATTTCGACCCCGTATTGGTGGCTGATCTCCATGATGTGGCCTCACGCGTGTGTAACAAGGCACACGCTGACCAGCCCTCACGCCGCAGCCGTATCGAGCATCTAAAGGTCTGGTTTGCGTCGGAAAGAGACGAGTTCGACGCGGTCTACTCGGCGATTTCCCCGCGGCTGCGTGCAACTCATATAGCCCTTGCAGCGCTTGACTGCCGAGCGCTGCACAAGATCGTACTTATATACGATAACGTGGACCGCCTTCCGGTGGACTATCAGCATACTCTTGTGACTGTCGCGAATGATACTCAACTGGGCATGGGAGCGTTTTGCACATCGTGTGTGGTTATGCGTATTGAGAGTCTGCGTAGTGCGCAGCGTGCGGACTACCGGGCCGGTAGCCTCTTCAAATTCATGATGCCCGACGAATTGAAGTATCCGGGGCTGCTTTTGCCACGCGGTGGTATACCGCATCTGCTCGGCGTCATTAATCAGCGCTACGAGTTTGCCTCGGCCCTCTTCCGAAAGCACCAGCCCGATGACGATCACACTGAAGCCCTCCAGATCGTTCATCGTGTAGTGCTCTCTGAATTTGAGGACAGCAGTATTCACGATCTGAGCAATGAGGACATTCGCACAGTAGCTCGACTATATGTAGGTTTCATGCAGTATTTGTTTACGCTGTCGAAGGCGCGGCATGTGAGCCTAGAGGAGCTCTTCGGCCCCGAACGACAACAAGGGTTCGGTCACACTCTGTTCTATCTCTGGCTTGGACAGCTTGGCGAACACTACGGCTTTATGCTTCCGGACTTGTTGCCGCCATCTCGCGATGGTGTACGGGGCGCACCGCATGAACTTATGAATGTGCAATACTGCATTCTTGCGGTCTTGCATAACTTAACACAGCAAGCTCGTGCAGAGCATGCAGCGGATTTCTATGCAGAGTGCCGTGACGTCTTTGCGCCGATTCTGAACTTGGGTTTTGACATAGACGCTGTGCGTGAAGGCGTGAAGAAGCTCATTTCACACCGGAGTGAAGGCGTGCAACTGGTCGAGTGGTTGAATGACGCGGCAGATGTGCGTTCACTAGATGTTAGCTCGACGGACAGACTGCGGCTAATGCCGGCCGGCGCTGTGCTTCTTCGTGACATTATGGCAAAGGTTGGCTACGTGTGGCGGACTGCTCTGAGCCAGCAGACTGGCAACCAGCTAGAAACTGATGAGTACTACCTTGGCTTTACTGTAGCCCGGCGCATCAAGACCATGCTGGCCTACCTGGATCGCACGCTTCACGCGGAGCTACTAGCATTGAGCGCAGTTAAAGCGGTGTGGGCGCCGGAGTACGCTGAAGGCTGGATCGAGCGATATAGGCGATTGTTCGGCGTTGACGGCAAAACAGTCATGGAGCGCATTGTGCATGGGGCAGCGCGATTCTATGAACCTGTGTTCCGCAGCCGCGATCTTCAGAACGTGTTCACGGTGCTTGAGGCGCATTATGCCAAGGCGGTGCAAGCTCTTGTAGATGGCAGAGAATACGACGCGGCTCTCGCGGCAATAGAGGGCCAAAGCGACGCAGCGGCTGACGAGCTTGTTGCACTTGAGACGGATGGCCCCCGATGGGAACACTGGCTCGGATGGGACACGCCCAAAACGTCCATGATTGACGCCCTCCCTCGCAAGGGGCCAGGTTGGCCCGTACTCCTGCTCCGGCGCTTGAGGCTTCGCAACATCAAGTGTTTTGAGGAGCTGGATCTTGACCTAACTAATGCGGACGGTACCGCGCGGGCCTGTACAGCCTTAGTGGGGGACAACGCGACTGGAAAGACAACGATACTTCAGGCGATTGCTCTCGGCATTCTCGGCCCAACGGGCGCGAATCAAGTTGCCGGACCGCGGGCGCTACGCTACCTACGACGAGGCAAGAAGTACGGGACAATTGAACTTGAACTGTCATTCCTTGAACACCCGAAGAAGAATATGCGGGAAGCTACGCCTCTTCATGTAGGTCTTGGAATCCGGGCCACTGAGGAAGGGTTCCTGTCGCCAAGCAAGGATGAGCTATCTCGGGAGATGAGAAACCGCGCTGACCACTTGGATGCCCTCCGGCGGCGAGTAGGATATCAGTGGGGCCTCTGTTGTGGATACGGTGCGTTTCGAGGAATAGCTGACACGGAGCAGGGTGCCTCAGAGGATACGAGCATCGCTATTGAGCGAGTTCAGTCGCTGTTTCAACGCTTCGGCACGTTAATTGACCAAGACATACTTCTGCGCATCTGGCAAGACTCTCAATTAGCCAGCCTCTCTGGTACCCGGGGTCGCATTCCTATGAAGATTAGGGATAGAATCCTCGAAAAGCTGACTTTGCTGGTCCCTGGACTGGAAGTAGTACGATCAGGAAAGAAAGCACATCTTCAGGACAGACACGGCGGTATTGTAGACCCCACAGAGTTGAGTGACGGATGCAATAGCATGTTGGCCCTGATCGGCCACTTGGTGCGACACAGCCTAGAAGTGTATGGCTGCGCGGAGGATCCGTTCAAGGCGCGAGGCGTAGTACTTATCGATGAGGTGGACTTACATATTCACCCTGCCTGGCAGAGACGGGCATTGCCGCAGATACAGGAGGCGTTTCCGGAACTGCAGTTCATTGTTACAACGCACTCGCCGCTAGTAGTGAGTGGTGTAGCGGATGGGCGCGTGACAGTGTTGGAGAAAGACGACAAGGGGAGCATTGCGGCCTATTCGGATGCGCCATCTGTCCTGGGATGGCGAGTGGACCAAGTGCTCACGGGCCGTTTATTTGATCTCTCAAGCGCGTACGGAGATGACACTGAACGTCAATGGACAGACTATGCGCGCTTGCTAGGGGAGCTTGGCGAGGACCATCCGAAGGTTCGCAAGATCGAACGGGAGTTGGACAGGCGAAAGCCTAGGGAGAGAGGCTCAACGCCGGCGGACCGGGAAGCATGGCGATTGATGCACGAGTTCATTGATAGCAAAGTGCAAGCGCTGACAGAGGAAGAGCGCGAGCAAGTGCTCGCGTCTCTTCGATTTCTTTTTAAGAGCTAGGTAGGTAGGAAGATGCGACGAGTCGACCCGAGTTTCTTGTCGGAGCCGGACTTCGATGACTGGCTTGAACGTGCACGACGAGCAAGGCAGACGGTACTTGAGTCAGTCGCGGCAGGCAGGCCGATAAGGTGGCGGCGCGCAGTCTGGAAGGAATTGAAAGAGCGATTCTTGATACAATGCAACCATCGGAAATGCATGTATTGCGAGGGCGCGTATATTGCAGGCAGTCATAACGACGCAGAGCATTACCGGCCGAAGAAGGCGGTAACGGAAGGCCGGAGCAGCATTGATCATCCTGGATACTATTGGCTGGCGTACGAATGGCAAAACGTCCTTCTGTCGTGCCAGAAATGCAACGAATCGCATTCGAACGGGACGGACGGACGACATCCGGGGAAACTGAATGAGTTTCCGATTGGAGGATCGAGGGTCAGCGAGCCACATGAGAATCCGGAGGAGTGGTGGTCAGAGTTGGAGGCTGAAAACCCGTTGCTATTGCATCCGTATTTCGACTACCCTGAAGAGCACTTCCGAGCGGGCAAGCATGGGCTGATAATCCCTCTCACTGAGAGGGGGAGAATCACGCGAGATGTGTGTGATCTGAACCGACTGCCTCTCTGTGAACAGAGAGAGCTAGCGGAGGAGCGCCAACTTGGATTTCGTCCGTATTCTGTCATGTGGAGACTGCTCCGCGAGGAGCCCTACGAGGACCTGTTGTTTGAAGAGCGAGACCCATTTTCGGTTTATCTGAACTCGCGCTTGGCCGACTATGCAAAGGCTCTCCTCGATGTGTAATGCAGATGGGTAGGTGACGTAGTGCATGGCGGGTGCTTCGGAGGGAAGTTTGAGGTAGACTAAGCGCGAGGGGCAGGGCCCTCGCGGTCGTCGGTGACGAAAAAAGGTAGCTGACGCCATCGAGACGGGCGGCATCACCCGGTAAACCAGGCCTCACCAGCTTGGCTAGCTTCGGTCGCCGAAAGGGGCATGGGTCGATGCGAACGCGCGCACCGTTGCGGCTACACCCTTGAAGAAACGGGCGCCATTGCTGTCCCCCACAACATCGCATTCGAACTGAATGATCTGAATGCTCTCAATGACCGCTTCGAGGTTCTCGCGAAGGACCGTGGAGAATTGTCGTCGGCATGAAGGGGCAAGAGGTTCGCAATCTCTGTCATAGTTCATACTCCAAGCATGCCACATCTTCGGTACCGGATGCAACGAGAATCCTCCGTGCGGCTGCACGACAGTCGAAAGTTGAGTACCTCGATCCACAATTCCCCAATGGGCATTGAGGCGACGCGTGCGATCGAACGACGCACCAGCCAGACGCCTCGTCGACCAGTACTGGCGGCGAGGAGAAGAAGGGGAGGCCCGGTGGTGCGTGGCCCTCAAGATAAACCGTACAAACAACGCGGAAATGACCCACGTTGGTGCTTACGTTGCCAGGGTTAGAAGCCGGCTGGCCTTCTCGTCCGCCTCGGTGCGGTCGCCGGCGTAACTGAGCGTTCCGGATAGCCGAGTCAGGGCGTCCACAAGACAGAAGATCGTGAACCTGCCCTTGCGCTGAGCGATCTCGACTGCCTGCTTGGCCAGCGTGCGCGTGATGCCGCGTTCAGCCAGCTTCTTCATCACCTCGTCGGCGTCGCCGCCAATTTGCGTCTCCATCGCCTTTTGAATCACCTTCGCGAATCCGTCTCGGCGCTCGTCTCGCTTCTCGACCAGGTTCAGGATGATCTGGCGGATCTGATTGAGCGACTCGTGCACGTTGGCCGTGTGCTTGCGGCTGAACTCAACAACCTCCATTGCATCCCACACGATGTGATTCGCGCAAACCGCTTGGAACCAGAACGTCTGCACGCCGACAGAGCGGCGACCGACTTCGCTGTTCCAAACGAAGAACCCCGGCGCGAAGGCCTCGCCGCCGATCTCGGCCCAGCCGGTCGGGTCGATGAGAAAGCAGAACATGTCCTGTTCACCGCAGTAGAGCCCCGTTCCGGCCGGCGGCGCCGGCTCGGGATCGGGATCGAACGGGATGTCCTCATTTGGCACCGCCTGGCTTGGGGCGTTTGTGCCCGCCTTCTGCGGCGGCTGAAAGTCGGTCGCAAACTCGCGGACCATCGTAAGCAGGTCCGCGTTGTAGAGCCTCGTGTAGCTGGCGGGATGAAGGGCTCGGACCCTCTGATCAATCGTGAGCGCCTGAAGCGGCTTGCCTTCTCGGGGCAAGGTCTCAAAAAAGACCTGCCCTGCCGTCTCGGGCGCCAACCGGTTGACGGTCTCCTTGGTGACGCGGGCAAGGCGGCAAAGTTGGGCGAAGCTCCAGTCGTTCATGTCATATGCGCCGTCGTGCCCGAGGGCGAGTTGAAGCCGCCCGGCCGCCGGTTCGACCTTGATGGCCTCCGGCCCGTGCCAGCGATCCACCGAACTATCCTTCTCGTTCTGACAATGTTGCCACAGGTCGATGAGCGAGCCGAAGCACTCGTCCGGCGCGCGTCGAAACAGCTCGTGATGAGCACGCGTTAGATTCTGCATAGCATTCCTCCTGTATAATAATCCGATGTTTCAATTGCCAAAAAACCTCAAAATGCACCACCGATGCCTCCGGACGGGGCGGCCGTCTGGCCCCGAACCGTCGAGAGGCACTCGGTCTCATCTGCTCGTTGCCGTGCTGGAAAGATCAATCGTGCGAAGTGGAACGTCGCGTGGCGGAAGATCGAGGGTGGCGGGCATGCTGCTTTGGGAAACCCTCGAATAGAGACGCTGGTTAGACTTCGTCCTGAGCCCGTTGATGGATCCAGGTGTGGGCCATGTCGGCTACTTTGGCGACGAGTGGTAGGTCGTCGCGACCAAATGAGTCGCTGTCCTTCCATTCGTCGCCGTCCTTGTACAAACGGCGGATCTGCACGTTGTGCCGAAAGCCGCCGTTTTCCGTTTCGTTGCCCCAGACAACCGCCTTGATGCGGCCGAGGCGTATCTCATGTACTGGTCGTTCGTTGGACATATGGTCTTCTCCTTGCCTGCGGGCTGATCAGCGAGCGCGCGATACGACGGCGCCGAAGATGAAGCCCACTTGTTCTAGATGACAACCTTAATCAGCATGCCGCCTCCCAGCGCGACGCGTTTCGCGCGTTGGGCATGAAGGCGGAGGACGTGTGCTCAGAACCGAGTGAAACGGCCGTTGGCCTGTGCGAAAGAGCAACTTATGAACCGACGCTAGCATTTTCTTGCCGTATTGGTCAAGTGGTCAGCCGGCTCACGAGGAGCGCAACCCGGGCCGGGGTGACGATTCGAGGGTGATCGGGGTGCCTCAGCAGAGCTAACCGAACCTGATTTCGCGTGTCTAACCTAGCGGGCGGCAAGACGGCTGCCTATAATCGAGCGGTCGGGAGTCGACCTGACAGCCCTTGCTCTTTGCCAATCGCATAGCGACCCGAGTTCAATCCAGGCTACATCCCTCACCTTCGAGGGTTTTGCACAGGGCCTCCCGCCGGCGGGGCCTCCCAAAAATCGAACCGGCGAAAAAGATCTTTGGATTAACTCAAAACATGGAGGGATTGGACCATGGACCCTAAGAACAACGATGGCGTAGTCTTGTTCGCCTTCTGGACGTTCATCATTCTCTACTTCGTGCTGAGTAGTAGAGGAGGTTGTTGAGGTTCTTTCCAGGTTCTTGAGGTTTCTTCCAGAGGTTTTGCCCCGAAGTTCTTCTTCGGGGTTTTCTTACAACAAATCGGCGATTGCCGTCAACTCTATGGTGCCATCGTGCGCCGCACAGATTACGCCACTTGGCTCGACACCGAAGGAATGCCAGGTGCGGGTCGGCGTTTCACGTGCCATGAAAGGCCGGCCACCCGAAGTGCCGACAGCATGCACTCTTGGTCCATTCCTGAGATCTTCAACAGGCACTACCCCTCACCTTTGAGGGTTTTGCACAGGGCCTCTAACCGGCGGGGCCTCCCAAAAATCGAACCGGTCGAGCCTGCCACAATGAGCCGGGCACATACCTCCCACGAATCTAGCGCTGCCATGGTCTAACGACCGTGGTTGTGGTGGTGGAGTGGAGTTCCGCACGGAGCTGGTTGAAACCTGTTTTTTTATTAACAGACAAAACACTGAGGTAAGTGACATGATGAAGTGGATGTTTCGACTCATATGGCGTGTTGTATGGGGAAAACCCAATCGCCCGATCGACCAGATCGAGGTGACACAGATCGGTGGTGGCAGGGCCAAACCGATCCAGTTCGGACGGATGGTGGTGCAGATCTATCTGAACCGCTATCCCGATGGCCGGGTGGACCCGAAGTTCCAGCTGCGCCGCGTGGCAGGCAAGGACGGCCAAACGACGGCTGGGAACTTCTATCTGAAAGATGTCGACGACGCGGTCAATGCCCTCGTACGGGCGAAGGCCTGGGCGCTCGACTTTCTTGAGATCGAATAGGTCGTCCAAAACTAACCCCTCAAGGATTCCTCCCTGAGGGGTTTCTTTTTGGGTCGGCAGTGCTCCCGTGCCACGTGTTCTACGGGTTCAACATGTGCAACTCAATCCAGATTGGCACAAGATCTTTGAAGAGTTCCCAATCGTCACGATACCGTTGCCATCGAGGATCATCAGGGCCAGAGGGCTGGCTCCACTTTGGGCGGTCGTTCTGAACCGTTGTGGCGTAATCCACGAACCTGTCGAAGTCCTTGAGAACGCCTGTACTCGCGATGATTCCAGCCGACATCGGGCCTGGCTCGTTACGCTCGGTGTAGAACGAACCCCTGGCAAGAAACGGAGCGAACTTGGCTTGGATCGCGTCATCTCGGGCGAGGGCGTGCAGCCGCTCGCGTTCCGCAGTGGCAACTTGAATCGTGGTTTGGGTCTCAATGCCCTTGCGCTCAGCCTCCAGGATCGCCTCGGCCTGCTTCTTCTTTGCCTCGCGGACTTCCGCGTCCTTTCGTCGCTGAACCTCCAGAAGCTCCTGCGTGGTTTGCCGCTCCGATTTCTCTCGCTCGTCCGCGAGTTCACGGAGGCGCTCGGCGAGGAAGTCTTCATCGGCGCGTTCCAGGGCCTCGCCTAATTGGCAATCCGCCGCTGCCCCGCCCTTGACCGCCGCGACCATGGCATCGACCGTTTTGCGGGCGACAGCGTACGCCTTGACATCAAGATCCACTTCCTTCCGAATCGCGGTGAGCTTATCGCGGAGTGGATCTGTTGGCTCGGCCCTGCCCTGCGGGCTACTCAGTGCCCTTTCGAGATGCGAGACAATCGTATTGAGGCGGTCACGGTAGGACCGGACATCGTCTGGGGTTGCACGCTTCTGTTCCCACAGCTGAGCGAATGCGAGTGTATACTGACGATTGGCAGCGATGCGCCGACCGGTGCTGTCCACGATCAACGGCTCGACCTTCTGTTTCCACAAGGAGACCTCGCGCGCCAATGCGTCGATATCACGGACCACGCGGTCGGCCTCTTGTTTCGCAGCCTGAACCGCTGCCGTCGCAACGACGAGTCTCTCCTGCTGCCTGTGTGCTACGACAGACTGCTCGCCGGCGACGGGGTTCCCCATCGGAAACTCTGCCGCTGGCGCACTGAAGGCACGGACAATCAAGACAATCACAAGTAGGGCCGCTGCAATCCCGACGAGAATAAGCACTACTCGGTTTCGACCAACGGTCTTTTCCATGATCAGACTCCTTCAATCTCCTCGATTCGTCGTTCGAGGTCATCGATCAGTTCCATTTGGCTTCGTTGCTGCTCGACCGGGTCGGCTATTGCCGACTCCGAAGGTGCTGGAGGCGCGGACGATGGCACCGGCAAGTCCGAAGAGAATGGAACGGTTCCTGCTTGGGCGTCCGGCCAAGCGCTGAATTCTCGTTCGCGAAAAACGGAATACGGAATGTGATACTCCCCTCGCATTGGAAATGTGTAGCCACCGAACTGCGTGAATCCCCGACTGCGTGTTACGTGCACGAGGCTGTGGAGAGGATTATCACTGAATCCGATGATGTCATTGCGGCGGAGTGCGGGACCGATGTTCTCGCTTACGGATATTGCTGGCTCGGGGGCGAATAGATCGTGACTAGCTTGGACCTTGTGGAGGCGGCCTTCGTTGAAGTCGCTGACGCCAACCTTCCACTGCGCCATGTGGTACATGGCCTCTCCCGAGGCGTCCATGATGGCCTGTTGGTGGGCTAGGTCGGTCGCGGAGAAGACCTGCTTGAATCGTGTGTTACCTTGCACGACCGGTATCAGGTTTCCGGCAGGAGGCTTATTCAACTGCGAAATATTCTGGTGTGCCAGAATACAGTTCAGTCCGTTGTGACGGGCCTGCTCCAGGATGATCTCCAGGTTCTCGGTGACGATCTGTTGGAACTCATCCACTACGACGTACACCGTAAAGTCAGACGAGCCGCGGCGTACGGCGGCGGCCAGCAGCGAGAAGAGCGCCAAACGCGCAACCTCGGCAGTGGTCTTCTCCTCAATGCCGCTCACAAGCGAGAAGTACAAAACGTGGGGGCGCTCGACGACGGCACCCATGTCGATGCGCCCGTGGAAGACCTCGTCTGGCGTGCCGTCGTCCGGCGTGGCATTGACTGCATCGGGAGCGGCGAGCGAGTGCATAACCGTGTAGAGGTGGCTCCCGTCTTCGTACTGCTTCTTCGTGATTCCTAGCTCTTTGTACGTCGACGGGAGCGCCTTCGTGATGTACTTGTCGATTTTCCGGAAGGAGTTGAGGTCAGGGTTGTGCTCGATGATCCTGGCCAGCACGTGCCGATGGGCCGCGGAGAACCAAGCCGGGCCGTACCCTTCGCCGTATTCCAGGCCGAGACTCTGAAGGATGATCTCGACGTGCTGGTGTGCGGTCACGCGTGGCACGTGCGACTGAAGGAATGGATTGAAAAGGTACGTGGAGCGTCCGGGGAAGTTCGTGAACCACCGGTACTCAAGTGCCCGGCCGGGATGCTCCTCGTTGAACTCCCTCACCGCCTCGCGCGTATTCATGAACAGCGGCATCTCGCCGTTCAAGTCAAGCACCACGACGGAGGAATTCGGACGCCCAACAAGCTGGCTGATCAAGGGCGCCAGACCCAATGCGGTCTTTCCAGCGCCGGTATCGCCTGTAATGTGGGCGTGTTCCCTGAGAATGCGATGGTCGAGGAGCACGGGGTAGTCGCCGTGGATGCTGAACCCGAGAAGGAGGTGTGCCGACTCGTGCAAGGGCTGGTTGTTCTCATCGGGGACGTAGTACCGTGACTCCTGGAGGCGCGCTACATAGGCGGCCCAGCGATTAGAGCGATCGCGAGTCTGGTACAAGCCGGGCCGCTCGTCGTCTCCCTCCAGCGTGCGCCAGTGGTGAGTCAGCACTCGCGCGCCAAGACCGTAGCACACGCAGAAGCAAAGGCCCGCGGGCACGAGTAAGCATGTGAACAGCGAGAGAATAAGAGATACAGAAACGACGGGATCGCCGCGTAGCACTCCGGCGAAAGAGGCAAACAGGATCGCCTCCGGGCCGCTAACAAGTCGCTGGTGTGCGATCCGCTGTCGGGCGTATCGTTCAACGGCGGGTGACCGGGCGTCGATGTATCCGTCAACCTGGCCAGGCAGCAACGTGGCAACGTATTCGTCCAGTACGACGTCTGCCCTTCGGAGTTCCGCTTGAATGAGTTCCTGATCGTCGCTGAGAAACGGAAGGCCATGCTCGCTTACTCGAATCCAGGGGCCCGGCCCAGCGAAGGCGACACCGACGGGGAAATAAGATGAAAGCGGAAGCGCGACAATACAGGTGACAGCGAGTGTCCAGGCGAGTTTCGCGTGGCGAACTCGTGCGTGGCCCCCCGGGCTGAGGAACACTCCGGGAGCCAGAGTTCCGTGGGCATTGTAGGCGCACCAGGAGCAGATTGCCTTCCAGGCTAGCTTACCTGCAAAGAGGGGGTCCGCCCGCGGGTCGTATTGGTAGAGGCTGTACACACCCCATCCGAGGAGCCCGAGCGCGAATAGCAGCAGCCCCAGCATGGGGCCAACGAACGGCGACCTCGCTGCGAGGATGGTCGCAGCAGCGAGTAGATACGCTCCGAAGATGATAGCGAAGCCCTCGGGATAGTGCGCCCGTTCGGTGACCTCGGCTTTGAGTTGTCCGTCCTTGGGCAAAAGGGACGTGTCACTGCGACCTCGAAGAAGATATCGGAGATGTTGCGCGAAGGTAATAGGGCCGCGCCTTCGTCCGGCCACCGACCGTCGTACCCACCAAACTCGCGTCCACGCTTGTCTCGCCGGCCGGTCGAGGTACGGATTGGCATGCATCCACGCCGCGTAGTGAGCGATGATCTGATGCGCCAACCACGCCGCCACTGCTACAGGCAGGGCGAGCATCAGCACGCCGGGCACGGTGGCGACAAGATAACCACATCCGCAGAGGAACGGTCCCAAGAGCGTCAGCTTGGCCGCCGCGCGCAGGGACACATCGCGCTTCAGGTAGAAAACCAGCGCCAGCAAACCACCGACGAGCAAACTCACAGCAAACACGACCCATGTCGTCGCAAAGACCGCCGCTGCGCGTATGGCGAGCGCCACTAGTAAGAACAACGAGGCTTGGCCGATGAGCGCGTAGGTAGTGGACGAAGCCTGTTGACGCTCGGACGTAACGCTCGTTCGGTAGTCAAGCTCCATACC
Source organism: Phycisphaerae bacterium (assembly GCA_029260055.1). GTDB lineage: Bacteria > Planctomycetota > Phycisphaerae > UBA1845 > UBA1845 > JADFOB01. Next base: position 16,597 of record JAJDDX010000271.1, read on the forward strand.
GCCTGTGGGCGGTATGGAGCTGATGTTCAGCGGATCGGTATTAGTCCTGACGTTTGGGCGCACGGCGGCTTGCCTCCGAAACAACCAGTTCCAAATCCTCCCGCACCTCAACTCGAACCGGCACCGGGCGCGGCTGTGCCTGCAACTCCATGTCGAGCTGCCACTTCTTGCGGTCGTCCGTGGTGACCACTGTAATCAAGAGCCGTTCCCGTTCCGTTATCAGCGGCTTCCAAGGCCATAGTAATAGCCGCTGACTCATGATGTCGCGCAGGCGCTTGAGGAAGGCCTTCATTGACTTGCCGTCGTCGATGTACAGATAGCCGAGCCGCTTTTTCATGCCGTGCTTGGGCGAGTCGTATTCGTCGTCGATGTAGTAGTAGTGTGGCTGTTCGAGCTTGCGACTCACAAGCTCCGGGAAACAGCGTTTGAACTCCTCACGGGAGAGCTTCCGGTAGGGTCGCGGACCGAGCCAGCAGAAGCTCAACATCCCGTAGAAACGCACAAGCGTCTGCCCGCGCGGCGGCTTGCTCAATCCCGGGTCGAGTCCGAAGCGTGAGACAGCCAAGTCAGTAAGTCGGTGGCAATCGACGCCGGACGAACCGCCGAGCGGTGACGTGGCCAACAGTCCCTGCTCACGGCGTCGACTGACCCACTTATTGACCACGTTGACAGTCGAGGCCCGGAAGACCCGGCGGAGTGCTTCGTTTGTGGTGATGCGAAAGCAAGGCAGATGTTTCGTGAAGACCGCGAGGTCTCGTTCGTTCAATCGGATCGGCTTGGGTGTTGGCTGATCTACCATAGCTCATAGGGCCGATCTCGGCGCTCGCAGTCCTGGTGGAATTCCTCAACTCGCTGTTTGTCGTACCGCCCTCCGAACTCGATGGCGGTTTCCGACCCATCGGCACGTCGAACGATGGCGTCCGGGTCCTTCATGCGATAGCCCGCCTTTCCGAGCACGTCTTCGCCGATCCAGGCCAACGCCGCTGCAAGGTCTGTTCTGCGAAGCTGCACGTAGACCTCTGACACATGCAGGTCGTGGGTAATCTGGTCGGCCGACAGCGGGGCAAGGTGCCTAGGTCCGCCGAAGCGGTTGTTCGTGGTCCGGCTGGCGCGATAGACCGTGAGCGCGGCCGGCGCGACCGCTGGCCAACGGCTGTTCAGCGTGTTGGAAACCGCGCGAAAGTCGGGTGCTGGATGGCCGGGCGCCCATGTAACGATCGGCGCCCGAAGCTCCAGCACCGGCTCAGCATGCACGCGTGACGGTACGACCAGACCTTCGGCTTCGAGCTGGGCCAGCCGGCGACGTGCTGACTGTGCCGCAGATGGGATCTGCCACCAAGAGGCCGCCTGCCGCAGCGCGAGGAAACGGAGTCTCGTGGCGAGGGTAACCAGGATGTCGCGATCGCGATCGGTTCGTCTCATGGTTGAACCGAGTATACCGTCGAGAAGGCATCGCACAAAACGCATCGGCGCACGGGTCGCAGCCAACCCGGCGGGATAATAGCAGATTCAGAAAGCATACAAGTGTATATCCTGCATAGACTTACGGATTCTGGAGAGATAAGCTACCATCCCCTGGGCATCACAGCGGATGTGCCAACAGGATACCCCTTGGGTGCCATTAACAGACCGATGCCGGGTCGCGAAATCCTGACCAATCTACTGGGGAATACCCACCAGCGGGCATCGACGGGACCGTAAGCGGAACAAACGCGGGCCGTGACGCGCGGCTGGCTGGCAAGTGGCTGGACAGAGGTGTCAACCATCAAACCGCCTGGGCCGGGGCGTGCGAATCGGGCCTGTTGCTCGACTGAGCGGTGCGTGAGTCAAGCCTGCCTGGCGCATTCGGGAACCGTCGCGTCTGTTGACGGTCGGGATTCCCGAGTTTGCTGTCAACGGGCACATGGCGGGCCCGAACTACGCCCGGAATACCGGCATCTCGGAGGGGCAGAGGGGTTCAAGTCCCGCCTGAAAGCGTGCTGGGGGCGTGGCGTGCCAAGCAGGTCGGACTCTGTTTGGCGGTCCGGACGCTTGCGACGCTGGCGGCTGAGATGAGTCGTTCAATACAAGTAGTAATCGCGTCGGATGCCGGCCAGGTCGCAGAATCGATGGGTTTCGTTCCAGGTCAACCGCCGGCAGAAATGACGGTTGCCGGCTTGCCAGAACAATCGGAACGGTTCCGTGCCCTCGGCGAAGCAGAAGGTGTTGCCCTCCATCCACTGCGGCGGTAGCACTTCCAAGTAATGCCAGTATGTTTCCTCGGTGACTTCCGCGATTCGCTGCGGAACGCTGAGCCGGCGTAGCATGGCACGCCACGTCTCGCCCGCTTCGGGAATTGGAACGGCGTCGCCGTGGGTCAGGTCGCTTGTGTAACGGTGGAGTGAGTGTGATTTGGTTTCAGTCATGTCCAGGTTTCCTCAAGAAGGCCCGCCGACGCTGCTAGTCGGCGAGCCGTGTTGTCACTTTTCGACGGATTCGAGTTCAGCCAACCCGCTGACACGTGTCGGTTTGAAATGCAGGTCGCGCTCGACAGCCCGGACCCCCCAGGGCCCGCGAAGCGATTCGAGCTCTGAAAGGTTGAAATAGCCCCATTCCCTCTCGAAGCCTTCGACCCGCCCAAAGAGCACATCTTCACCGTCGAACTCGGTCACATACCACGTCCAGTTCATCCACGGTGAAAAAAACTTCACCTGCACGATTGGGTCTTTATCGTTTTCTGTCGCGTAGAGTTCCGGCAGGCGCTGCCGGATTTCTTTAGTCAATAGCTTCATGCTTCTTTCCCTCCGAAGTGAAACCCGCCGGCGTTTGCGGCCGACGGGCGAGTTGATATGTCAACAACAGTAAGTGTAATCCATCATCGCGTCCCTTACGCGCCTCGGCTGGAAGAACCGGTCTACAACAATGGCCGGCCCGCCGTGTCGCACATTCATCGTCTCAAGGTGCGAGAGTGCGAAATAGCCCCATATCGGATACAATTGCCAGATGACACCGAAGCAGATGTTCTCGCCATCGAACTCGATAACGTTCCAATCGCAGACGTTCCACGCCCTGAACCTGACCTGGACAACGGGGTCATCATCGTTTTCGGTAGCGTGAAGCCTGGGCAGCCGCTGCCTGATTTCGTCGGTCATGAGCGGAGGTTTCCCTTCGACGTAATGCTCTTCTTCTTGGCCTTCCGGTGCCACCGTGATTGAGAGAGCCGCAGAGACAACTCGTCTCACGCGTGGGGGAACTACTCCGTCATGCAATCGTTGTTCATGGCCTGAATCGGTTTGGTTCTTCCTTCTGTCGTTCATGTTTCCTCCATTCGTTTAGCCCGTTCGGCACGCCCACCGCTCGGGAGGTTTGCTCACCGTTTCAGTGTGGGTTCCCACATTGAAAACCTGAGCTTTCGTCTTGCGCGTACCCGTGAAGACGAAAGTCAGGTTTTCAACGGAATGGTCAGTGGGGCCGTCGTCGGCGTGGGGAGGCTCCTGGCGAAAGAAGCATGACAGACAGGTTGGCGGGGTGGCTGGTGAGGCGGCGTCTGGCGGGCTTCTTTTGCGGGCGGAGGGGAAGGACGACGGCACCGCTGTCCGCATAAGGGGTGAAGGCGAGCCGGATGGGAGGGGGCCAACGGTGGTGGTGCGAGCCTGTGGGCGGGGAGGGGGTCCGCGAGAGCGTCCTGGTGGCCCGGGTGCGCGAGTACGTGTAAGCGGAAGATGGAAACGTGTCTCGCTTCCGTAGACGAAGGTGCCAGTACGCGGCATCTCCCGCTACGCGAACGGATCGACAGGTATGGCCATAGCCTGGCAAGGTCTCGCGACCGCCTGGATGTTCACCGACCAGGTGCAGTCACCGGGCCACCTCCACGGATTCGGTGGCTACTGCCCACGGTCGGGCTACGTTCCAGGGCTTCGGCCCATGCGCAGACCGCGAAGTGATACGCGACGAGGTATCGCTCGTCGGTCCATGCACGGCAACCGATTGTCTGAAGAAACCGCACAACCGTTTACGGTAATCCTGTGTGGCAACCGTGACTTTCGAGGGACAACGTGGCATATTGCACGCCATGCAAGTCGTGCTGTTTCTCCTCATCGGCGCCGCTGTCACGCTCGAAGCGTGCAAGAATCCTGACTTTCTTGGTGCGGTCTTCATCGCGTATGTCGTCCTGCTCGGGGTCCGACGCGTGTAGTTGCGAGTCGCGACGTGGCGTTCCGTGTAGGTGGTCAGATGAATACCAGTTCGTTCCGGGCACTCGGGGAAAGTGCTGGAAGGGCATCAGGTCTCGATGGCGTAGCCTTCATCCGTGAGCCAACCGATGAGCGCTGTCTCCGCGATGGCCTGCTGGGTATAGGGCGTCACATAGTCAATCGTGCGTTCGGCAGCCGCCTTCCGGAGGGCCCGAACGATTCCGGGATTCAAACGCAGGGTTACTGATTTCAGACCCGTTCCACGTATGGCCGACGCAGACTGCCGAGTCGTACCGGTCCGAGTGCTGCGACCTTGCCCGTCGTTGCGTGCTGGCGAGCACGCCACGGGCCCCGGAGTTGGTTCTGGGCGGCGGTTTCCTCGTTTCGTTTTCGTTTTTGCAGTCTCTTCGCTTTCGCCGGGATCGCCCCCGTGAAGAAAACGCCGCTGTTCCGCAGAAAGAACTTCAACCGCGTTGAGTCTACCATTGGCCATAGTCTCGCATCTCAGATAGAAGGTTCATCATCTCCGTGCCGGCCGTCTTGGCTCTTCGCCCCATCCGCCACACGACTGTTCGCTGTCCGGGGGCGTCGGCAATCGACTCTCGAAGCCGCACCACATGGTCGCACACTGGCACGCCCAGCGTTCTCGCCGCATCGGCGGCCTCTCGGGTCAGCAGGAACCGCTCGTTTCGAAGACGGCTCAGGACGATGAACGCCCGCGGCAGACCCGGCGGCCGGATTTGATGGGCGTTGCGGAGAATCCGGAGCGTGTCAGCCGTGGATTCCAGTTCGGGTACGGTGGCGCCGCAGGGCAACAAGGCAGAGTCAGCGACGAGCAACAACGCTCGCGTACTCTCGGAGAGGTTGGCCGGCCCATCAGCGACGACCACGTCGAAGCGACTCCGCAGGTTGTGCGTTCTTTCGATGATGGCGTCCGCACCGTTCTCGGTGTGCAACGTCACGCCCGGTTCGGCCATGCGAATCCACCGTGCCGACGACGATTGGCCGTCGGCGTCAATGAACGCCACGTGCCTGCCCTGCTCGTGGAGCCACACCGCCAAGTGCACGGCTAATGTCGTCTTGCCCACGCCCCCCTTCTGATTTACGACCGCGATGACCATGAGCTCACCATGACTGATCACGGTCCGTGGCGCAAGGAGGTTTCTTTGCGTTCACGCGTGCATGTTGGTCACGCATCATGCAATCGTCTATGCAAGCGTGCCTGCATGTATGCATGCTTGCCCGCGAAAAACAGCTTGCGCTTTTTGGTGGGTATCGTATTCTGAAAAGGTGCATCGAATGAAATCATCACGCCGCTGTTGCCAGACAATGGCGACAGCGGCTGTCGGGAGGGAAAAAGCAGACGAAGCGTAGGAAAAGACAAAGCGACCAGTGACGGTCGCTCTCCATGAGGGCCACGCTGTGCTCACGGGGCCACAAGATGCCAGTGTCAACGCCTGTCATCTTACCACGTCCCCGCTGATAGTCAATGCCAAAAGCGTGTCACCACGGGTGAGCCCCTGAGTCTCGCGCGCGGCTTTTCGAAACGCAAATGCCGCCTCCTTCGCATCGTCGATTACAGCGTAACGAGGTCAGGAATGTCGACATCACCAATGTGCGGGGCGATACACGCGCCCATCAAGAATCTGAGTGGCGGTTACCGTCCACTGACGAACCAGCAAATCTGCGAGGCTTGGCAGGCCTATTCATCCAAAGCCCTGAATGGGTTCCTGGGATTTCGGGTCTACCTGGCACTTCACGAAACGGATGAGAGACGCCTCGCGTGCAATCGCCGGCGTCGACGGCTCGGACTGCCGGCACAACGGTTTGCGTTCGACGAGGACCGGCTCGTTGGTGAGGTCCATTGCCTTGTGGGTGGGGCCGGCGGGCGTCACATCCGGGAGGCGTTCCGAAGACTGAAGGCCGCCGGCCTTGTTTGCTTTTCAGGGGCTGGCGTCGAGTTCCCATCTCCAGAGCGTGATCCGTCCACCGGCTCCACACGAGCGTCGGCCATGCTGGACCGAATTGACCCGCGCGCATGTGTTCGCGAGAGGGTCGTTCCTATCCCACGGAGGACGCTCAGGTATATCGCGCACGGCGTTCCGCCCGTCGTGGCCGCCACCATGCTCGGCCACGCGATGCGCTGCCTCTGGTTACATGATGATCGGATTCGAGCGACAGGTTCCTGCTCAGCCTCCTTCGTCGCCGGTCTCTTCCACGTTCATCCTCGGACGGTCAAGCGGGCGAGGGCCCATCTCCGAGAGTTGGGCTGGTTTCAACCCATCGAGACCGAATGGTGGCACGCAAGGCGTTACGGACCGAGAGCTGAGGTCAATCTCGAATGGCGCGATGAACGACAGACCACCTCCCTGTATGTTCCACGTTGCACCGAATCGCCACCCCATCGCCGGCTGTCTGGCACCGAATCGCCACCGGTATGTACAGAACGATCGCTCCCTTCGGAAACTAAACAACAGAAACCGCCAGGGAAGCGTCGGAACCCTGGCACTCCATCCAGCCCGCAGAGCGGATCGGCCAGGCTCTCGAATGTGGTTCTTGAAGATTTGGCTGAGCCATCTCGTCTTGACGCCCTGTTTAAGCAGGCCGTCAGTCTGGGTTGGGTGGGTGCGAGCGCATGCGAACGGCTGCACTTCCACACTGCCGCCGCGCATGCGCTTGCGGCGGGGGCGAGGAATCCCTGCGGCCTGTTTGTCTACCTGGTAAAAGGCCGCCGATGGGACCGGCTGACGTTGACCGCAGAGGACAAAGCCCGAAAGCTGATCAAGTCGCTGGAGGAATCCGAGGGCGCGGCTGACGAACGCGACACGCTTGGTGCCGCAACGTCGAACCCGGTTGCCGTTTCACCGGTCGGCCATGGACTCCAGCGACGGCGGCTATCACAGCTTGTGGCACGCGTGGCGACGCAGAAGTCTCTCGCCCGGGAAATCGATCGAATGGCCTCTCGCGTTGGTCGAAGGACAAGCCATGTGGATTTGGCTGAGAGTCTTGCCGTCATCCCTCCGGCTGCAGACTGGATTGTGTCGGCGGGTGGACACAGCCACGTGGTCCTTCGCGGGCAGTACATCAAGCGAAAACACCGCCTCGTGGGGCCTGCGGCGCGGGACCCGGTCGGCCGTCGCTCGCCCAGGCCGAGCGAGAGCGAGCCGGCGGCGGCCGAACGGGTGTGCCGCTGGCCCGACCTGCGGACGGGCTCCCCGAGGCTTGAGCGTTCCGAGCCGTCGGACAGTGGTGCAATCACGACCGACTTGAGCGGCCGCCTGCCCCGATGAACTCCAGCGAACCGTCGGTGGTGCGGACCGTTGCGGCCTGGATGGCATTTGGTCTTCGCCGGGCCTTGGGCCTGGCTGGCCACAGAAAAAACCGTACAACGCTAACACGGCTTTTCTGAGGCGCATCAGCGCTATGGACGGAGCGGGCATCTTCGGGCCGTCGGCCGACCTTGGCCGGTGGAGGTGCATCCCGCGACCGGAGGGGGCGAGCGTTGCATGGTTTCAAGTCGCCCCAAAACAGGTGCTCAGGCCGGGGGATACAATCCCCACGCCCAAATTGCTCAACACCGCCCCTATGCGGACGGCGGACTAGGCGTAAGGTGCTTATTTGCAGCGTGTTGCGGCATTTCGTCAGCGGTCGTGCAAACCGCAAGGGACGATTCCAAGCCAAAACTACGCTCGGCAATGTGATATGCGTTGTTGGCACGAGCGACGGACATCTAAGTTCGCCTGAACGCCTTGGTACGCAAAGGGTGCCGACGACAATTCTCCCGCCTGAGGGCGCGCTGTCGAACCTAGCGTGTCCAGCCGCCGTTCGCTGGCACAGTTTCTCTCTTGATTGACGGTCATGGCTCGACTGACGCGAGAGCGTGGCCGGAGGGACGACGCTCTCCAGTTGTTGGCGACCGAACGGAGAGTGTTGAGTGCAGATCAAAGCCCGTGGGGTGAGACATTAGAGGAGTTGTTCGTCGATCGGCTGCCCAGCGTCGAGCCTTCCACGTCGTGGAGTCTGTCAGTTCATGAAGAAGACGGTGACAAGCACCAACGGAGGTCCCAGGATCGGGATGCTGTAGCCCATGTAGCCGAAGAAGCTCGGCATCCGGATCCCCGCTTGCTCGGCGATGCTCTTGACCATGAAGTTGGGGCCGTTGCCGATGTAGGTCATCGCACCCATGAAAACCGCACCGAGCGAGATGGACGTAAGCAGACTCTGAAGGACTGCACCCCCGCCAGCGAGCTTGACCACATCCGTCGCACTCTCGGGTGTCATCGTTGAGGCCGTCTCGAAGAACACGACGTACGTCGGAGCGTTGTCGAGGAAGCTTGAGAGTGCGCCGGTTGCCCAGAA
>JAJDDX010000272.1 GCA_029260055.1 Phycisphaerae bacterium
TGGGCAACTCGTGGGGCTTCGGATTCCCGCTGGAGCCGTACGAGGTGTCACCGACCAGCACACAGTTGGGCACTTGCTTCATCATCAGCAAGAAGGCCTCGCAACTGCTCATGACGACGCGTCCGCTCAGGACGGCGACCCTTCCGCGGTACTTCGGGCGATTCGTAGCGGGTTGGAGCACGCGATCGACGGGTGAACTGAAGCCGGTCGGCTGACGCTTGTCGCGATTGACGTGCTTTGCATATAGAACAGGCTTGTCCACGAAGCAGCCGGCGAACTCCTGAGCGAGCGTCTCGGATCCGCCAGAGTTGAACCGCACATCGATGATCAGGCCCGTACAGTCGGCCATCTCCTCCAACGCCTTGTAGGCCTCCTCGATCGCTTCGGCTGAGTTCTTGCCCCAACTCGGGATCAGGATGTAGCCGATGCCATCCTGGTATCGGCCGGTAAAGACCGCCCGCGAGCGTTTCTTGAAGCCCGGTATGAGCTTCGAGAGCGTCTTGTCGTTAGCGTTCGGTGGCACCATTCGGCGAAACGACGCGAACCAGCGCTCGCCGTACATCACGGAGACGTGGACATCCTCGGCTGCAGCGAGCATGCGACCGGCGTACCTCCCGAATTGCTCGGGCGTGGCAGCATCCCGGAGCGGCTTCTTGTATTCAGCAAAGAGCGCGTCCCAGTCGACGCCGCGAAGGTCGCGATAGGAATAGGCCTCGTCGATAAGGCGGCGCAGCTCCTCGAAGGATGCTCGTTGCTGGGCGGGTGTTGCGGCGCTCTTTCCGCCGCGTGTGGCAAAGTTCAGCGAATAGGGAATCGAGGATTCGCCGCTAGTGCCGCGGAAGTTCATCGCGCCTGGGCAGTTGAGGTTGAAGCCGTAGTCGTGATTCGGTTCGAGCTTGACGTTCATCACGAAGACGCGGGCGCTCTTCCAACCGGGCTTGCCGACGATCTCGGGGAACCAGTCGCCGCCTCCGCAGACGGAGCGCCCACCCGAGCTCATGTCCTGATCAAACTCTATGCGAATCTGCGTCAGCTCGGGATCGACATCGAAGTCGCCGTCACTTGGCGTGGTGCGAACAACCGTGGGAGCAGCGGCCCGTGTGATCGCGGACGATGCCAGCGCGCCGCCGACGACAGTCAGCACAGAAAGCACGGGCAGTCGGGGCCAGTCAAGCACGTGTTGCATGGGCGAGGTCTCCAAAGGTCTCTTGAACGTGTCCTCCTGCTCCGATCCGGGCGTCACGAGCCGACATCGTATGGCGCCAAACCCCGATGAGCATCGCGCGGCGTGTGGAATCTTGTCTGGCGCGTGGCCGACTTCTCGGACCGGTCGAGCGGCGCGGCACGGCGGTGGGCTCGCGCCAACGTGCGATAAGTTCGGCCGGCGTTTTTACCGTGGGTTTGGCGTGGCCCGCGTGTCAACGTATATGAAGGGCGTCAGGATCGCGTCGTCGCGGTAATCGGAGCGTAAGCGGATGAGCCAATCGCAGGGCGATGAAATAGCCGCGGGCATGATCGACGCATACCGTGAGACGATCGAACCGCTCTACCGCTTCGTGGCTCGGCGCGCGGGCCGTTCCCGCCAGTTGGCGGAGGATATTACGCAGGAGACCTACCTGCGTGCGGTTGAGCAATGGCGACACGGGCGCCGGCCGGACAGTACGCTGGCCTGGCTACAGACGGTCGCTCGTAATCTCCTGCTGAATCACTATCGCCGCAAGAGCCCGGAGTCACTGGATGCATCCGGCGTCGAGATCGCCTTGGACGACGAACCGGTCGAGGGCCCGGACGCAGCCGCCCTGGTGTACTGGGGATTGGCTCGCCTCGGGCGCCGGCCGCGCAGTCTACTCGAAGCGTTCTATATCGAAGGAAAGCCGATGCGCACGATTGCGACCGAACTCGGCGTGTCCGAAAGGGCAGTCGAGGGTCGCCTTCGCCGCGCCCGGCAATCACTGAAGGACCGCCTGACACCCGTCATGCACCAACATGGAGTAACGTCATGAACGAAGACCACACACCCGACCCCGATTTCGTCAACCGCCTCGAATGGGAACTCGAATCGACTTTGCGCCGGCAAGGTGCGCTCAACGGCACATCGAGCGCGATTCGGTTGCTCAGGCCTCGTTTGGGTACCACGCTTGCGCTGGTGGTCGTGTCGATGCTGGTGGGAGGAGCCGGTACACACGCGGTGACCCACCGTGTCGATAAGCAGGCCGCCGCGCTTTATGTCGCAAGGGGCGAGGCGCTCGTGGAGATCGCCCGGACGCGGTTGGATCACTTTGGGCGAGAGCTGGCCAAGACGCAGGCCCGCGTCGAACAAGGCTTGGTCAACGAACGGGAAGCGCGCGGCATGGCCGTGGCGTTCTCGCAGGCCGAGTCTGAGACCGAGTTCCGCGAACTTGGGCTTACTGAGACGCTGATTACCGGCAAGGAGCCCAACGACGCGCTCAGTGCCCCACTGGTCGACGGGAGGGACTTCGTGACGCAGCGGTTGGCTGTGCAGCGTCGTCCGATCCAGCGGCAACTCGACTTCGTGGCGGATCGTGCGCGGCGTCATGAAGAACTCGCGGAGGCCGGCCTCGCATCGGCGGGGGAGTTGAAGGGCTTCCAAGCAGAGGTAGCCGGCGTCGAGCAAGAACTGGTCGGGTTCGACAAGCGCATCGCGCTGAGGGCATCGTTCCTCGACGGTGAGCTGTCAGCCGCGGCCGTCGAGCTGCGGGCTATGCGTTTCGCCGCCGTCGCCGCCAGAGATATGGCACTTCGTCACGTCGAAGTCTTCGCCGAGCAGCAGAAGAGGTTTGCGTTGCTGTCCGAGCGCGGCGCCGTGTCCGACTCGGAACTCCATGCGATGGAAACCGAGCTGCGAACAGTCGAGGCGCAGGTGGAACTCGCCGAGTTGGAGCTACGTATTCTGGATCAGAAGCTCGACGACGCATCGGAGAAGTAGGCGCGGGCTGCATGTTGCCTCCCCTCCTTGCCAAGGAGGGGCTGGGGGAGGTTCTTCGCTCTTCCGATGCAACTTGCGTGCTCGTCAACGGAATACCCGAAGGAGTAAGAGCGGCCTCGCAGTGCTGATGCGCGCGCACTTAACTCATCATTCAGCCCGCTTCTTGCAGCCCGCCCACGTGCATGCTATACCGCCACGAGGCATGAGTTCCGCATGTACAGCGGACGAAGAGAACAATGTCGGCCATCTCGCGTATGATGCGGTATACCTACACCTCGGCTTGGTCCATTATCGGTGGCATCTCGCTGCCGAACGGAACTGGACCGATCGAACTCTCGCGCTTTGATCACGGGCGTTTCGTCTTGACGCGCGACCCCGATGACATGCTTGCTGACGTCGATCGAGCAACGGCGCTCGGCTGTTTGGCGCTCAGAGGATTATTCGCCGAGCGGTGCCAAGCGGAGTTTCCGGCCGCCCTTGCGTCCGAGATCGAAGCGATTAAAGCGGAGCGGAGGAAGAAAGCACGCTCACACGCGGTACTCGTCTTTGAGGTAGAGGGTGACATCGAGGCCTCGATAACGAAGAGGTCGCACAAACACGACGATTTTGTCGTTTCGTTTGACGTGGTCGACAAACAAGCGATAAGAAGAAAACACCGTGGAGTTGTGAATGCCATGAAGCTCGCCTTGGCCTACGAGGGCGTGGCTTCGTCTCGATTCGCACTCCTGTCGGACGGCGTGTTCTTGACCGACGTTCTCGGCCAGACGGTGTATAGCCTTGGGTTCACCATGTCAGGGGACCTAAGCGTTTCGACGCCGTTGACATGTGACGGCGAGAAACGAGTGGCTGCCAGGTTCGGGGCGCTCCGAAAGGCCGCTGACATCGATCGGGTTCAGCGGCTTTTGTCTCAAATGGCCGATTCTGAGAGCGATCGACTAAGGGCCTTTCTGTCTGGATGGGCTGGCCTTGAAATCCTGATCGCTAAGGCGTTCAACACCTATGAGGAGGTGTTCCTTTCACCGTTGGAGAGCGCAGGGCAGCCAGTTCTTCGAAGGCGTTTCCTTGATCGCATCAAGGATGTCATGAAGGCGAGGTACAGATCGACTGACAAGTTCCTCGTCGTTTCTGACGTGCTGTTCCCCACCGTAACTGACGCTGCGGTCAATGATGACCTGGAGGTGTTCTCCCGGCTAAAAAAGATCCGTGATTCGATGTATCATGGCGAGGAGTTTTGCGAGGAAGATCTTCCCGTCCACGAGCTGGCCGCACTACTGCGCAAGTACATGCTTGCCTACGTGCAGACGCCCGACCCGGCGATCGACGCGGACCGCGTGCCAGCAGCCTTGCCTTCACCAGACGTTCGGTCATCGTGATCGTTGGGAGCATTTGACATGGCGAAGTGGCCTTGGTTTGAACGGACGTTCACGTTTGATTACCCCGCGAGCAAGCACCCGGACATCCTCGAACGCGTTCGGGGCATGCCGATACGGGTGGCTGAACGCCTCGGGGGTTTGCGGGCCGATCTCCTGACGCGCGGCGACGGCAAGGGGCTGACGATCCAGGAGAACATCGGGCATCTCGCACAGGTCGACCGTCTGTTCACGCGGCGAGTCGAGGACCTGATGGCGGGAGTCGACGTGCTGACCGCGGCTGAGCTGACCGGAAAGCACATCCGCGACGCGAACTTCAACGATCAGCCGTTCGATGGGATCGTCGCCGACCTGCGGACGCGGCGGGGCGAACTCGTGACGCGGCTCGAAGGGTTGAGCGAGGAGGATTGGGCGCGCACCGCGCAGCACCCGCGGCTCGACGTGCCCATGCGCATGGTGGACCACGTCTGCTTCATCGCGGAGCACGACGACTACCACCTCGCTCGCATCAGCGAGTTGATTCGTGCGTTTGCGTAGGTCGGACGGCTACGGTCAGAGCCGCGCCGAAGGCTCCCCTCCGTGACAAGGAGGGGCCGGGGGGGGTGGCCCCCTCGTTGACAAGGCATGGTCGGGTGCGGCTCGAAACGAGGTCAGACCCCCCTCTGTCCCCCCTTGGCAAGGGGGGAAGCTACGCTCGCACCTGTCGCACCGGGCAAACTCGCTACCGGCCTGTGGCATGGAGCGCAGACTACAGCGCGCAATTCGCCCGCCAATACTTGTGGCAGACATGTTCGTACGTGACGCGGAGTCCGGCTCGCGAGGCGATCGGTTAGGATGGCGACGACGGCAGGTACCGCCGTAAGACCGAATCGACGGCGGCGGCCGTGCGATCCATTTTCCGGAGCGATTCATGAACGCTAAACAAACCACGTCGATGCTGGCGATCGTCATCTTTCTTGCCCTCGCGGCGGTGAGTCCAGCCGTTCAGCCGAACGACAAGCCTGCCAAGGAGCCGGTCGAAACTGCTGAGGAGGTGGTTACCAAGCTCTACGAACTCGTCACGTTTACGGCGGGCACGCAGCCGGACTGGGACAAGGTGCGATCGGTCTTCGCGACCGAGGCGATCGTGGTGCTGCGCACGGCTCGCGACAAGACGACGCTGTTCGACGTGGACGGCTTCGTCGCGGATTTCGTACGCTTCGCCGAGACGCCAGCCGCCAAGGAGAGGGGTTTCACCGAGAAGGTCCTACGCACAAAGGCGATGGTCTTCGGTGACATCGCCCACATCCTCGTGTTGTACGAGGCGAGCATCAACGAATCGCAACGCCCGCCGCAGCAGGGCATCGACAGCTTTCAACTCGTTCGAAAGGGCGGGCGCTGGCTGATCGTGTCGATCACGAACGAAATCGTCACGCCGGATCGGCCCATCCCACCGGAGCTTCAGAAGAAGGGCTGATGTCGCGTTGCTCGGCGCGCCCGACAACGGCGATGTGGTTGCACAGCCTCTTACTCAGCTTTCGGCTTGCAGTCCGAATCGGATGACGCGGATGTAGCGGCTGCGGTTTCGGTAGGCTCCAGCGGTTCCCAGAAGCCGAAGTTGTCCTGTTCGACCTTGCAGTAGCCCGTCGCCTTGTAGGTCGAGTGAGCGTTGTAGCCCCACGACAAATACTCCGAGTCGCCGCCGCCCTGCGTGGTGATCAGGAACCGGTTGGACAACTCGCCGAAGCCCCGGCACTGATCCGAAGCGAGCTTGGCATCGCCGCGATTGGCGTCCACCGGCACCCAGCCGTAGTTCGGCAGATAGACCTGTGCCCAACGATGAAAGGCCTCGTCGATGCTCGCGTCATCCCCGCGTACCACGATGCTGCCTTGATACCGCGCAGGCAGGCCCGCGGCCCGGCACAGCGCCACGAACGCATAGGTGTACTCCGAGCAGGAGCCGCTGCCGCGCTTGAGCACCACCTCGGGCACGTCCCACCCGCCGATCATCTCATATTCCATCGAGCCGATGATGTGATCGAATACCTTGCGGGCGATCCAGTAGGTGTTCTTCTCGTCGCCGACGATCTTCTTCGCCGTCTCCCGCATGTAAGGCGTGTTGATCCGGTAGCGTGAACCGTTGGCGGTGTAATCCGCGCGAATGTCGGCTGGGATGTCGTCCAGCGTGCCGGCCTTGTCCGGAATGAGCAGGTAGCGAATGGCGGAGACCTCAGCGTTGACGCCGTAGGTCAGAGCCGCCTTCGTGCCGGCCGGCACGCTCGCGATGTCGAACAGGGCGCACCGCTGATCCCACTTGTCGCTCGCCGTCCTTGCCGGCGCCATCGAGAAGTCGATCTTCGACAGCAGCTTCTGGCTCGGCAATTCCATCGGCAAAGCCACGTTGAGCTTCAGGTCCGTCACCTCAGCCGGTCCGTAGTTGTTCAGTGCCCAGAGGAACTCGACGCGGGCCCGCCGTTTATCGGTGAGCCGGTAGTGCGGCGCGTCGTCGACCGCCAGCCTGTAGACCTTTCGTGTCTGGAAATCGACGTTGAGCAACTGGCCGTTGTGCCACGCGATGCCGGCTGCGTGCGGGCCCGGCGCGGCGAGGATGGCGATCACCTTTCCAGTGTCCGGCACGAGCATGTAAAGCTCGTCCTTGACGCGATCGCACACCCAGAGGTACTTCCCGTCGTGTGCCATGTGCCGGGCCGCCTTGCTCGGCACGTCGTAGTAGCCCAGGATCGTCCCATCGTCGGGCATGACGCGATAGATCTTGCCTTTGGCGAGGATGAAGAGCGTGTCGCCGGCGAAGGCGAGACCCGTGGCGGATTCCGCGGGAGCCTCGAACGTGCTTTCGACAACGCCTGTTTTGGGATTCGTAAAGAAGATGCGGCCCGTGTGATCGTCCGAGACTACGAGCATGTCACCCGCGATCGTGAGGCCCGACGGGTTGAGTGCCGGGGCGTACCACGAGCGCACGGGCTTGCCGTCCATGCCCAGTTCGTGAATGACTGCGTGGCGCCAGTCAGCCACGAAGATCGCGTCGCCGTCCGTAGCGAGGCCCGACGGGTATTTGCACGGTGCGTCGAATGACTCCTTCACATCGCCCGGTGCGGCCACGGCGATTAGCGGCAGATAAGCGATCGTGAAGACGGCCAGAACGCGGCTGGTGCGAACGTGGTCCATGACGTGATTCCCCTCTTTCGGGCCATTCATGATTCGACACGTGATCGGCGTACAATGCAGCCTGTGCCGGCACGGCGTGGCTGCGATGTAACTTGCTGAACTATATCTGGGACGTGCTCGGCGTGCCAACCCGGCGAGCGGCAGCCGGGAGTTTTGACTCCGTGCGCCCGCGGAGTGTACGATTCTGCGCATGGCCGGCCACGATCCACAGACCGTCCGGGCAACTTGCTTCTGCCGCCAGTGCGGCTATGCGCTCCAAGGCCTGCCGGAGCCGCGATGTCCGGAGTGCGGTCGCGACTTCGACCCTGATGATCCAACCACCTTCAGGCCGAGCAGACGAAGGGTCCGGCTTTCGAAGCTGACGCGGATAACGGTTCGCCTCGTGTGTGCGATCCTCGGCCTCGCTGCGTTGGCCGTGACCGTGGCCTACTTCGTCAACTATGGCTTGCGGCACGAGGCATGCGCAGACTGTGGGGCCATGTCACAGGTGCGGTTCTTCCGCCTGTTCGGCGTCGGCGGAGACTATGAGAGAATCGAGGGAGAGCCCGCGATATCTCGGTTCATTCAGGAGCAAGACGACAAGGCCTGCACGCATCGTTGGAAGTGTTTCCAGCGGAAGTATGGCAACTACTTCACGCGCGAGTCCGGCGGCGTTCGTGACTACGGCTTCATGCGCATGCGAGCCATCATTTGCTTCCAGGACATGGCCACCATGCCGTTTCTGCGTGGCAAAGCCGAGGCGGACCCCGGGTTCGTCGCCGAGTTGAAGGCCGCGCTGGAGACTGACGATCGCAACTCGGTGGCGTCGTTCTTCTCCGAACTCGTTGCGGAGTTCGATGAGTGGGAACAAGAGGAGGCGGACTGACCGCCGACAGTCGGCGACCACGCACACCGTCGATTGGTGGATTGTGGGGCTTGTCGGGTTTTTTTCTGGTAACCCGGCGGCCGATCCCTACGATAGCGCCTGCAGGGTGCCCGGAGACGGAGGCGAACTCCGCGTCCGATCTTCGGGCTACGGATACATCGCGTCTGAGCTTGCGACCAAGCTCCTTTGTACGGATGGGTGAGATATGAAAGGCATCATCGTCTTCGTCGTGTTGCTTACGATTTGTTGCTTCGCGGGCGGCTTGTACTTCGGCTATCAGACCAGCAAGGACCAGGGACATCAGCTTGCGATGGCTTTTAGCGACGTAAGCGCGGAGATCATGCAGGTCCAATGCGGCGTGGGCACGTCGCTGACGATGTTCGACCCGCCCAAGACCAATTCACGCGGCGTGCCGCTTTGGCCGGAGTGGATCGATGATCACTTCACGGTTCGCGATGCGGATGGCAAGAAACTGCTCTTCAGGCGGATGGGCACCAGCCGGTTGTTTCTCGACGACCGGGCGGCCGGCTCGCCGGAGTTCGTGCTCCACGTCGACCTCAAGAAGGGGGAAACTTACACGTTCGACTACCTCGAGGTCCGCGGCGAGGACAAGCTGTATCGCTACGTGCTGACCATACCGAACGAGCCGGAAAAAGTCCGCCGCCACCTCTTCGAACGATGCTTCGACGAGGATGCGTAGGGTTGTAGCTCATCCGGCGTGCCTCCCATTCCAGACATCATACAGTGGAAACTCCGCCCGGCCCCGCTTACTGACGCGCCGCTCGGCTCCTCGGGATGCGCATGGGTAGGTCATTCGGCACAGGTCCCGGCCGGCGCTTCTTCTCTATGAGGGTAGTCTGTGCGAACATTGATCGAATCAGGATGCAGAAGCACAAGGCGAGCAATCGGTTGACCTCTTTCGATGCGAGTCCGGCGAACCGGGTTGATGGCGAGGCCGACGCCCTGATGAGCATTCAACTGTGACAGCACTTTGTGCTCCAGTATCCCAGGGATGACTTCGACTCCCTCTGA
>JAJDDX010000273.1 GCA_029260055.1 Phycisphaerae bacterium
AAGGTTGTCGAGTCAAACATGTCACGTCATCTCGACAAACCACTACCTTAGTCACGGATGTAAAAAATGCAACGCGTAATGAAATATTTTCAGATTTTTCAAAAGACTTTCAGATATTTTTCATTGATCACAGTACAAATCCATAGACATGCTTAAGTTTGATTATGCCATAATGATTGTAAGAACAAGTCCACCTCTACCCCATGAGACTAATGATCTCAAAAGGAAACCTGACGGGATTTTGCATGGGCTGTGTTCTATTTTTATGGTTTTTGATCAAATGTCAGTATTTTGTACAACCATCTCCAAATTTTAAATAAAATTATTGCTCAGAGTATCTGTGAAACCCCAATCATGTCGCAAATGCGGCAAGGAACTGCAGCAAAGTCAGAGGATATGCCCATCATGTGGAAAAGACAGCGGTTATGACGACACGAACAAGAAAATCTGAAAAACATTCAAGATAAAAATTTGGCTTTTAATTTGTAATATTTTCAATTTGAAAGATCATCTTTAAATTACTTTTATTCGCACGACTATTGGCATGGTCAGCAGAATCATTTACCTGGCATTGCTTGGAGTTTTGGTTTTTGGATTTGGTTTTTCTCAAAATGTCTATGCGGACATTCAGAATCTAAGTGGCAGTTCACATGGTAATGAAATTTTATTGGAATTTTCCGATGAAACGGCATCGGGAACCATAACGCTAGAGGATCATATCATCAATCTAAGCGATACAAGGGTAATTGAGAGAGGAGACAGGCTGCTCATAATCGACAAACAAAATGACCTGAAGATTCTGTCCAAACCGTTAAGCTCTAACAAATATCTCGTCATTGCCAAGATAAACTCTGAAGATGTACAAACAAAGTTGAGACTGATTGCAACCGCTGAGAGTACGCAAAATATCACAGGCCAGCGAAACCTGCTGGAAGAAATGAAGATGCAATCCGAAGAACCGCAACAAAGTCCAGATTCTCTGACTCACAGAGAACTCCAGGATCTTCTAAAACAGCAAGAGATAGAGGACATACTAAAACAGCAGGCAGAGATCAGGTTAACCAACGAGAACCAGGGTGAACTGGGCCAATCAATAATAGATTCCTATAATGCCGCACTGTCATCAGCAACCGGTCCGGGATTATTGCTGAAGGTTCCGAACATGATCAAGGAAAAAGAGGAAGTGACATTACCGCCAGTAACGACCTTTGACATTGAAGCCTTCCTATCCGTCCCTCATAATGGAGAATGGAAACAAGATATGATCTATGACGTGCTGGTGACAGATACCAGCGGGCACAGATATGACCCCCAATACAAATCGTTCACAGGTAATGTGTTAAAGGATGTGAAAATATCCGGAACCGTGAATGATCCATCGGGGAAAGTTCTAGACGAGTTTGAAGGGATCACCGCAATCAATGGCAAGTATCAAAACACATTCTACGTTGAGGAAAACATCAACACGGTTGGCGAATATTCCATTTCCATCACTGCAACCAAATATTTTGCAGACGGGAAACTGACAAAGGCCGAAGCAAGTGACACGTTCTTTGTATTTCCAACAGATGGCGGCAGTGCCAGCAATAACCCACCGATAGCTGACGCAGGTCCTGATCAATCAAAACCTGAACATGACGGAGTAATTCCAACATTTACCGAAATCACTTTGGATGGCACAGGAAGTAGTGATCCTGACGGAGACACCATTACATATTTGTGGACTCAGACTTCAGGTACCATTGTACCTCTAAGTGATGCAACTGCTCAACAACCAACATTTACAGCACCAAACATAACAATTACAGAAGATCTAATATTTAATTTGACAGTGACGGATGTTAAAGGTCTTACAAATACAGACTCAGTTACAATCAAAATAACATTTGTCAATTAGATTCCATAATGTCAAGATCACTATTAATCTGAAGTATTACTCGTGATTTACTCGTAAATTTTTTAATTTTAATGGGAACATATTT
The DNA here is from genome assembly GCA_029260055.1 of Phycisphaerae bacterium. GTDB lineage: Bacteria > Planctomycetota > Phycisphaerae > UBA1845 > UBA1845 > JADFOB01. The sequence continues at coordinate 1,983 of JAJDDX010000273.1, forward strand.
TCTTCAGATTCTAAATTTCTTAGGCCTAATAATAAAAGGGCGTCAAGAAAATTAGCCAGATTCTCCAGGCGTTAGCCTAGTCTGCATTGAAAACTTTTTGCGATTTTCTTGATAACTAATGAATTACGAACAAATATCTATTAATTATCACATATGATCATGCCTGCACGCGTGTTTTTATTGTAATAATCGGGGTTTTTTGTGATTTTATTCATCCTTTGGGCCTTTGCGCTTAACTTTGGGCTTTAATCTGAGCAGGCTTGAGCAGCACGGGCAGCGGTTGCCGTGCATTCTATATGAGCAAGAGCAAACGATGCATCGTTTGGCGCCATTTTTGTAAAAATCGGCTGGCCGGATATTGGGCGTAGCAAAGCGGGTGCAGTCGCCATGACAGGTCGTGCTCATGGCGCTGGGTCCTTGAAAATCTCAACAATCTCATGCTGAACCAACTTACCTTCATTATGCCATTCCTGAAGGTCTTCAAGTGATTGTTTTGTTTTTGGCCATTCGGTATTGCAATCATTACATCTGAAAGTATGGGTTTTCCGTCGTTCTAGCTCTTCTAGGAGGTCTAAAAGTGATACCCCTTCTTTTTTTTGATTTGTATTATTTAGGGGGGTATCGGTTTTAGGGGCTCTAGAGTTACTAGAGTTACTGAAATTAACGATAAAGCGCCCAATCTCGGTACCAAAACGCAGTACGGTAAAACCAGTTTTCCCCCTCTTGATGATCTTCTCATCGGCCAGATACCCTATCAGCGGTTTCAGTTGGCTGTCCCTTGACAGGTCAAAATGCTCTTGTAGTTCCTCCTTGGGAAACTTGCCAGTCTCGGCAATCCATTGAAGTATTCTGATTATCTCTTCTTTGTCATTATTGTTAATTTTACTGCCAATATCATCAATGATCTGATATAGCATCCCAAGATCAACCTTGCCGTGTCGGGTCTGCTTGACAATCTCATCAAGTCCTGCTTTGTGATATTCTTCCGTAATCAGGTTTGAAACATATCGTACATGTTCATCCGTAACCGTTACTACGTCAAACGTGTCATTAAACGAGCATGTGACGCATGCAAGTGAAGCTGAGAGTTTGGCCAACTTGTATTTCTGATCATTGGAGATTAGCGGTATTGATTCTGTCTTGAATTTGTTTTCCAATTCGGTTGACTGTTTCAGAATTTCATCAAGGGCCTTGTCCGTAAATTCCACGGTGTACTTCATGGACCAGACCAACCTTAGTAATTCCGACATGTCTTCAAGCAACGGATCATATTTGATGTCACCCTGAACGTTTCGGTCAGCCGCACTGACATCATCAGATACAAAGCATGCAAAGTCAATTCGTGCAATGCTTTGTATGTGAAAGTTATTTGTCAGGCTTTTGACGGGATAAAAGAAGGAGTTCATCGACATGGTTGTTGTCATGTCATCATCGACGGGATTCATTATCTTGATCTGCCTTGTCCTGGCATATGCCTCACCCTTTGCGGCCTTCATGATTTCGATCTTTCCGTTTCTTTCAGCTTCCGCAAGCTTTGCCAGCTCCTCCTGTCTCAGTATGTGGGCCCCGTCGATTGCCAGTAGCTTGCGGTCCTGCATCGGCAGCACCCCATAATCCACAAACCACTGGCCGCCGCTGGCCTGGACCGCGGCACCGGCAAGTCCTGCAACTGTCGCCATCTCGCCTGAGACAATCTGGCCTGCCTTGAGAAGTATTATCAGCTTGCGCACCGTCTCACTCTTGCCAACTGTCGAATCGCCAATGGCCAGAGACTTTACCCAGCTAGGGATGTTAAGTCCTTCAAAGTTGATGTAAAGTGGTGAGAAGAAAGTAAGAAAACCCATCTCCGCAACATTGCGTCTCTTGATGATACGGGAATATTTCTCAAACTCCGAGGTCAGCCAGTCCATGTTTTCAGTCACGGTTCTGGACTTGAATCGCTCATGAATTGCCCTGACCTTTTCTGCATCAAACTCGTTTTCGTTCAGCGCCGTCATTGAATGGGCGTATAATGTAACTTTCTGGCTCTTAGGATCAGCCATTACCAGACCAACAATCTCAACTTCCTTGCCGGCCTCGATGTCTATCGTGTCATCATTGTTTTCGATAAAGATGTCATATGATGCCCATTTGTTTCCGTCATCGTCAAAGAAATTTTTCTCCTTTTTGTAAAGGCTTGATATGATTGGTCTTATCTTGAATTTCTGTAATGTTATTGACATTAATTGTTTTTTTCTAATTGTACAGTGTTTGGTGAATTGTCCTTTAACAAAACCTGTCATTTTACCATCACGTTTTTCTGATTGGATATCTACAAACTCGACAGTTTTATCACATGTTAGTTTAACATGAATTGGAGTTTGTCCTCTACACATATGCAATTCTTCAGTAATTGCACATCTAGCTTCAAATTCTTTTGGTACATTATATGCAATTGAATTACTTGAAATCACTGCATTAACCTGAACAATTTTACCGGCATATTCAGATTTTTCAATGTCTGTCAAATTATCAAGTTTAATTATATCTATTTGATTTTCAGCATATCCATATTCGACCAATACATCAGATTGAAAGAATTTTTCTGCATCTTCATAATTGATGTTTATTTCATTCTGATCTAGCTTGTCCTCCAATGAATCAAGTATTGGATTAATGACTGCCTTTGTCTCTCCAATTGTTTTTTTCTGTCGTCTGATCTTGCAGTACAATGATTTTTGTTTTCGTCTGCGCTCACCGCGAACCCAGCCACCCTTTAGAAGATCATCCTTGTCCCATTGCGCATAGTCATTTTGATTCAGACTTTGTATTTTTGTCGCTGTTGTTTTTTTGCTTGCAGGTCTGAATCCAATTTTTTCAATTCTTTTCAAAATATGTTGTAAATCAAATCTTTTGATGGTTTTGGTATGTGAGATCATCTCGTATTGATTGCCGTTCTCATGAATCGAACTTGCCTCAACGCACTGCCCTGTCACCTTAAAATCAATCTGATAGATATTTTCATCATCTTTTACATAGATGAATTTGGAAGTTTTTGATGGCAATCTATCCGCCTTTCCCAGCAAATGATAGCTTCCCGAGCCTGTTTTTGTGGTAAAGGTTACATCCGTACAGTTTGGAATAATCTGATGAATGACTGACTCCTCACATGGAATATGTCTCGGTTTTGGTGCCTTGGTTTGGTAATCTTCAGGATGTATTTTCTCAATATCTATTACAAAAAGACCGTCTGAAACCTTGCCGCAAATGACACCAATATTCTGTTCGGGTTTGAATCCGGAATCCCAAATCATTTCACCGCTTAGATAGGGTTTGTATTCGTCCATATCGGGTGCCTTGCTTCGCGGTTTTACGGGAAGCATTCGCACCTTCTGAGAAGTGAAATTATCTATTATGTCTTCTCGGTTAACAGGTTCCAGCGTCATTTCTCATAATCCTCAAAAAATATTCTGGTTCGCGGTGTATCCTCAGAATATATCTTACCGGTTTTTTCCGTCCTCGCCACCGGGTCAGTCAGCAAATAATAACCATATTTTACATATTGGGATTCTTGCATGTCGCCATATGTTGCATTATGACTTGTACAGTGTGCAACCCTGTGACCCAGATTAATTTTTTCAGTCTTCCCATGCAAGTGCCATCTCAAGCAGAACTTACAAAACACTCTCCAACCTTCTGACCAGTCCAAACGTTTGATTCCTTGGAGTATCGGCGTTCCTCTAATATGACCAATCGGTTCACCAAATCTTTTTGCCAGTTGTACATTCTTTTCATCTTTACTTCCTTCAACAAACAAACCAAAATAATCCAGATACTGTTGGTAGCATCTTTCGAAAGTTGTAACAGCATCACGACATGCACCTTTTTTTCGCAATCGTTTCATCATACCTTTTCGTTTTAGATTGTACAGGTTTTTGGATCCATCCCATTTCATATCCCTTGCCAAATCTCCGCGAGCCGAATCTTCATCTCTGAATTCCATCATCCAGAAATAGAACGTCTGCGTCATGTGGCCGCGACCACCAACTCAGAACAATAAAGGATATGTACTATGTTGGCTAACAAGTATCAGATACCTCCGTTAGCGCGCGGGTGTTCATTTGAGATTGGCCAAGTTTGGAGACAGAACCAATCTCTTTTTTTAATTTAATTCCCCTCTGAAAGTGAGGTTTAGTAAAACAGCAATCACAAACCAAGTAAGTGCTACCAATAGAATAATCAATTTCATAAACAGGTAAGTTTTCACAACAAGGTAATTGGATAGTGCTCATTGGCGGCACCGCCCACTGATGTGAGTGAGGATGATTTCCTCTATGTATCTGGAGCGTGAAATAAGACCCCTTTGCCTGTCCAGTTCAGATATCAGTTTTTCATCAAATGATACTCCTGTTGTGAATCTCTGTTGCATTTTTGTCTAATTAGTCTAAAAACAAAAAGAGTTATATATCTATCGTGTATCACGATATATTAGAATGGGCGATATATCGGTAAATGAAACACAGAATAAAATATTGAAGGCGGTTTTAGAAAATAATAAAATCATAAACGGTGAGAAAAAAGGGGTTACCGGTTACTCATTATCCAAAAATGATCCAAAAATTCCAATAGCAACTTGGAATGACAATTATAAGAATTTAGAAAAAAAGTTCCTAATCATACGTACAAATGATGTAAAAGATACCAATGGCAGAGGAAATAAGGAATTTTCAATCACACCATTAGGCATTATCCAACTCTTTGACAAGATTGAAAGAAAATTAATCTGTTCACCTTTGAAAGTGTTTAATTGTCTGTTTATTCATTACATGCAAGGAAAGCCTGAAGAAGACAAATTATTTGATGATAAAATTCTAAAAAATCTTTTTCATATTTTTAAACAACCGGATCTTGCTGAAAAATTTGAAGATGCATTCTTTGAAATCATAAATTCGATAAAAATAAAACCATATGACAATACCATAGATCTCTCATACACATTACCAACAACTGGATTAAATGTCAACATGAGTAAGTTTTATTGTCAGTCACATGATAAAATCAACATCATTAAAGAAGACAGTGATGATAAAACAAGTTTGGTTCGTATGGATGCAATCAGTGAAAAAACTCTCAATTATCATATTGCAAAATTTTTCTTACAGGCTTTTCTCCATAATGTATATAAAAATCTGGAATTTGAAATTAGAAGTTTGAAAAAATACAAAAAACAGCTTGGCATATCTGAAAATGCACAGATTAAAATTGGAACAATGATATATGTAGAAGAAAAAATGTTGGCTTTGTTCACCCCGAATATGTTAAAGAACATTAAAACATTTCAGAGAGAGTTAGACAATATTATAAAAAATTCATTGCAAAAATTCAAGAAAATATAATCAGATATTTTTTATTTCTCGTTCCCTTTCCTTTCTCATCAGATATTCCAAGGCCTGATCACGCCTTGTGTTCTCGTCTGCCTGCTGCTGTTTCATCTGTTCTATCTCGTTGACTTTCTTTTCCAGTTCCGTCTTTTCAGATTCAAGATTCTGGTTCTCTACCCTTACCCTTTCTGAATCATCTATCGTAAGGTCTGCAATTTCCTTCTGGAATTCCTCAAACATTTGATCATCAGTAGGCGTAAGATACACGCTGTCTAGATTTACCTTGTGTCCCATCATCTTTTCTACAATGGCAGGAGAGACATCCTTGTTCAGTTTTAAAATGGTATTCCAGCGTTTGCGGAAACCATGATCCAACTGTACATCGTATCTTTGACCGTTGTTAATTTTTTCTCTTTTAATCAATGACCTCTTGATAACCCTCTGCATAACATTGCTCATGCCACGTTCGCTTAGCGGCACCACTTTCTGAATTCCAATCTGGTATTGTGTTCTAAATACAGGACTTTCTGGCTTGATCAGTTCACCATCCTCGCGTCTTTTGTTCAGATATGCGTCAAGAACTTTTGAAGCTTCAGGAGTTAGATAGGTAACATATTCTTCAGTTGATTCTGGATATACGATCACGGACTTGCAGCCGCCAGGCATTTCTGTCAAATGTCTTAATCGTAATTCCTGAATGGCACCAATCCGTACACCTGAAGAGGCCAAGAAATGAATCAAAGCCTTTGAACGGATATCAGGTGAATGTTCAAGCATCTTTTGGATGTTCTTGGTGGTCCAGGCCTTGGAACCTGACCTTTTCACCTTGGCCGGGAACAGTCGCCTTATCTTCTTCCAGTTAATCACAACATCATTGACATCGCAGAATGTTTGGATCGGGAAGATCCTGGTAGGTATGGTGTTAGGTGAAAGATGATTCTTTATTTCCATGACATAATCTTCGATCATAATCTGGAGCTGTTTTTGATCCATCTGAATGATAGAATCAAAGTCCTTTAGTTTGTAAAAATCCTTGAATCTTGTCAAACTTTTGAAATATTCCTTCTTTGTAGACTCGGATTTTATACTATTTTCAAATAATAACAGACTACGTTGTTTCAATGGTTAGGTTAAGGTAGAATAGTATTTTAACACCGCCTCACGTGCAGAAACTTTAACTTTTCTACTTTAATTTTTCAAGAATTGAAAGATTCATCAAACTGGTCATTGCCATTCCTTTTCGATTAGCATCACGTCTAGTTTGATCACAGTATTTCTTCATACTTTGATAACTTTTTTCGCCCGAGATTTCTATTACAGCAATATTTTCAGAATAAGGAAATGTGAATTTTGAACTCTTTAAGCAAAACGTTTTCATGTTTCCAAATCCAGCCATCTCAATTTTGTCTCTTTTCAGTAAGAGATCTGCAATTTCTTGTAAATCATCCCCATATTCCAAATAATATACAGAGACAAAATTTACATCACCTTGTTGCTCTCTTTGAAAGAGGCCATCTTTGATGTCAAAGACAAATGATGTTTTCTCTTGATTGTGATCTGAAAGATCTTTTGAGATTTGCTCACTGTCTTTGAATTTAGCTAAAATGTAGTGGTTTGTAGAATCAGGAAAGTAGAGTTTACTTTCACTAGAAAAGGTCCCTGTAGCAAAGTACATGTTTTCAATATTTTTTGAGTTTATCCAAACATCTCTCAGAACAGCAGAATCGGGGGTGTCCAAATATGGAATACATACGTATCCAGAGTAGAATAGTTTTAGCTCCGACATACTACCCTGCAAAACTTTTCAGGGTATTTATGCATATACGAATCTTGATGATTAGATTTGTGATTGATCTACGATAGTTTTTTAATAGCAGAGATCTTCAATTTTTTGTCCCGTGGTAGCTCAGCCTGGTAGAGCTCCTGGCTGTAGTTGTTGGCTTTAGATGGCTAAACAAATAACAGCCCATCAGGCATACAGAAACCGGGTTGTCGATGGTTCAATTCCGTCCCGCGGGACCACAAATTTTTGAAAGTAATTTTAAAAATAATAAAAAGATAGACTAGTTTAAGAAAACAAGATGAAATCTTAAATTAAAAAATTTGTTGCCTATGCTGATTTTTTGACTTGTTGTGCTGCAGGTCCTTTTTGACCTTCGCCTACTACAAACTCGACTTTATCGCCTTCGTTGATGAATCCTTCAACATCTGATTTGTGAACAAACAGATCGTCTCCACCTTCTCTTTCAATAAAACCAAAGCCTTTGGTTCGGTTGAACCATTTTACAGTGCCTTGTTCTGAC
>JAJDDX010000274.1 GCA_029260055.1 Phycisphaerae bacterium
CCGCCCTAAGCGCCGCGCCGATCGCGATGAGTTGCACGACACCGGCGACCAGCACCCCGCCGCACGCCGCGCAGACGAGTTGTTGCCCGCTCCAGCCCATCAGCGCGCCGCCGCCCAGGACCGCCGCGAGGATAGAGAGGTTCAGGATGATCGGGGCGGCCGCCGGTACGGCGAACCGCTCACGCACATTGAGCGCGCCGCCCGCCACCGCCACGACGCAGATCAGCACCATGTAGGGCAGGAGGACCGCTGTCAGTGCCAGAGCAAGATCGCCGTCGAACGAGCGCCAGACCGCGACGACCAACTCGGCAACAAGAAGGATTGCCACGAGCACCGCCAGAAGCCTAACGAGCAGGGCCCCGAAGAGCGCTCGCGAGGGTCCCTCGCCCCGGCGCTGAAGGCTTTCGCTCAGGACGGGGATCATCGCCGCGGACAGGGCACCTTCACCGAAGAGCCGTCGTGCCAGATTGGGAACCATAAAGGCCAAGCGGAATGCCGAGAGAAGTTCGCCCGTGCCGAGGTAGTAGGCGAACGCCCATTCGCGTGCCAGGCCGAGGATGCGCGAGACGAACGTAAGGAGTGCCATCACGCGGGCGTGAGCGACGGTTCGTCCGGAGTCGGGCATCGGGGCCACGATATGCACGGGGCCGGAGCGTGGCAAGCACGGTGGCAGCCGGCGCTGCAAATCGCCGGTTCCCAAGGGCTCCCGCGGAGCCGACCTGCGCGGCATCGCGCTCGGTGCCCCCCCGGCCGCCGATTTTGCGTTTTTCGGCTTGACAAAAAAACGCCTGCGGATACCAAGCGTGAGAGATTCGTGGTTTGGGGGAACCTGGTCCCCGGTTTTACATGGAGATGATCTGATGGCCCATGTCGTCGCGGAGCCCTGCATCCGGTGCAAGTACACAGACTGCGTGGCGGTTTGTCCCGTTGACTGTTTCCATGAGGGCGTGAACTTCCTCGTGATCGATCCCGAAACGTGCATCGATTGCGGGCTCTGCCCGCCGGAATGCCCGGCCACCGCCATCTACGCGGAAGAGGACCTGCCGGACAAGTGGCAGAACTTCGTCGAGATCAACGCGAAGTACGCCTGCGATTGGCCCGTCATCGACGCCCAGAAGGAGCCCATGGCTGGCGCGGACGACGCTTCCAAGGAAGACGACAAGCTGGACTCGCTCGACCCGAACGCGTTCACCGGGTAGGGCAACGGCAGCCGCCGGGGCCGTTTTCCGCCGTCGTGGCTGCATGCCTCCGTCAAGGACCGCCGGCACCCTTGGCTCGGCGGATCGTGCTGTTTTCCCGTGCCCTTGGAGCAGGTGGCGAGCGCCGGGGCCTTCGTTATGGGGCATAGCCCGAGCCGGTTGCGATAATCAGCGGGCCGGCAGCCGGCTGGTGCCGATACGACGTGGTCGCTTGACGCGGGGCCGCGATTTGGCTATGAATACGCGTCTGGCTCGACGTGAAGGCTGTTCAAGGCTGGCGTCGAGCGGTCCGATGTGGATGGCGTACCGCCGCCCTATCGGTGCAAGAGAAAACTGGGGCCGTAGCTCAATTGGTTAGAGTACCGGACTGTCGATCCGGTGGTTGCGGGTTCGACTCCCGTCGGCCTCGATTGCTTGAAGCACTTGCAGAACCCGCCTTTCCGGCGGGTTTTCGCGTTTTTACGGCCGCGGGTAGCCTACTCGCCCGTGAATGACCGCTGGAACACCGCCACGTCTGCCAGGTCGACGAAGCCGCTACCGTCGAGGTCGAAGCACTCGCAGGTCGGGACGAGGTCGCCGCCGGGCCCTGTCAGGCAAGCCTCCAGACCAACGTAGTCGGCGAAATCCACGTCGCCGTCGTGGTCGGCGACGCCAGCCTGGAGGCAGTCTCCCGGACGAGGGCGTTCGTACGCCCCCATATCGACGACAGGCGGGCTACCGTATCCCGTGTCCGGAGTCAGCGGGTCATCGACGAGACGAGCGTAGCCGTCGAAATCGAATGGCATCAGCTCGTCCGTGTCACCGTCGCCGTCGAGATCGAACTCGTCGGCCGGCACTTCGAAGTTGCTCCCGGCGTCGATGACGGGCGAATCGAGCGACAGGTGCAGGTCGCCGTAGTCATCGTCATCGGTGCCCCACACGCCGTCGGGTCCGGGGTCCGCTTCACGGACGAACAACGGATCGACGGATATGTTGCCGTTTGTCCCGGTGGGGTCGGAAAGTCCGCTGAAGTTGTACGCGTCGTTACCGAAGACGCAGTTGTAGCGATGGAAATAGGCGTAGTAGACCTGATAGATCCCGGACGAGTTGAAAGCGATAATTGTGTTCGTGATCGTGGGCGAGGAGTAGTAGAGATACAGGCCACCGCCGTCGGCACCGGTGTGGTTCCCCGTGATCGTGGTGTTCGCGACCGTGGGGGAGGAGTAATAGAGATACAAGCCGCTGCCGTCTCCACCGGTGTGGTTCCCGGTGATCGTGGTGTTCACGATCGTCGCTGTGGAGCCGTACAAGTACAGTCCACCGCCGTCATCAGCAGCGGTGTTGCCAATGACCGTGTTATTGGTGATTGTCTGGGAGCCGGAACCCAGGTAGAGCCCGCCACCCCGAGTGGCGGAGCTGTTCCGCGTGAACGTATTGTGTGCAATCGCCGGCGCGAACCCGCTTACATACAATCCGCCGCCGCGGGTATCAGCGCTGTTTTGTGTAATCGTGTTGTTCATGATCGTCGGCGAGGAGCGAAACACAGACAGTCCACCGCCATTTTGCGCGCTGCCGCCGGTGATCGTAAAGCCGTCGATTGTGCTGGCTCTGTAACCCGCGTACGCGGCCACGACGGAGCCTTCTTGCTGACCGTCAAGGATGGTGTCGCTGGTGCGCCAGTCCCTTTCGTCCCGCGAGGTCTCCGAGCCAGCGAATCCACCATATACGTGTGCGTACGAATGGAGCGTTATGCATCCCTCATAGGTGCCGGCTTGCACCCAAACCTCGCCACCCAACGCGGCGGCTATGTCGATACCGGCTTGCACGCTGCGGATGGCCAGAGCCCACGACGAACCATCGTTCGCATCGTCGCCAGTCGTGCTTACCCGTACGATCGCGTATGGCCCTTCCGACCACACCGTGCCGTCCGACTCATCGGCGCCGATGTCGACGGTCCCGGCCAGCGGCAGGGTGCGCGGCTCGCCGTCGATATCGAAATCGCCCCAAGCGTCGGCGCTGCTTCCGGCGTCCGCACATGGTGAGTCCGGCTGAATGTGCATGTTCCCGTGCTGCGGATCGGCCAAGCGCGGATCTACTGAGATGTTCCCGTCCATCCCGGTTGGATCGGCGAGGCCGTCGTAATCGTGCGCGGTGTTGCCGTAGACGCAGTTATAGCGCAGCGTTGGCGGACCGCTGCTGCCAGAGCGGTGTACCCCTGACGCGTTGAACGCGATGATCGTGTTCACGATCGTGGGGGACGAGTTGACCAGGCGCACACCGCCACCTACGGAGTACTCGTTGCCCATTATTGTGTTGTTTCCGATCCAGGGCGCGGAATCCTCCAGACGCACTCCAGAGCCCCCGTTACCCGTGATTGCGTTGTTCGCGATCGACCCGGTGCAGCGTTCCATTGACAATCCGTGTCCACGGTTGCCGGCAATCCAGTTGCTTCGAATCTTGGGGTTAGAGCAGTCGAACAGGCAAAGCCCTCCGCCGAGAGCGGCACTATTGCGCCTAATCTTGTTGCGTTCGATCGTCGGAGAGGAATCGTACACGTACAACCCGCCGCCAGCCGCGAAGGGGCCGGGGATCACGACGGTGTTGTCGCTGATCGTGTTATCCACGATTCTAGCGGAGGAGTTGACGAGACCCAGTCCACCTCCGGAATCAACGGCGTTGTTGCTGGTGATCGAGTTATTGGTTACCACCGGGGCACTGGACCGCAGCTTCAATCCGCCGCCGTCGTTGGCGCTGTTGCCCATGATCGTATTGTTCCCGATCGTTGGCGAGGAGGCGAACAGGTACAGTCCACCACCGTCGCCGCTGGCGCTGTTGGCTGTGATCGCGTTTCTCACAATTCCCGGAGAGGAGTGGGCCAGGTACAGCCCGCCGCCGTTCCACGCGCTGCCATTGGTAATCGTGAAACCGTCGATTTGGGTCGACGCGGTCGCGCCGGTGGGGCCGGTGATTACGCTGCCGGATTGGTTGCCGTCGAGGATCGTCTCGTTGATCGTCCAGTCGCGCTGGGTCAGCAGCGTTTCCGTGCCGTCAAAGCCGCCGTACATCTGGGCGCCGAGGGCGAGCGTGAAGTTGCCTACATAGGTGCCGGAAGCCACCCAGATCTGATCGCCGGGCTGCGCGGCGGTCAGCGCCGGCGGCAGCGTGTCGTAGGCCGTTGCCCAGGCCAGGCCGTCGCCGCCGGGCGCGGCGTCGTCATCGACGTAGTGAACGGTCTGGGCGGCGGCGATCGGTCCGGCAATTAGCACGATCAGCAGTGTGGTCGCAGTGCGCAGCAAGGGGGCCCCTCCTTCTCGAACAACCCAGGTCAGTCGCTGCGGCCATGATACCGAATTGCACTCGTCAGTTCCACTGTAATCTCGGCGAGGCAGCGCCAGTAGGAAAGGGGGTTTGCGGCCTGCAATAGCCGGTCCGGGCCGCACTCGCGTCGACACGACCGCCATAGCCAGCGTTGCTCGCGTCAGTCCGGCGACGCGGCGACCCGCCAGGGACCGCCTTCGTGGATTGGCGCGCGGCCGTGCTAGCAGCCCGCTGAAAGAAACGGCGAACGAGCGCAGCCCTGTGGCGCCGCCCCTAGTGGGTGGCGACCAACGCGACTGTTCGTCGCCCACAAGGGACGACGCTACGTTCTTCAACGACCTGCTAATATGACAGCGCTATGGCGTGATCAGAGCCGCGTGGCGCAAACTCGCGGTCATGTCACCGGGCTTGCGCCCGGCGCTCTGATTGCTCGTACGCCCGGAAACCGAACCCCGATACACTTGCCGGCGCGATTCTGGCGCTGTCATACTAGAGGCTATCCCAAAGCCGCGCGAATCGACGTAGACGCACAGAGCCGCGCGCGTAAGCCAGCGGTTTCTCTGTCATCGCTCCGGGACGGCCGCAGCTCGGAAAGAGTTTTGGGATAGGTCCTAGTCCTGCGGTGGCCGCGGGGTGAGATCGGCCCGTCCCCTTGCCCAGTCGCGGACCTTTTCGAGACGCTGTGTGCCCTTGAGGAAGTAGAGGTCACCCAATTGGTCGAGATGTAACTGGTAGGCTTGTTCCTTTCGGTTAGCCCAATCCGGACGCGGGTGGACGACGCCGCGCTGAACGAGCGCCTTGACGATATCGTCGGCGATCAACTGGTGCCCTGCGATTCCGGGGTGGACGTGGTCCAATAGCCAGTCGGCCCCGACGATACCGTTCGAACTGTGGCGTTCGAAGAGAGCCTGGGCATCGACCAGCGGCGTGCCCGTCGCAGCCGCCACTTCGAGGACCACCTCGTTCATTGGCCGCAGGATTCGCAGCGGACAGACATCCAGCTCCTTCGCCCGAAGGTACGCTGTTCGAGCCTGATCGTCCCGCCCCACCGTCTGATAGCACTGTCCCAGCGCATACCAGATACCGGCGTGCATGTCGTCCACGTCGCAGGCCCGTTCAAGCAGCCGTATGGCTTCGTGCAAGTCGTAGTCGTCGCGTTGGAAATGTTGACGTGCGGACTGGCAGAGCGATGCCCACTCCTCTTGCTGCTCTTCGCTCAGGTCTGCCCGGTGTTCCGACTTGAACGGCGGGCAGTCCGCCGAATTGCTGACCGGATTGACGAGCAGCAGTTCGACACCAGCGCCATCGGCCAGGCCAACCATGCGATGTAGATTCCGCCGGTAGTGCGCGATGACAGCCGAACGCCACTGCTCGTCCCGGTGGTACTCTTCGAGTCCGCCCCCGTAGTCCAGAAGGGCCTCTACCTCCGCGGGCAAGAGCGGCCGAGCGCCGGCGGGATCGTCCGACGAGAGGCCGCGGAGGTTCAGGTAAGCTTCCCGAGCCAAGGTCAACGTGCGGGATCGAAACGCGGTGGCGATCAGCGTGTTCACGGTTTCCCCGCGGCGTTTGATATGGTCGTAGGTCCGGTCCTCGAGGAACTCATTGTGCCCGGTGTAGAGCACGATCAGGTCCGGTTCGTATTGCAGCACCTCCCTCAGAATCGGCACCAGGCGATAGCCGGCGTAGGAGATGCCGCCGCAGTTGACGACCTCCCAGTTGCGGCCGGCGTCGGCCGCCTGCAGGCTGAGTTCGAGCCACGTGGTAAGCGACGTCTCGATAGCGAAGGGGCGCCCCTGAACGGTCGAGCCACCGAGACAGAAGATGCGGAATTCGTTAGCCGGCTTGGCGGCTGCGAACGACTCCGGCCGAAAGTGCGATTGCCTCGCGGTGGGGATCTCGTAGCGCGCTTCGTCATCGTTCAGGACGAACAACGGGCGCACCGCCTGGAAACCGACGAGTGGATCATCGTGAAGGCTGGGGCGGCCCCAATCGAAGCACGCGCAGAGTAGCTCGCACACAACGAACGGCGCGAAGGTCATGGCGATGGCCGCAAGGCGAAAGAGCCATCGCCGCCGGGCGCTGCGCTGTACTCGGGTTTGCGTCACTCGTAGCTCGCATGATAGATGCTCGATGCGTTTAGGAACCGACCCTAACCGACACGGTCGGATGCGTCGAGAACTGCGCGCCGGCCATCAACTTCCCGCCACCACGCGGAAGCCGATGCCGTGGTATCGGCCGTCGGCGCGGTACTTGAAGCGGTAGTCGGATCGGAGGTTGTGCTCGGGGCTGTACCATCCGCCGCCGCGAAGGACGCGGGACGCAGGATCACCGTCCGTGGACCATGCGGCTTCATCGCTTGGTGCGTCCGTGTAGTCGGCGTGCCAGACATCCTCACACCACTCCAGCGCGTTGCCGTGCATGTCGAACAGGTTCCAGAAGTTGGGCAGCTTGGCGCCGACCTCGTGAGTCATGAACTCTCCGGTGTCCGTGTACCACGCGTAGTCGGGCAGGCCCGCCGCGTCGTCTCCGAACGAATAGGCTGTCGTGGTACCGGCACGACACGCGTATTCCCACTGAGCCTCGGTCGGCAGGCGGATGTCGTAGCCGGTGGCAGCCGACAGCGTTTCGCAGAACTCGACAGCTTCAAACCAGGACACGCTCTCCACCGGCAGGTCGTCGCCGCTAAAGCCCGACGGGTTGTCGCCCATCACCGCCTGCCACTGGGCCTGTGTGACTTCGTACCTTCCGATGTAGAAGTCTCGGCCTATCGTCACGGTGTGGACCGGGCGGCTGCGCTCCAGCGTGGTGTGGGCTGTGCTCTCGGTACCCATCAGGAACGTACCCGTCGGAATGAGTGCGAGTTCCATCGACACGCCACCGCCGAGGTCGAGGGTCAACTCGCCCACTTGCGGCTCGACCGGATCATCCGGCGGCGGCTCGACCGGTCCGTTGTCGTTGGCGTTGGCATCGTCGCCGTTGTCGTTGGGGTCGGACGGTTCGTCCGATCCGTCATCACCGTTGTCGTTCGCATCGTTGTTGGCGTTATCCGCCACATCGGACGGCCATATCGGGATGAACACGGGACATCCGGCCGCCAGGATCATGACGAGGACCACGGCAAGGAGGGTGACGACGGACGATCGCGGGTAAGGCACGGGCAACCTCCAATCGGGTTACCCGTCAGCGTAGCAGGATCGTTCACAAAGTGAAAGGAAGGCGGTCAGCCGGGCAGCCCGCCTTGCCGGGGCTCATCATCGCGTTCCGGTTTGGCGTGCCTGCTCGAACAGACGGTAGTCGTACAGGTCGATATCGCCATCCCAATTCAGGTCGAACAGATCGCCGCACTCCTGGAACGGAGAAGGCGTTTCGGGTCCGGAACTCGACAAGCAAAGGGCGAACGCCGAATAATCGTCCAGGTCCACGTCGCCATCCGCATCGTGATCCGGGGCAGGATGCATGACCTCGAAGGCAATTCCGTAGAGCCGGCGTTGTGGATCAGGATCGGCCCCCAAGTCGATGTCGATGCGGTCGAGCAGTTCGCCCTCCGGAGAGAACACGTACACGTCATGTGCTTCGGCGTTGGTAACCCAGAGGTTCTCTTCCTCGTCGAGAGCGATGCCCGTCGGGTCGAGGCGTGGGTAGGTGATGGTATCGAGGATCGCGCCTTCGCTCGTGAACTTGCGGATCGAGCCCGGCATTGTCACCCACAGGTCCTGCGACTTGTCGAAGGCCAGGTCGCTCGGATGCGGCACGAGAATCCCGCTTCCGATAAAGCGCATGAAGTTGAGGTTCGAATCGAACACGGCAACGCGTCCGTTTCCGTTGTTGCGCGAGCCGACGAACAGGTTTCCGCGTCGGTCATACGCCACGAAGTGCGGATCCTCCGTCCCTGAATGATGGAGGTCGCGAAGGTAGTTGCCTTCCCGATCGAAGAACTTGACGCTGTCCGTGAAGTAGCTACCCACCGTCACACCCCCGGTACGGTCTATGGCCGTCCCGGTGGGGCCGTTCAGACTGCCGCCCAAGACGGAGTCGAGCGACTGGCCGTACGGGCTCACGCGCCGGATGACATCTTGGTGCAGTTGGCCGAAGACCAAGTTCCCGTTCAGGTCGAATGACGGAGTTCCCTGCGACCCCTGCACCTGTTCGTCCGGCAGTACGCGAACCAGTTCTCCCGCCCGCGAGAAGACACGCACAGCGCCGCTCACCTGGTTCGGCCATTGGGCGAACGGCACGATGAAGAAGTTGCCTCCGGGCAGTACGCGATCCACGACGAGGTCTTGAAGGTCCAGGTCGAGAATACCGACATCTCGCGCGGCCCCGTAGAGCAGGCTCTCGTATTCGAAGACGGCGTGTATCGTCTCCACCTGGTCGCCACGGACGACATACGACTCCAACTCGCCATGTGGCGATATTTCGGCATGAACTCCCGGGTCGAGCCACAGGTGGGAACTCGAAGTCACATCGAATTCCCATCCGTTGTCGAACTCGGCCACTACGGTGTAGAGATTGGAATCGCTCTCTTCGACTTCGTCCGGCCCGTCGATACGCAAGTCGCTGAGTAGTTGCGCACCGGCAGGAGAGACGAAGAGAAGGAGAAGAACCGGGGGCGAAATGCGCGTCATCCGTCTCGTTCCTGTATGGCATGCCCTTCGGGGCTCACTCAGTGCGGCATCCGGGCGGCACGTACGGTCTATCCTCACTCCTCCATGCTAACGAATCGTCGAGCCAGTCACAACCACGTCCCGGGCCCCCACTCGCGCCGGTACTGGTGCACTGCCCGGAACGAATCGCGGGCAGATCGCTCGCTGTGAATCGAGACGAAGATGAGTAGACAGCCGCAGTGAAGCTCGGACCGTGGCCCTGATTTCAGGCAGCGTAGTCGAGCCTTGGCCTCTCCACGGTGCCCGGGCCGCAAGATACGCTACACACTTGCTTGCGTCGCGAGTGCGTGTTCAGTGTCGATGGGGTCGGGCGAGGCGTCAAAGTCGTCACGCAGCGCGGCGGCCACTTCGATGAAGCGACTCTCTTGCTTTTGAAAAGCCGCCACGATAGCCGGGTCGAACTGCAGGCCGGAAGCTCCGAGGATGATGCTCGCGGCCTTTTCGTGCGGCATGGGTTCCTTGTAGGGTCGGCGCGTCGTCAGCGCATCGTAGACATCGGCGATGGCGGTGATTCGAGCGGGAAGCGGAATCGCCTCACCGCTGATGCCGTTGGGATAGCCGTTGCCGTCATACCACTCGTGATGGCCTCGGGCGATCTGCTCGGCTACCTGCAGGAATCGCGTACCCGGAGCGTGATCCAGGATCGACTGGATGGTGGACGCGCCGATGTCGGCGTGGGTCCGCATCACCTCCATCTCCTGTTCCGTCAGCCGGCCCGGCTTCAGGAGAATCTGATCCGGAATCGCGACCTTCCCGATGTCGTGCAACGGCACGGCCCGCGTCAGATCCGAAAGAAAGCCGTCGTCGATGGTGCCGGAATAGGATTGCTCGGTCCGCAGTTGTTCCGCCAACATCAGTGCGAATCGCGTGACGCGATCCAGGTGTTTGCCGGTGTCGTTGTCGCGATACTCAGCCAGCTTCGCCAGGGCGATGACGATGGAATCGTGCGACTGATCCCGTGCCGCCCGTGACAGAATGTCTTCGATCATGGCGGCTGTGATGTTCGCTACGAGTTCGATGTACTCGATGTCCAGCGGCGTAAAGGGCTTGTGGTCCTGCCTACCCGTGATGCTCAGGACACCGATCGTGCGCTCCGACGTGCTGAGCGGCACGACAATGGACGGCATCGAGCTGAAGAACTCGCCATCGTGATCGTCCGCATCCGGCGGCAGGGCCGAGCGCGACTCCAGCACTACCCGTTCTTCGGTGGCAAAGACGCGGCCCGCGACGCCCTCGCCCACGCGGCACCGAAAATCAGTCGCAAATGCCTGATCAACGCCGAGGCTGGTGGCGACTGTGAGGTGCGTCTCGTCATCGTCGGGCATCATGATGCTCACGCGGCGGCTGCACATCATCTGGGCCGCCGACGAAGCAGCCTCCTCGATGACCGCACTGAGTTCGTGCACGCCGGCCAAGCGCCGTGAGAAGTCGACGAGCAGTGTCATCACACGGGCGTGTTCGCCGAGCACACCGACGCCCGAGCCCTCTGATGCCTCGCCGCGCATGCGAACCACGGAACGCGTGCGGAGCCCGAGTTCCACCGGGTCGATCGCGGCCGAGAAATAGTGATCGCAACCGGCGGCCAGCGCCGCGATCGTCTCTTGCGGCGTGACGGCGCCCGCGATCATGAAGACCGGCGTGCTCTGCGTATTCAGGCCTGCACGCAGTCTGCGGGCGCAGTCGAAGCCGTCCAAGTCCGGCAGGCGTCGATCGAGGATGATCAGGTCGGGCGACTCGACGACCGACGTCTGCAGTAGTTCCGCGCCACTGTCGACGACGATGACAGCGTGGTGGTCCTCGCGCAGCGTGCCGGTAAGCGCGGTTCGGGTATCCGGATCGCCGACAGCCACAATAATCGTCATCGCGGACTTCATGTTTGCTTCAACGCCTTCCTTGCTGAGTGCGTAGCCCGTGGACCGTTCATGAATGCAACACGCTTTGTTCCAGCTTGCCCTCGCACTTCGCAGTCAGGGCCTGTGCCACCCAGTCGTGCTCCCGAAGCGCGTGCGGAATGTCTTCGGAGATGATCGGGGCGACGGATTGCGTGACGAACTGCACGCCGACCTCGTGAACATGCCCGCGAATGTGTCGACAGAACGACGCGAGACCCGCGATGAACAACTTCGAGGTCCCCTTGTCGAGCATGACCTCGACGGCCTCGCCGCGGACCATCGGCCTGGCAAGCAGGACACTGATTCCGCCCGTCGATATGTTGCGCGTGGCGCCCTGTTCGCCCCGCATTTCCGTGCCGGTTCCGGTGAAGTAATGCACCTCACACGGCAAAACGATCTTCTTCCGCTCCTCCTTGCGGATGCCAATGAACTTCTCGGGCTCTTCGGCATTGAGTTGGGACGCCAGGGCATAGAACTCGCCGATTGACATGTCGCCCGTGCCCGCCGCGCTCGGTGCGGGTCGCTCGGGGCGTGTGCCGGCGCCGGCACGGCTTCCGATCGGTGCTTCCAGAAGGGAAGCGAAGCAGGAGCGGTCCTTGCCCCCCCGCTTGGCCTTGTACATCAGCTCATCGGCCGCCGCGATGAGTTCCTCCGCCGAGCCGACGGTCACATCGTCGCACCACACGCCGCCCAGGCTGCACGTCACAGTGCCACCTGACCCGAGCGCCACGGCATCGATCGTGCGTACCCTCTCGACCAACTCTTGTGCCGTGTCGCGCGTGTCGTCCACAGAGAGGCCGCGGAGCAAGACGACAAATTCCTCTCCCCCGTACCGACCGACGGCACCGAGGTGACCGGCGGCGTGCCCGAGCACGCCCGCGACCGCCCTGAGCACATCGTCACCGACCTTGTGCCCATAGCTGTCGTTTAGGCGTTTGAAATTGTCGATATCGAT
>JAJDDX010000275.1 GCA_029260055.1 Phycisphaerae bacterium
GGGCATATCGATTGATGGCAGACTCGGAGTGCTCTATTCGCAGGATGGACTGAACGATACCGAGCATACGCAGGGATGTTGTTGTTGTGGTGGAAACGAAATTGCGAATGCGGAAGAAATTAACGTCAATATTTTGACATATGCACTGATATATTGAGCCCTAAAATGCGTTGCATGATACACGACCAACGACAATCTGATGCGCCATCGGGTCAGCATGACGGTGTGCAATGGTGCAGCTCTGCCTGTCAACGATTGACGCTGATATGCGCTGTATTGGTTGTATGGGACTGCGCCGGGTGTAAGCCGGAATCACGGCCTTCTGGAACCCGTGCATTAACGCTCATTGTCAGTGGTGATACTGCGGGTTGGATCGTACCGTGTGGCTGCGCGTCGAATCAATCGGGTGGATTATTGCGTCGCGGCAGCTTCGTGGCGCAAACACGTGATGATGGCCCAACGATTGTGGTGGATGTTGGCGGAGCACCCGCCGGAACGTCACCATATGATGAATTCAAATTTCAGGCAGCGTTGAAGGGTGAAGTTGCCATGGGCTATTCAGTTCATAATTTAGGCGGATCTGAAGTCGCGCTGGGATTGATCACATTATCAGAATTGCATCAGGAATTTGGTTTGTTCGTTTCTGCAAACGTGCGTGATGCAGATGATCGAACATTCGTACCAACAGCCAAAATCATCAATAGCGATGGCCATCGTGTGTTGGTGACAGGTGTTCTTTCGAATCGTTATAACACACATGAGTTACGCATATTGGATGCCGTTGATTCGCTCATACAGGTTTTGGCGGATCACGATGATGCATTTGATGCGTTCATTGTATTGGCCTACATGCCGGAAGAAGAGTTGCTGAAATTGGCCGAGCAATTCCCTGAGGCAGATGCGATCATTGGTGGACCAACGGGGCAAAGCGTCGCGCCGCACCATGTGGGACCGGTGTTGGTCGCATCCGCAACCAACAAGGGAAAGTTTTTGGTCCAAATGCAACGAGCAGCACATGGATGGGATGGAACCATAGTCGAGATGGATGTGTCGTTTACAGATGATATTCATCAACAGAAAAATTTGAAGCACTTTCATCAGGGTCTTGCGGAGCACGATTTTTCAGCGATGCAGTCAGGATTGGGTATAGACATGTCGGGTATGGAAGACTTACCGTCGAATTATACCGTCGCAGGATCAGATGCATGCATCCAATGTCACGAATCGGATTGCAGAATTTGGGGCAATGCGAAACATGCTCATGCGTGGGATACGCTCAAGGATTCGGGCTCTCATGTGGATCCCTACTGCCAGCAATGTCACACCACAGGTTATGGTCTGCCGATGGGTTTTCAATCCGTAAAGCAATCGCCGGATCGTACAGATGTGGGATGCGAGAGTTGTCACGGCCCGTCTCAGGCCCACATGCTCACACCAACAGTGCGAACACCTTATACTGCTGCGGATCAGTGCATTCGTTGTCATGATCGAGACCACAGTCCGAATTATGAATACGACGTTTATTGGTCACGCATTATGCACGGTGACAATTACGCAAACAACGATGATCTGAAGGAGAGTGCACCGTGAACATTCACTTGCATCATAGAAGGGCATATAAACGCACGCACTGTGTCACGCAACACAGCTTTAGGCCACGCAATTCTATCATCGCAATTGCAGCGTTCATAGTGATAACGTCAACATGGACATCGTTGGTAGTCGCTCAGCATGCCGATGATGACACCAACAAGCAGAACAACATTGCCGTGCAGGAGAATATTGATCAACTATTATCTGATCATGACAACCATGAAGCAAATCTGTTGAAATGGCATGACACACTGTCGGATGGATATTCAGAGGCGTTGGAAACAGGGCGACCGATTCTCGTACGTGCAGGCGCTGCATGGTGTGGCCCGTGTCGTACTTTTGATATCGAGTTGGCCAAACCATCTTCGCAATCCGTAATGACGAATTGGGTGCGCGTCTACCTCGATGTGGACATCGCCACAGCCGATGCACGCGCTATGGGGATCAGCAGTATTCCAGCCTTACGTGTATTATCGCCGACTGGGATGCAGATTGGATCTATTGAGGGGATGATGCCCGCCGACCGCTTCATTGAGTGGCTGACACATCATCAATCCGATGCGCTTCAACAATCACCGAAAGAGTTGTTGCAAAGTGGAAAACCCAATATGACCGCGGCAGTGCGTCTGGTGCGACAACTCGATCAACGTGATCCAACACTCAGACACGCAACGATTCGCCGCTTAACGCCGTATCCTCAAGTGGCGGCGATGGCAGCCGTAGATGCATTTCAACGATCAGGATTAGCGCACCAATTGGCGATTCTGGAATTGCTGGAACATTGGTCAGCCCCCGTCGAACACATGGACCCGTGGTTGCCACAGACTTTGACGTCTCAGCGTCTGGAACATCTGAAACAATGGGCTATAACCACCGCACGAACAGAACCATCTGAAGAATCTATATTACCCGACATTGATCCAGCCGCATTGGCCGCTGCGAAGAGCGATATAGAACGCACGCTAAAAAGCGCTTCGGATATTGAAATGCGTGCGATCAGAGCGCAACTGGCACACATGGGTGCGTCGTTATTGCCGATTGTGCGTCAACGGCTTATGGATGTCGATTCTGACGAATCACGACACCGGCTCACTGCCCTGCGCTATCGTTTGGTCGCCACCGACCGTTTGGTCTTGACGTGGACTGGGGGTATTGAACGGCTT